>JAAVHT010000032.1 GCA_014799565.1 Clostridiales bacterium
ATGGTCACATTCGCACTGGCCGCCGCCTTGGCCTTTACTGAGACAGTGTACTATCTGTTTGCCATCCCATATATCCACTATATTCTGCTGATTGCGGAGATGGCGGTTGTGATGGTCATGTCCTCCAACATACAAAACCGTTCGGTGGGGACTACCAGAACGCTGTTTGTGACTTATTCTGTCCTCAACGGTTTGGTGTTTTCCTTCTATTTTGTCGTGTTCGACGTGGTAAATCTGATCTTCATCTTTGCCCTGACCGCGTTGTTCTTCGGTGGGTTCGCCCTCTATGGCCGATTCACCAAAACCGACCTGTCCCGGCTGGGCCCACTGCTCATCGGTGGGTTGATCTTCCTGGTGATCGCGAATTTGCTGTCCCTGTTTATCAACTTTACGGCCATGGAGCGAACTATCTGCATGGTGGGCATTGTGGTGTTCCTGTGCTTCACCGCCTATGATACCCAGAAGATCAAGGCCAACTATGAGTATTTCTACGGCGACGAGGCCATGCTTCAGAAGGCGTCCATTTTCTCCGCCCTCCAGCTGTACCTCGATTTTATCAACCTGTTCCTCTATCTGCTTCGCTTCATGGGGCGGAATCAGAAACGGTAAATAAAGCTAACCGCATAAAAAGGATGCCGCCTATTTAGGCGGCATCCTTTTTTCGAGCCAAAATAAAAACGTCCCAAACGGGACGAGTTAAATCTAGACCTTTGAAATTCCGTCTGGCTCAGCGGTCGCTGGGAACGGTAGTCTCTCCGGCGAAGATCAACTCGTCGATATCAACGGGCTCAGAATAGAAGACCTTCATTTTGATCACCTCCATTCGTTATTGTTTGTTCATTATAGCAATATTTTTTTGATTTGTAAAGGGGTTTTTGTAAAAAAGTTTCAAAGCATTATTTGGAAATCCTTCAAGCAAAAAATGCTTGCATTTTCCAGCCGGGTCTGATATAATACAATACACTTGCGGGTGTAGTTCAATGGTAGAATGTCAGCTTCCCAAGCTGAACACGGGGGTTCGATTCCCCTCACCCGCTCCAAAAATAAAAGGACTGTCATAGGCAGTCCTTTTATTTTTGGGCACCAGGGCAGTCCTATGGACTGCCTGACCGGTCGTTCGCCGGGCAGCCGGAAGGCTGCCGGGACAGTCGTTCGGCAAAGCCGAATGACGTCTCTTCGGCGAATGACCGTCCCTTTATTTTTCCGTTTCCCGCTTTCAGAGGAAAACTGCGCCGGACGGGGAATTTCTTCGCTTTCGGCCGCGAACCACTCCGTTAGGCTTGCGGCCAAGCAGGACAGAGCATCGGCTTTGATTCCCTATGCTTATTGAAATGAGGCAGAAGTTATGGATTTCCACGATATTTATCAGATCAAAGACGAGATCGAACAGATTCAGAAAATCTATGAGCTGTTTGACGAGGACAGCCGTCTGAACGGCTCAAAGGCTGCGCGGGTGGAGTTTTTGACCACTACCCGATACATTGAGCGCTATTTGAAACCTGGCTCCAGTATTTTGGACATAGGTGCCGGGGCGGGGGAATACAGCCTATATTTTGCGAGAAAGGGATACAAGGTATGCGCGCTGGAGCTGGCGGATCATAATATCAAGGCGTTTCGCAAGAAGATCAGGCCGGAGGATGAGATCGAGCTTGTCCAGGGGAACGCAGTGGATCTGAGTCGGTATGAGGATGAGAGCTTTGACGCTGTTCTGCTGTTTGGGCCGCTGTACCATTTGCGTAAAGAGGAGGATAAGCTGCGGTGCATCGCGGAGGCAAAGCGCGTCTGCAAGCCTGACGGCAAGCTCTTCTTTGCCTTTATTTCCCATGATATGATTTTCTTAACGGAGCTTTCCTACCGTCCGGACTATTTTGTGTCTGGAGATTATAATAAGGAAACGTTTCGGTTGGAAAATTTTCCATTTGTATTTCACACTGTGGACGAGTGCCGCAGTCTGCTCCGGGACGGCGGCGTTCGGGTCCTCCATGAAGTGGCCGCTGACGGCGTCAGCGAGCTGATGGCGGATCAAATCAACGCCATGGACGACGAGAGCTATGCCCAATATCTGAGATACCACGAGTACATCTGCGAAAAGCCAGAACTGCTGGGCATGACCAACCATCTGCTGTTTGTGGGAGAGAAGTGATTGCATTTATATTTTCCAACAGAAAGAGGCCGGAATATGAAGGTAAACTGTGCCTGGGAACATAATGGGGACGACACGCTGCTGTACGCCGTCAACTGCGTGGGAGCGTATACCCGGGGGGCGAACAAGAAGCAGGCGCTGGGAAAAATGCCGGAGGAGATCATGGCCTACCTGCGCTGGAGCGGGGAGCCAGCTCCGGAGCGCGTTGAAATTGAGATTACCCAGGAAAAAGCCAGCGGGCTTCAGATCGCGGACGCCGATTCGGACATCATGTTTGAGGAAGAGCGCGCGCCGCTGCCAGAGGATGAGTATTTGAGACTGAAAGCGTTGACATTGAAATCCGCCGAAGATTTTCATGAGCTGTATGCCTCTATTCCAGATAAAAATGCCAGCTGTTTGCCGGAGCGAAATACGTTTTATGGCACTGTTCCCCGGACGGCTCAGGAGATGTACAAGCATACCAAAAACGTGAACTCCTATTATTTTGGTGAAATCGGTGTGGATGCGGACAACTCCGGCACCATCTTCGAGTGCCGCCGGAGAGGGTTTGCGATTTTGGAGCGGACTGANGGTTTCTTNCAGGCTCCTGCNGTTGTGGGCAGTTATGATGAGCTGTGGTCTGTNCGAAAGGTGCTGCGCCGCTTTATTTGGCATGATCGGATCCANGCCAAGGCGATGTATCGGATGGCGGTGCGCACCTTNGGGAAAAACGCAGTCAGANANNCCTTCCNNTTTGATGNATGACGCTTCGGCTGAAGNCCNGCCCNATATAGGGCGGGNCTNATATATCTGAGCCNTCGGTTTGCATAAAACCCTGTTCCCGAACATACAGTATTCCAGACTGTGTGGACAAGGAGGGAGTACGTGTGGACGGGGCATCCAGGTACGTTACAANGAGCAGAGGGCGGAGGCCNGCACAGAGAACAAGGCGGCGCCCTGCNCAGAACAGTGGNGCGGAAGGGGATCGGCGCAGGCTCATTCAACTGGTGGTCAGCCTGTTTTTGTTTCTGTTGGTGTACATTGGCCGGGGCGTGTTCCCCGCGCAGCTGGAGCTGTGGAGAACTGCCGCAGCCGCCAATGTGGATTTTAAGGCGGTTTTTCAGCAGTTTGGTTCCGCTCTGTCCCAAGGAAAACCGCTGCAGGGGGCGTTGGAGATGCTGTGTGTCGAGCTGCTGGGCGGCGAGGTACAGGAAGAAGAACCGCCTCATTCGACCTCCTTTGAACAAACTCAATCTGTGATTCTGATGAGCCAGATTCCAGGCGGTGGATTGGCTTATTGGAATAAGCATGGCATATTTGCCGGGATCAGCGTTCCACAAAAAGGGGACGAGCCAATGGTAGATGAACCGGTTTACAGTGAACCGGAACCCAGTGAGCCGGAGCCCAGTGAGCCCGTTGTGGTGACGGCAATGGCCCAGGAATATACCGATGACGGTATAAAACTGCCCCGAAATGTGAGCTTTGCGTTCTATGAGCTGGGTCTCGGCGAGACTGTAGTACCTGTGTCTGGAACGGCAACATCTGGCTTTGGCTATCGGGATCACCCGGTCAGCGGTACCAACGAATTTCATCTTGCGCTGGATATCGGTGCGGCAGAGGGTACTGAAATCGGGGCCTTTGCCGATGGTGTGGTGGAATATATCGGAACCAGCGACGAGTTCGGCAACTATTTAAAGATCAATCATGATAACAATGTCAGCACCTTCTATGCCCATTGCAGCAAGCTCCTGGTTCATAAGGGGGATCAGGTGACCTGTGGCCAGACCGTCGCGCTGGTGGGGCAGACGGGCAACGCCACCGGCCCTCATCTTCATCTGACCATTGAAAAAGACAACATCCGACTGGATCCGGCATATTATGTGGACTTATCATGAGCTGCCGCGGGTGAAGGTGAGCCCTGGCTTCCTGCTGATCCTGGGGGCGCTGTTCTGGCTGGATGAGGGGGTGGGGCTGCTGCCCTGGGGGCTGCTGGCCTGCGCCCTCCATGAACTGGGCCATATGGCCGCTGCCGCCCTCTTTGGAGGATGTGTAACGGAAATATCCTTTACAGTTGTAGGGGCGGAAATGCGTTTGAATTACGATGAGCCGTTGACCTATGGTCAGGACAGTTTCGTGGCGCTGGCAGGGCCGGCAGTCAATCTGCTGTTTGGAGCCATAGCCCTTGCGATGGACTGGCAGCTGGCGGCGGTGCTTACACTGGCGGTGGGCGTGTTCAATCTGCTGCCCGTCCTGCCGCTGGATGGGGGACGGGTCGTATACGGCCTGTTGGCCGGACGGCTGGATCCGGACTGGGCGGAGCGGCTGATGACGGCTCTATCCGGCTGTCTGGTAGGCGCGCTGGTGGGGGTGGGCACAGTGTGCGCGATCCACTACGCTAACGCGACCTTGCTTCTCACCGCCCTGTGGCTTCTGGCCGGGGTACTGCGCCGCGGCAGGGAGGGAGCATAAAATTTCCCCGGAAATTGAAAAAAGTTCTTGCAAATTTCCTGCGTTTGTGGTAGACTACCAAAGTCTGAAAAGGGCGATCCTCTGCGCGGCCATTGGCTTGGACGCATGAACGCCTGAAAATAGGAGGAAAATACAAATGGAACTGCTTAAGCAATTCAGCGAGAAGTACATGAAGGACGAGGTTCCTTCCGTCAATGTGGGCGATACCGTCCGGGTTCACATCCGGGTCAAGGAAGGCAGCCGCGAGCGTATCCAGGTGTTCGAGGGCACCGTCATTGCCAAGAAGCACGGCGGTGTGGAGGAGAGCTTCACCGTGCGCCGCATCTCTTACGGCGTTGGTGTGGAGAAGGTGTTCCCCCTGCACGCCCCCACCATTGAGAAGGTTGAGACCGTCCGTCGGGGCAAAGTCCGTCGGGCCAAGCTGTACTATCTGCGTGACCGCGTGGGTAAGGCCGCTAAGGTCAAAGAGGATTTGTAAGAAGCGCAATAAAAAAGGAGCGGGTGACCGCTCCTTTTTTATTGCGGATCGGAGAAAAGGTGGACTTGTCCGGCTTTTTGTGGTAGAATAATTACATTCGTGTAAAAATTGAGCCAAAAGGGAGGACGGCCCAATGAATATCCAGTGGTATCCCGGACACATGACCAAGACCAGGCGGCAGATGGAAGAGGATGTAAAGCTGGTGGATCTGGTGGCCGAGGTGGTAGACGCCCGTATCCCCATATCCAGCCGTAATCCGGACATCGACGCCATTGTGGGGAACCGGCCTCGGCTGATTGTTTTTAACCGGGCGGATCAGGCGGATCCTGCCATGACGGCTCGCTGGCTCGCTTGGTTCAAAGCAAAGGGCTATGGCGTACTGGAAACAGACGCCAAAAGCGGCAAGGGAGTGGGGCAGTTCTCTGCCGCCGCAAAAAACGTTTTAAAGGACAAGCTGGCCGCATGGAAGGCCAAAGGCCAGGTCGGACGTCCCATCCGGGCCATGGTGGTGGGGGTGCCCAACGTGGGCAAGTCCACTTTTATCAATAAGGTGGCAAAACGCAAATCAGCCAAAGCCAGCGACCGCCCGGGCGTCACCCGGGGTAAGCAGTGGGTGAGTGTGGACAGCGGCCTGGAGCTGCTGGACACGCCGGGCATCCTGTGGCCCAAGTTTGAGGATGAAACCACCGGCCTTCACCTAGCGTTTACCGGGGCGGTGAAGGACGAGATAACGGATATGGAGGCTTTGGCCTGCGCTTTGCTGGAGCTGCTGCGGGATCGCTACCCTGAGGCACTGCGGGAGCGGTATAAGCTGATGGAACTGGATGGTCTCCAGGGCTGGGAGCTTCTGGAGCAGGGTGCCCGGAAACGTGGAATGCTGATTTCCGGCGGCGAGGCGGACACGGAGCGGATGGCAAAGGTTCTTTTAGATGAGTTCCGGGGTGGAAAGCTTGGACGCTTTACACTAGAAGTGCCGGAGGATCTGTAGAGGGAAGGGGAGAGACGTCATGCCCAGCTGGGAGCTGGAACACTTGGCCATGGCACAGGGCCGGAGCGCTGTGTGCGGATGCGATGAGGCGGGCGTCGGGCCGCTGGCTGGCCGGGTATACGCAGCAGCGGTCATTTTGCCCGAGGGGTTGGAGCTGCCCTATCTCAACGACTCCAAACAGGTGACGGAAAAGCGCCGGGAGATGCTGTTTGACCAAATCAAGGAGTATGCCGTTGCCTGGGCAGTGGCCTGCGTGGAGCCGAAGGAAATTGACGAGATCGACATCCTAAACAGCCGGATTAAGGCCATGCAGTTGGCCATCGATGGGCTGACACCCAAGGCGGATTATGTCCTCATTGACGGCAACCGGGATCACGGGAGCAAGTGTGCGATTACCATTGACCATGAGACGATTATTAAAGGGGACAGTTTGTCGGTTTCTATTGCCGCGGCTTCTATTTTGGCCAAGGTCAGCCGGGATCGGTACATGGAGGAGATGGCGGCGCGCTACCCCCAATATGAGTTCGAGCGCCACAAGGGCTACCCAACCAAGCGCCACTACGAGCTGCTGCGGGAATTTGGGCCGTGTCCCATCCACCGCCGTACCTTTTTAAAAAAACTGTGAGCGGCGGCGAGCAGGCCCGCATATTGGGCCAGTGGGGTGAGGAACAGGTGGCGAAAAGGCTGCGGCGCGAAGGCTGGACGATTGTGGCGCGCAACTTTCGCTGCCGCATGGGAGAGCTGGACATCGTGGCAAAGAATGACCAATTTCTGACTTTTGTGGAGGTTAAGCTGCGGAAAAACGACCAGTTTGGCTCGGCCTGCGAGGCGGTGACCCCGTCCAAGCGGCGCAAACTGCGCGCCGCCGCTCAGTTTTATTTAATGAGTCATCCTACGAAGCTCCAGCCCCGATTTGATGTGGCGGAGGTATATGCGCCCTTGGGAGTACGCACTGAAAAGCCGGACATATACTATATAGAAAATGCATTTTAGGAGGAGTTGCCATGGACGGTTTGTGCGTATTTGATGCCCACTGTGACACAATTGCCCGCTGCTATTATCTAAACGAAGGGCTGAGAAGCAATACTGGCCACCTGTCCTTGGAACGGACGGAAGGCTTTGCCCGGTACTGCCAGTTTTTTGCCTTGTGGACAGAAAAAGAATATGCGGATGAAGACGGCCGCTCATTAGAGGATAGCTATTATGTATTGCTTGACTGCTTTAAAAAGCAGATGGCTCAGAACCAGGACAAAATCGCCCAGTGCCGCACTGCGCAGGATGTGGAGTGCGCCCATCGTCAAGGGAAAGCCGCCGCCTTTCTGACCGTGGAGGGTGCGGAACTGCTGGGCTGCGACCCTGACCGACTGGATCAGGCAGCGGCAGATGGGGTGGTGGCCATCAACCTGACCTGGAACCACGCAAACGCCCTGTCCGGTTCCCACTGCGACCAGCCACACAGGGGGTTGTCAAGTGTCGGACGGCGATTTGTGGAAAAAATGGAGGAGCTGCATATCCTGGTGGACGTGTCCCACCTGTCCGAGGCGGGGTTCTGGGATGTGGTTGAAATGGCTCGACGGCCCATCATCGCCAGCCATTCCAACGCAAAATCTGTGTGGAATCACACAAGGAACTTGACGGATGAGCAAATAACTGCGATAATAGGGAATCAGGGTGTGATCGGTCTCAACTTCTATCGGGACTTTGTGGGCGGCAGCCGGGACTTGGATATGCTGCGGGCTCACCTGGATCATATCCTGGAACTGGGCGGCGCGGCCTGCGTGGCTCTGGGGGGCGACTGGGACGGCTGCGACACCATCGACGCTCTGCCATCCATTGACAAGCTGAGCTGCTTCTATGAGTATCTGCTGTGCCATGGTTATGATGAAACAGTCGTGCGCGACTTGTTTTATAACAATTTAATGAGAGTAGTGAGTCAACGATGAATTATTTGAGCACGAGAAATAGAGATCTGCGCATGAGCGCGCCCCAGGCCATTGCCAAAGGCTTGGCTCCGGATGGGGGGCTGTTGACCCCGGCGGTGCTGCCACGGCTGCCTGCGTCCGCCGTGGAGACTATGAAAGAGATGTCCTACCAGCAGCGGGTGGTGTACATCATGAACAGCTTTTTGGAGGGCTTCTCCGGTTCTGAGCTCACCGCTTACGCGGCCGAGGCCTATGGGGGCGGTAGGTTTTCCCATGAGGATGTGGCGCCTGTCCGTAAGCTGGACGATAACACCTACTGCCTGGAGCTGTGGCACGGGCCTACCTGCGCGTTTAAGGATATGGCGCTTCAGATCCTGCCCCATCTGCTCACCGCGTCCCTGGAGAAGAACGACGAGAAAAAGACGGTGTGCATTCTGGTGGCCACCTCCGGGGACACCGGCAAAGCTGCCCTGGAAGGATTCCGCAACGTGGATAAGACCAAGATCCTTGTGTTTTATCCCAAGGATGGCGTGTCTGAGATCCAGGAGCTGCAGATGGTGACCCAGGAGGGGGGCAACGTGGGCGTGTGCTCCGTCGTGGGCAATTTCGATGACGCGCAGTCCGGGGTCAAGAAGCTGTTTGCCGACGAGGAGCTGGCCGAGAAGCTGGCGGAGCGGGGCTACTTCTTGTCCTCCGCCAACTCCATCAACTGGGGCCGGGTGCTGCCGCAGATCGTGTACTACGCCTCCGCCTACTGCGATCTGCTGAAGGCCGGAGCCATTACCAAGGGCCAGGCCATCAATGTGTGCGTACCCACCGGTAACTTCGGCAATATCCTGGCGGCATATTACGCCAAGGCCATGGGTATCCCCATCAACCGGCTGATTTGCGCCTCCAACCAGAATAACGTGCTCACCGACTTCATCAATACCGGCTCCTATGACCGCAACCGCACCTTCTATAATACCATCTCGCCCTCTATGGACATCCTCATTTCCAGCAACCTGGAGCGGATGATTTTCGAGCTGTCCGGCCGGGACGATAAGCTGGTGCGGGAGTATATGTCCCAGCTGGCGGAGTACGGCAGTTATCGGGTGGATAGTTCCATCCGCACCAAGCTCAAGCGGCTGTTCAGCGCCGGCTGCTGCGACGACCAGCAGACCCAGGCCATGATCGCTAAAATGTGGAATGAGCGGAATTACCTTATCGATCCCCACACCGCCGTGGCGTTCCATGTGCTGGAAGAGTACCGGGAGGAAACCGGGGACGATACGGTGACGGTGGCGGTATCCACTGCCAGCCCCTTTAAGTTCTGCTCCAGTGTGCTCACCGCCTTGGGCGTGAAGGAGCAGAAGTCCGGGCTGGACATTCTGGATCAGCTCACCGAGGTTACCGGCGTGCCGACCCCCGCGCCTCTGGCTCGGCTGAAAAAACGCCGCCGCCGCTTTGACGACGTGGTGGACAAGGATGCCATGAAGGGCTGCGTACTGGACTTTCTGAAGTAAGAGGTGATGGGATGGCTCTTTACGCCATCGGCGATACCCACCTTTCCCTGGGTGCGGACAAGCCCATGGACGTGTTCGGCGGCGGCTGGGAAGGCTATGTGGACAAGCTCCGGGAGGGCTTTGCCCCAGTGGATGACAACGACACAGTGGTGCTGTGCGGCGATCTGTCCTGGGGCATGAGCCTGGAAGAGGCCCGGGATGACTTCGCTTTCCTCGACCATGAGCTGCCGGGGGAGAAGTGGCTGCTCAAGGGCAACCACGACTACTGGTGGAACACTGCCGCCAAGATGAACGCCTTTTTCCAGGCCAACGGATTTAACCGCCTCCACATTCTGCACAACAACTGCGCTTTTTATGGGGATGTGGCGTTGTGCGGCACCAGGGGATGGTTTTTTGAAGAAAACGGCGCGCCCCAGTGGGAGAAGGTGTTCAAGCGGGAGCTGATCCGGCTGGAGGCATCGCTGAAGGCGGCGGGGGAGAGGGAGAAGCTGTGCTTCCTTCATTACCCGCCTCTATACCGGGGGTACCGCTGCCAGGAGATCATTGATCTGCTGGAGCAGTACCACGTCACCGTTTGCTGCTATGGTCATCTCCATGGGCCCAGCCACCGGCTGGCCGTTGAGGGAATGCAGGGAACGGTGGACTACCGCCTGGTATCCGCGGACTTTGTCGGATTTCGTCCAAAAAAAATTTTGGATTAAGCAAAAAAACAGTGGAAATCTCCGCGCCTATCTGATAGAATAGGTTGGATTATTTAGAAAGAAGGCCCAGCAAGTCTATCCTGAGGCGGGCCAAGCTTGGAGGAACACACCATGAACATCAAGAGCAACGAGAAAAAAGAGAACAGCACCTATGAACTGGTGATTGAGGTTGGAGCAGCTGAGTTCCAGGCCGCCATCGACAAGGTCTACAACCGCCAGAAGAATCGCATCAATATCCCCGGCTTCCGCAAGGGCAAGGCTCCTCGGAAAATGGTGGAAAAGATGTACGGTGCAGAAATCTTCTATGAGGACGCCATTTCTTTGGCCTATCCCGACGCCTACGAGGGAGCGCTGAAGGAGACCGGCATCGACCCCGTGGCCTATCCCCAGCTGGAAGTGCTGGATGTCAGCG
Source organism: Clostridiales bacterium (assembly GCA_014799565.1). Classification (GTDB taxonomy): domain Bacteria; phylum Bacillota; class Clostridia; order Oscillospirales; family Oscillospiraceae; genus Enterenecus. Next base: position 10,598 of record JAAVHT010000032.1, read on the forward strand.
CCGACGGCTTTACTTTCAAGGCTACTGTCACCGTCAAGCCCGAGGCGTCCATCAAGGATTACAAGGGCCTGCCTGTGGCTAAGCCGGAGGTCAAGGTGTCCGCCGCCGACGTAAAGGCGGAGCTGAAGCCCTACATTGACCGCGCTTCCCGCCTGGTAAGCGTGGAGCGCAAGGCCAAGAAGGGCGATACTGCGGTCATCGACTTCGAGGGCTTTAAGGATGGCGTGCCCTTCCAGGGCGGCAAGGGCGAAAATTACAGCCTGGAGCTGGGCTCCGGTTCCTTTGTCCCCGGTTTTGAGGATCAGGTCATCGGCATGAAGGCCGGCGACGAGAAGGATCTGGACATCACCTTCCCGGAGAACTATACCCCCGAACTGGCCGGCGCCCAGGTGGTGTTCAAGGTCAAGGTTCACGAGGTAAAGGAGAAGCAGGAGCCCGAGGTGGACGATGAGTTTGCCAAGGACGTAT
>JAAVHT010000033.1 GCA_014799565.1 Clostridiales bacterium
ATATCATACGTAGCCGGCTACCAACATATCCTTTTTTACTCCGACAGAATGTCCGGATTCGCCATTCCTCTCGAATTCAACTGCATCCTCGGAAAACGCAAAAGCAAATTTGAAATAGGCTTAGGCGTCAATTTAGGTATATATTCCACAGAACAAAGCCTCTATCTCAATGAAAACGGCTATCCGGCAATATTCGAACCCGCATATAAAGTGACTGTATCACGCAGCACTTTCGGCTACTACTTCTTCTCCAACATCGGCTACCGCTACCAGCGCAAAAACGGCTTCATGCTCCGCGTAGGTGTCAGCCCCTCCTTCAGTTTCTCGGGCCCACACGCCGTAAAGAAAGATCCTTTCCTCTACCCCTATCTAAGCCTCGGCTACACCATCGGAAATAAATAATTATGAATTTCCACTTAAAAAATTGGGAGCCTTCTGGTGAAAGGCTCCCATCTTATTGTTTTTTATTCAGCGTAAAGATTCTCCTCCTTCTGAGGTATGTAATCCTCTACCAGCCGCTCTATCTTCTTCAAGTCAGGTGTCTTGGTTGCATAGTCGATTAATGTACCTACCGGATACAGGTCCGGATCGGAAGCCGACTGAAAATCTGCCGCATCCTCCGAATAATCCCCATCCTCCACAGCATCTGCCTCAATAGCTTCATCACTGAAGGCTATGTCGCGTTCGGCGTCATGATGGCGCTCAATGCCTACCAAAAGAGTAGTCGGGATTATGCTTATCTGAGGATCCTCGCCCCAAGGCGCAGGATTGTCGATGACTTCCGCCACTTTAGCGGCGATTCTGTCAATAAGTTCTTTTCTTGTCATAGTAGTGTTATTTTTCATAGTTTTACCACTATAACACGGCAACCCCTAAATTGGTTTCCGTTTTCAGGATGTCATTCGCCGGCGGCAGGACGAAGGCACTTAATCGCTTCCGCATATCGCCGTCCCAACTCAATCTGGGCTTTCCGGCCGTAATGAGGATCGCGCTCCTTATCCTTGAAACGCCTTTCCAGACCTTTGCTGCTGACATATGTGCAGACAGGCACAAGCTTCGACGTAGCAGGCACTATGGAATCATTGAATCTCTCGATGTCTTCCTTCGGAGCCCAGTTCCAGCGTCCTACCTGACCGATGACTACCGGAATATCCTCAGCTCCGAGTTCACTGCGCAACGAGGTAATCATCCGGCTGAACTTCTCCGGATAGTCCCACGTCTTCTTCTGCACATCGGTCTCTCCCTGATTCCAAAGTATTCCCTTAAGCTTTCCATACCTCATTGCCTCATTCGTACGCCTGACTGCATCCTTGAAATAACTGTTGGAATTATCGGGCTGCCACTCTGCGATATGCGATCCGCCCCTTGCATTGACCACTAAAAGGATAGGGCGTCCCGTCTCCTTATGCATGATCCTGCCGAACTCACATCCCGGATTATAACCCTGAAGAGACAGTTCCTTGCGAATGGTGGAATACTTGTTTAGGGGAGCTACGGCCGGTTCGGGAACCCCGTCGGCATTCAGGAGCCATACCCCTTCGATAGCGTCAGTAGTGTCTTTTGCCTCAAACAACCCGCGACCAGCCATATTCGACTGTCCGATCAACAGATAGACGTCAAACTCCTTTGGTATCTCGGCAAAAACCGGACAAAACATCAACACTGCCAAAAGGCATAAAATCACTTTTTTCATAATTATTTTTAAGTTTCATAGGGACACTCGGTTCATAGCACATTTACTTTCTGACCGAACTATAATTGCACCGAATTCGGTACAATTAAAATCCGGATTATACCGTAATCGGAGTATTTTGAACCGTTAGTTTTGCCATTTGTGTATAAGCGTATGATTTAAAAGCAAAATTACTAAAAAAATCTGACATTTTCAGTGAGATTAGACAAAAAAATAATGCTATCAAAAAACACGTTTTGCAACTATAGCCATGCCATATCACACATCCAAATCTTCAAGAAACTTATTTGCCTCTTCCCTGCTATGGAACACATATAGAGTCCCGGAATAACTCTTAAGCAGTTCGGCTATCACCGGCATCTGATCTTTGGGATAGTCGAGTATCCACTGGCGAAATTCCTCATCGAGCTCGAAATCATCGCTCCATGGGACGTCCGGACGTGGCTTACCCAACCTCTCGATCGCTCCTGCAAGACAGACCTCAATCGGATAATCAAGAAAAAAAACGGTATCCGCCTCCCTCAATCGCACAGGAAGCGTACGCTTATAGTTACCGTCGATTATCCATCCTTCATTATTCATTATCTCGGCGAGCTTGACGTCAAACTCATCCCTCGAGACAGTAGTCCTGTCAGCCCTATGCCACACCATATCGAGATANAACAGCGGCAATCCNGTCTTAGCNGCCAAAGCNCGTCCGAACGTGCTCTTNCCCGCTCCCGGACATCCGATAATCAATACNTTCTTCATAATCATANATATTACTTCAAAAAGGAAAACCTATAACAACACCTAAATGTTCTCCCCNATNTTCCCCCAACACTACCAAATGCNNATTCTGNAACAGAGGGTCGGGACCGCCCTCTATTACATAGCGCATCCCTTCGTAANAGAGCCTGGTCCCCAGGCGTCCCCGCGCGTCCTTCCCCTAACTTTTTCCTCCCTCAGAACCCATCAAACGTAGCGTAGCCCCCTCATGCGCTCCCAGCTCTGGGTCCAGTTCCCATATCCCTCAACGCACTCTGCCACTCCGCCACTCAGCTGCAAATATAAAGCGTGATCCTTCCGCCGAATGAATATCCTAAATGAAAGAGCCCCAGCACGCATTTTTGCAAAAGAAAAATAGAGCAAAATCCAATTTATTTTCGTATCTTTGTCGTTTTGTAATTGCATAGTAGATTTAACTTCTCAAACTGCTCTATATGAATAGACATCCTAAACTGCTCTTACATATGCTTATTGGCATTGTCACCCTCCTGGCTACAGTCTGCTGTCATCGGCAGAATGAGGCCTGGGAGAGGATGGATATTTCAGAGGAGGTTATGAACTCTCGGCCGGATTCTGCGCTTTCACTTCTAAAATCGATTCAGCAAGCAAATCTTACCGGCAATAAGGAGAAGGCACGCCATGCACTTTTGATGTCGATGGCATTGGATAAGAATTTTGTCGATACCACTGTCTTTGACATCCTCCGACCTGCGATCGACTACTATTCAAAGAAAGGTTCTCCGGATGAAAGACTGCGTACCTATTATTATCAGGGCCGGATTTTCCAGAATCGTGGAGAGAATGACTCGGCAATGTATAGTTTTCTCCGCGGAAGGGAATTTTTCTCTGAGGCTAAGGACACAATGACCGTTGCCAATCTCATGGTAGCCCAGGCTGCAATCCAATATAAGATGTATAGGTTTGATGACTACATCCGGAACAACATCGAAGCCGCCCGACTTTACGGTGAGCTCGGTCTACCGGATTATGAAGTCTCCTGCCTTGCCAACGCCATGGACGTAAGTGTGATCAATAATGACAAACCTCAAGCAGACAGTATATTCTCCCTCATAAACGGCATAGCGGCAAACTCTCCCCATTATAATGAGCTCCTGACATCCTATAGATTGGACTATCTTCTGCAATATGGCAACAAGAAGGAGATCATGGATATGGTTTCATCTTATGTTTCAACCGGTATTATGGATGACTTCGACAGGATTAATATTGCGGCGGCTTATCATATGCTCGGAGATGGAAAAACAGCCAAACTATACTTGGACTCTATCTCAACAGAATCCGAAGCCGCCACATCATTAAGATATTATGCGGTCAAGACGGGTATATTGGAACAGAATGGAGATTATGAAGGAGCTTTGAAGGCATACAAGGAATTCTCAGCTACAACCGATTCAATACATATGGACATGATGGCTCGCGACCTGATGTTTGCGCAGCAGAAACATGAGATGGAGAAATACAATCTCAAGGAGATTCTTAAGAGAGACCGGAAATTCTGGTTTATGCTCTTTGTGGCATTTGCTTTAATGGCGGCCGTAATATTTGTCTGCAATCTCTATAAGCTTTCGAAGGCCAGACGACTCTTGGCCGACAAGGAGAACCTTTCGCTTCAGCAGGCAAATGAGAAACTTGAGCTGGAGAGAAGGAATTCCATTCTTGAAAAGGAAGCTGCGGAATCTGAAAGAGACAGAAAATCACTGGAGGCCGAAAACCTTAGAAAAGAGAAAGAGAACCTTGAACTGCAGAAACAGCAGGCCGAACATGAGCGAAACAGACAATCACTGGAAGCGGAAAACCTCAAGATGAGGATTGATCAGCTGGAGACGGAAAGCATACGTCTAAAGGAGATATTGGAATGCAGCAAGGATCTGGAAAAACCTCTCGAAGACATAATCAGGACCCGAATGGAGATGCTGAATACCTTGCTGGCAGCTGAGATCTCCAACAACGATAAATACGCATTGCCTTACACACAATGGAGGGATAAGCTTATAACGGACAAGGACGAGTTCATGAAATCAACGCGTCTCGCCATCAAGGCTCTTTATCCGAAATTCATAGGATACCTCGAAGATCATGATCTGACGGAAGGGGAAATCAACTACCTTTGCCTATATGCCATCGGCCTCAGGGGTACGGAGGTCGGCGAATACATCAAGCTCAAGCGCCATTACCATATCAGCAGTGATATACGAAAGAAACTCGGTATAGATGAACATGAGACCAACATCGGTCTCTACGTCAGAAGAAAGATGAAGACCCTCTGATACCTTCAATTATTGTCGGCTCTCTGCTCCGGGTGTCGCCCAATAGCAGACATCTCTCGCGCGCTCTGCCTATCTGCCCCTCCGCGTGCCTATTACAGCGAAAGTATATCCTAAAGGAACGAACCATACCCTGCCGTCAAACTTTTCGATTGCCTTTGTTGCAGTTCAAGAATCCANATACACCTATATATCTGATTNTCAANTATAAAAATTTCAANCCCGTCAAACTTTTTCATTTGCGTGAAAACTTTTGTCTTTATATTTTTGCACTTGCAAAACCNATAAAACATCACACAAATGAGAAAACTTTTTCTACTCCTTGGAGTCCTGCTCTCCATCCCGATTCAACTTTCAGCAGCCAAAGAAGATGTCCCACTGACCGGGGGCACCGGCTCGATAGGCAAGGAACTCCTACGTACAGGTACCCATGGACTGGCAAGCGGGCTCGCATCCGCAATGGACGGTGGAAGTTTCGGCAGCTTTGCAAGCAGATTCATCAGTGGAGGAGCGTCGGCGATGTTCATGTCCGGCGCGATGAAGGGATTGACGCCGGATGACCTGACGGATTTCCAAAGGACGAGTCTTGCTTTCAAAGATATAGCAATTGTTAAACGGCATAACCCTTGTCAATTCCCTAAAAAAACACTAACTTTGCACCATCCGTGACATACGTAGCCCATTCACGAATGGCCGTACAGCCTGTACAAACATCAATAATATCGGTTATTTTTAGTTTTATCATTAATGAGCAAACAAATGAAAAAAACATCTCTATCTGCCCCTTACAGGAATAAGATTGATGTTGCATTAACTGCCTGCTTATATTGCTGGCTGATCTGGATATCAAGGATAAGACTGAAGATTCAGATGAGTGTGTTCTATGTCCTGAGAGTGTTCGTGGTAATTTTCCTTCCTAAAAAGTGTCTGAATAGATTCTACCGGAAACATATAGAGTCAATGAAGGCTCAGGACATCTTATTTGGGAACATGGAATATGGAGACGACATAATGACAGCAAAGAATATGGTGTTTTTTACTTGCATTGGCTTTATAGCATTACCTGTATCTTTTGTATCTTGCACTATCTGCTCCTTAATTGGATGGGATCCTGTTATGGATTGGATGATGTATGGAAGTGGGATGATCCTACCGATACTTCTGACTTTGTTAACAATTTTCGGGGTTTCTATGCTAACTAAGACCTCCTGTGATCCTCATTTTTATCTTCCATATTTCAAGAAATTCAAAAAGAGGGATGGGAAATGGCTTAAGAGATGGAAAAGATACACCATCTTACTGTTTTTAGGTAGTATTCTATTAATTGCTCTAAGCATGGGATTATTGTTTCTATGTCTTTTTATCCACCGCAACATCCATGAACCTTTTAATTAAGGAACGCTATCGACATATGCTCGCCCACGCCCTTTGCTTGGAATGTCACCTTATATCCGGTCCGACTTCGCGTGAGGCTACTATAGTAACAGAGGGCGGTCACCGCACGACCACACGCCTGTAACCAATTTTAACCATTAATGAGCAAACAAATGAATAAAATATCTCTATCTGCACCTTACAGAAACAGGATTGATTATATAGCAGCTGCCACCTTATATTGCTGGCATCGATGGATATCAAAGGCCGGGACGACTATGGAGATTCGTATTGACCATATCATTAGACAATTGGTGTCGGTATTACTTCCTAAAAGATACCTGTATAGACTCTATCGGAACAATGAAGAGNTGCAAGAGGCATCTAATCTTATGTTACGAAACTTAGAGTGTGGCCAGTACATAAGTATAGCAAAGAATATGGTGCGTCATACATTTGGAGGTTACCTGGTATTCCCCATGGCTGTAGTAGCCTGCATCATCAGTTCCCTTATTGGATGGGATATTGTTCTTGATTGGAAAGATGGAATGATTTACTTTGGCATGTCCTTGATCGGAATGGTGTTGGTTGTTATCGGGTTATGTATATTAACAAAGGTATTCAATGATCCTCAAGACTATATTTCTTACTTCAAGGAATTTCAAAAGCAGGATGAGGAATGGCTTAAGAGATGGAAAAGATATACCATACTATTGTTTGTCGGTGGTATAGCTTCCGCCGCAATGGGCATGGGTACAGTGTTCTATTCACTTATGCATACCTAAATTTTCAATCCGACTTATAAAGTAGACATACGCCCTACTGTCCTTAATGATTCAGCATTGTATGCAGTTCCCTCACATGTAGATGATACGCGTGTGTGGGAACTTTTTCAAGCTGGAAAGCAAATATAAATTTCAAGGTTGCCCGGATCGGTGATATAGCCAGGATATTTGGTTAGCACTGTCACGGAACTACTCGGCTGTCCCATTTTAATCGAAAATTTTCAATGAGTAAACAATCTAACACAACCTCATCTTCATTCCATAACAGGAATAGGGTGAATTATGTCATCATCGCCATTTTATATTGCTGGCTTCTATGGGTGTCAAAGGTAGGGGGAAAGATTCAGAAGGGTGTATTCCTAATCATGAGATTGGTGGTCTTGATTTTCCTTCCCAAAAGATATCTGAAAAAATTCTATAGGAACTATCTGAATGGCTACAAGGCTATAAGTCCTGGATATTGGAACTTAGAATACGGACACCACATCAGAATAGCAAAGAATCTGGTATATGATACGTGTTTCGGATACGTAGCTTTCCCCATTACCGTAGTCTCCTGCATCATATGCGCCTTGATTGGATGGGACAATATCTTTCTTTGTATGGATGGGATGGGAGTTTTTGCCATTGCATTCCTGATTATGTGTGTAATGTATATTGCAGTAGTTAGATTAACAACGGTATTTAGTGACCCTCATGTTTACCTTTCTTATTTCAAGACATTTGACAATCTGGGTAATGAATGGCTGAAGAAGTGGAAAACATATACCATCCTACTTTTAGCTGGCGCTATTTTGTCTGCGGTTATGAGTTTTAAATTTTATCTTCTAACTATCTACATCTCTAAAAAGATCCATGGACCAATTATTTAAGCAGCACTATCGACATATACCCGCCCACACGCTTTGCCTGGAACGTCACCTTATATCCGGTCCGACTTCGCGTGTGGCTACTATAGTAACAGAGGGCGGTCCTCAGGCGCCACATCCGTAAGCCATTGTCTGTTATAAAGTGTATCGTATTTTTTATATAATAGATATAATAAGTATCTTTTAAAATTTAATTAATATATTAGAGTATGTCATGCCGCAGGTCTACAGAACTTAATGAAGTACTCCTTCCCGATTTTCGAGAGAATCTCCTCGACCCTCTGGAAGAGG
>JAAVHT010000034.1 GCA_014799565.1 Clostridiales bacterium
GCGTTCACGCGGATCTGATCCTTTGCCAGCTCACGGGCCAGGGAGATGGTCATGCCGTTGACGGCATACTTGGAGGTGGGGTAGCCGCAGCCGGCGGGCTGGCCGTACTTGGACACCATGGAGCTGGTGTTGATGATGACGCCGCCGCCCTGCTCCTTCATGATCCGGGCCGCCGCCTGGGCGCACACGAACACCGCCGTCACGTTCAGATCCATGACCTTGGAAAATTCGTCCACGGTGTAGTCGTACAGGCTGGTGCGGGAGGAGACACCCGCGTTGTTCACCAGGATGTCCAGGCTGCCGAACTTCTCCTTGACGCTGGCGAAGGCCGCGCCCACCGCCTCGGCGTCGCACAGGTCGGGGCAGATGCCCATCACACGGTCACCGTACTCGGTGAGCTGAGCCAGGGCCTTGTCCACCGTCTCCTGGCGGGAGCCGGCTACCACCACGTTGGCGCCGTTGTCCAGATAGGTCTTGACGATAGCGAGGCCAATGCCCCGGGTGCCGCCGGTGACGACGGCAGTCTTGTTTTTCAGCATAGTGTAAATCCCCTTTTCTTCATTGTTTTTCACTGCTTTTCGCGGCCTGCGCCGCGTTTCACATGGTCACCATTTTACCCCGCCGGATCCCTGTTTGTCAACACAAAGTGCCCGGTGGAGACAGTTTGAGCATTGTGCACAAATGACGAATTGCACTTGAAAATAGATGATTTCCTTGGCAGACTTTTATAAAAAGCAAAAAATCAAGGGAAAAGGCCAGGGAAGGGTAAAGCTGGGTCGGCGTGTGGAAATTAAGTTTCAGCAATACGCTGATTTTAAAATTTCTGCACTCAAAATGGAAATTTTGTGCTATAATGAGGTTGAGAAAATATGGAATTTTGATATGAGCGGCCCGGGCTCCACCAGCCGGAATGATGCCGCGACGCGGTTGCATGAGAGAGGAGGATGACCATGGAGGACGCCCGCTGCTGAAAACGCCTAAGGCGGCGGGAGAAGGGCAAGGCGTATTGGATGGAACCCCAGGGTATGTTGGCAAATCATCGGAAACGATGGGGCGCGGGGCCAGAGGCTGTCGGACGGTCACCTTCGCGAAACGCGGGCCCGTCCTATGCTCGTTCGGCTGCGTTACGGAATCCCAGGGGAGTACTGGCAAACCACGGGAAACTGTGGGACGCAAAGCCAGAGGCGTCGGGGTGGACTGTTTCATCCCACGTTCGTTCGGTTGCATGGCAAACCATTGGAAACAATGGGACGCAAAACCAGAAGCTAAAGCGCTCTGCGCTATGCTCGATCGGTTACCGGACTTCTTTGCGTCCGAGCAATGCAAAGAAAGGAAGAATGAAATGAAAATGTTCAAGCTTATGGGTAAGCGCGGCTTTGCCGTGTTTACCGCGCTGGCGCTGTGCGCCGGCCTGGTGGCCCCTTCCTTTGCCGCGACCATCTGGGATCTCCAGTATGTAATCAACGGAACCTACGAAGGGGACGCTTTTACCGTCACCAATGATGAGAACGGCCGCACCATTAAGCTCAACGAGGACGTTGTGCGCGATGTTGATAACAATGATGCCACGGGCGCCGTCGGGTTTGTAAGTGCCGCCGGCACAAACCTCACCTTGGATCTGAACGGCTATAACATTGATTCGAAGGGCGGCGGTGCCCTTAATGTGAACAGCACTGTGAATCTCACGATTAAGGACAGCACTGCCCACACTGATGAGGATGGGACATATGTCTCCGGCAAGATCACCGGCAGCACCGACAGCGGTGTGAAGATTAACGGGGGCGGTAGCGTCACCTTGGAGAGCGGCACCATCACGGGCAACACCTCCGGCCAATATGGCGGCGGCGTGTATGTGACTAATGGCGCTTTCACCATGACCGGTGGCGAGATCAGCGGCAATACCGCTGGATCCAGCGGCGGCGGCGTCGGCGTGAGTGGGGCTGGTTCCTCTTTCACTATGACGGACGGCACGATCAGCGGCAATACCGCTGCAAACGCTGGCGGCGATAGCGGCGGTGGCGGCGTCTGGATCAAGAATAAGGCCGAGTTCACAATGGACGGCGGCAAGATCACCGAAAACAAGGTTGAGAAGGACGGCGGCAACGGCGGCGGCGTGGCAATCCACCAGGCCACCTTCACCATGACCGACGGCGAAATCTCCAACAATGAATCCTCCCGCGGCACCGGCGTGCTGATCAATGCCAACTCCAAGGACAAGGGAGATGCCAGCTTCACCATGACCGGCGGCTATGTTGCCGGCGAAGACGGCAAAAGCTGCATTTACCTGGAGGAATCGGACGAGTATGACGCCACGTTCCAGCTGAGCGGCGACGCAGTCATGGATGGCTCCATTCGCCTTGGCAAAGGCACGCAGGTCATCACGAACAATGTTACCCAGCCAGGAGGACTTCACAAGTACACCGGTTTCGATATGATGGCGGACGAGAAGGGCAGCGACAAGCTGACCGACGAGAACGGTGAAACGCTGACAATTAAGCCGGATCAGACCGAGGAGGATAAAACCGACGGGGCAGGCTATACGGCCGATCAGGAGACCTTCCTGGACGTCCACTACGATCATGTGTGGGGCAGTGCGTGGAGTTCCAACGGTGTGACTACCCACAGCCATTCCTGCATCCACTGCAGTGTGAAGGATCCGGATCCCAGCCATGCTCAGGAACACACCTGGGATGCTGGTGTGACCGTAGAGTCCACCTGCACGAGCGCGGGTGCGACGATCTATACCTGTACTGGCTGCGGCGAGACCAAGACCGTTGCGGCAACAGATGGCCTCGCTGATCACAAGTGGGATGACGGCAAGACCACGCTGGCCACCTGCACGAACGCGGGCGCGACAGTCTATACCTGCAAAGTTTGCGGCGTGACAAAAGAGGAGTCCATTCCCGCGCTGAATCACAAATTGGCGGACGGCGTTGACGCTGTCTCCGGTGAGTGGGGCAGCGACGAGGACAGCCATTGGCACACCTGTACTCTCTGTGGTAAAGAGGTATTTAGCAACGGAGCCCACAACTGGGATAATGGTGTGGTGACCACGGAAGCCACCGCCGAAGCGGATGGTGAGATGACCTACACCTGCACTGATTGCAGAGTGACCAAGACCGAGCCCATCCCCTTCACTGAGACCCCCGAGATCCCCGATGTCACGATTGACGACCCCATCGTCCCGCTGGCTCCCCTGCCCGATGAGGTGGAGATTGACGACCCCGAGGTGCCTCTGGCCGGCCTGCTTACCCGGGCCGACGTCATTGGCTACCTTTGGGAAGAGACCGGCAGTCCCGATGCGGAGCTGTCTACCTTTGAGGACGTGCCCGAAGATCACCGGTGGGCCGTGGCCATCGGCTGGGCTCAGGATGTGGGCATCGCCGTGGCCGACGTGGACGGCAACTTCCGTCCCGACGACCTGATACTGCGCAGTGTAGAGGACATTGAGCTCAGTCCTGAGGGCGAGCTGGAGCAGTTCCTAAACCGCTATGCTGTGTTCGCAGGCATCAAGTTGGAAGAGGGCGAGCTGTTCATTATGCTGGACGGCGACCCGGATGACATCATCATGGGCGAGGACGCGCAGATCATCTTTGATGACTTCTTTGCGCGACTAGAGCTGGCGCTGGCCCAAGCGTCGTAAATCCGCTTTCAGCAAAGCAAATCGCGCGACAAAAGGCCCCGGGACATCGTCCCGGGGCCTTTTCATTTGGGTTGCGCTCAGCCCAGCCGGCGCCGGAGCTGCTCGGGGTTGTCGGAGTGCTCCAGCGCGGCCTCCATGGTGATTTTCCCCGCCTTGTACAGCGCCAGGATGGACTGATCCATAGAGATCATGCCCTCCGCACCGCCGGCGGCAATGGCGTTGTCGATCTGATGGGTCTTGTTGTCCCGGATGAGGCTGCGGATGGCGTTGTTCATCTGCATAATCTCATAAGCGGGCACCATGCCGCCGTCCTTGTCGGGCAGCAGCTGCTGGCACACCACGGTGCGCAGCACCATGGACAGCTGGGAGCGCACCTGCTCCTGCTGGGTGCTGGGGAAGGAGTCCACGATGCGGTCCACTGTGTTCACCGCGCCTTTGGTGTGCAGCGTGGCGATGAGCAGATGGCCCGTCTCCGCCGCGGTCATGGCGGTGCGGATGGTCTCGTGGTCGCGCATCTCGCCCAAAAGGATGACGTCGGGAGCCTGCCGCAGACAGGCCCGCAGGGCGGCGAGGTAGTCCTGGGTGTCGATGGAGATCTCCCGCTGGGAGACGATGCTTTTGGCGTTGCGGTGGAGGTATTCAATGGGATCCTCCAGGGTGATGATGTGGCCGCTCCGNGTCTGGTTGATCCGGTCAATGACNCAGGCCTGGGTGGTGGACTTGCCGCTGCCCGCCGTGCCGGTGACCAGCACCATGCCGTGGGTGAGACTGGCCAGCTCCATCACCTGGGACGGAATGTGCAGGGACTGCCAGTCCGGGATGCCGAAAGCCACCACCCGAACCACCGCCGCCATGGAGCCGCGCTGCCGGTAGGTATTCACCCGGAACCGGGCCAGNCCGGCTACAGAGAAGGAAAAGTCGTCGTCCCCGTCCTGCAAAAAGACGTCCCTGGGCCGCCCTGCCTGGGCGTAAAGCTGGGTAACCAGTTCCTCCGCGTCCTTGGGCATGAGGCGGTCTGTGCCGATGGGGATCAGCTTCTTATCCAGCTTTTCGCACACCGGGCCGCCCGCCACAATAAACAGGTCGGAGGCATTGTCCCCCACCGCCCGCTTCAAATAATCCAATAGCTCTGCCATGATTTCCGCTCCTTATTCTTCTTCTCCGGTCCAGATGTTCAGATGGTCGTCAGGCTCCCATTCGCCGATGGGAACGGCCTGCCAGCGCCGTACCTCATAGTCCGCCCCGTATACATAGTCCGTTCCGTATAGTATGACCTCTACCTGGAGCTCCTGGGTATCCGAGATGGGGACGGCGTAACCCACACACTTCGCGGCGGGAATGGTGACNANGTACTCGTCATNNANNGGTGACAACGTACNCNTCNTCCNGCGGNNGGNCGGTCTCCGTCCANTCGTGCAGCGANGAAAGCCCACTGTCAAGCACCCAGNCAAGCTGNTCCNNNTCCTTTTGCGTCAGTGTCGGNGTGATGCTTTCTACGCCCTCCACNGTCTCGCCGTTGCGCANGCGGGCNANAATCTCCTGGGCCNNNCAGTCGGCGGCGTAGTAGTCCTCCACCGCCTGGGCGGAGGCATCCGCCAGCCGCACGTCCGCCTGGACGGTGGACAGGCTCANNAGGGCGAACACCGTCAGGGCCAGCACCGCGAAGGCCACCAGCAGGGAGCTGCCNCCCAGGGCGGGAGGGGCCATGCCCTCCTTTTTCCGCTCAGCCATGGGCGCCCACCTCCTCCTGCCAGGTGATCTCCAGGGAGAAAACGCTCGTATCATCCTCAATGGACACCGCTTCTACCCGGGCGCGGCCCAGGCCGTCCACGCCGCTGTCCACCGGCCGAACCTCCAGCCGGTAGACCGTCTCGGGNGCATCCGTCCCGCAACCGGGGATGGAACGGATGTAATTCCAGTCCCCATCGTAGAAGCTCCGATAGANCCCGTCGTCCTCCGCATAGACTTCCCCGTGGAGNCGGGTCAGGGCAGCCNCGATATCGCCNTCNTGCTGAATGGTNTCCGCCACGTTCTGGCACAGCACCGCCGCNTGATCCCGGGCCTCGCTGCNCTTGGACAGCTGATCCGACTTCACNAAGGCCTGGAGGCACAGCGCCGCCGCCAGCGCGAACACCAGCAGCATGACGATCTGCTCCATCATGGCCAGGGGGGCTTTGCTCTTCATGACGCCCCACCCCCTTCNCTTCTCAGCGACAGCAGCAGNGTGTCNTCGCCGCCCTGNGCATCCGTGACCCGGACGGTGAGNAGCCCGTCCGCCAGGGACAGNTCNAGNGCCTCCGCCTGNACCAGCTCCCGGCCGTCCTCAGGGGACATGGGCTGCTCANACCANCTGTACAGCTCCCGCAGCCAGCCNTCGTAGCAGTAGATGTAGGTGATGTATTCCTCGNCCCCGCCCAGNATCAGNGTCGGNACNCCCTGNACATTTGCCACNGACAGGTTGTCCGCCGCGTCGGACTGCCGNACCTTGGTGGCAATGTACTGGGTGCAGGCGCGNCGGGTGGAGGCTTCCTGATCCCGCAGGGTCAGGCGGCGNTAGGCNTCCGCCCCGGTGAGCAGCACCGCCAGGACGCACGCGGCGAACACCCCGAACAGCAGCAGGGCGATCAGCGCGTCGATATGATGTTGGATCTGCTTTCGTCTCATGGCGTCTGCTCCAGAACGGTGATATCGGGCATCAGGTTGTCCGCGAACGCNGTGTAAAACACGACNTACTGCGTCTCGTCAACCTGGACGCCGTAGTGNTCNTTCAGGTAGTCAATGTCGGGGGGNTAGATCCCCTCGGCGGCATAGCAGGCCACGCAGCCCCGGCGCAGGGCCTGCTCAAGCTGCCGCCTGTTTTCCTCTCCACGGCCGCTTTCGATGCTGCTGAGGGCGGTGGAGAAAAACACCAGCACCGCCACGATAAGCGCGGGCAGCAGCAGGGCGCGGAGCAAGGCCCCCCAGGGGGCTTTCTGTTTCCTCATNGCCCGTCACCCGATGGCCGACATGATGTGCATCAGCGGCAGCATCACAGACAGCAGGATCAGCCCCACCAGAATGGAGCACACCAGCACCAGGGCGGGCTCCACCCGGCTCACCNGATCCTCCAGCGCGGNCTCGCTCTCTTCAGACAGGTCGTCCGCGATCTTNTCCATGGCGGCGTCCCCGGTGCCGCTGCGCTGNCCCAGCTCCAGCAGGCGGCAGGCCCGGGAGGGCAGCAGNTCGCTCCCCCGCATGGCGGCGGCCAGCCGTTCGCCCTGCTCCAGNCGGGCGCGGCACTCCAGGCAGCGCTCCTTGGTCTGGGGTACGTCGTCCAGCAGGCCGGAGGCCAGCTCCAGCGCCTCCTCGACGGGCATCCCGCTGGCCATGCCCATGGACAGGGCCTGGGCCAGCCGGGCGTCGTTCATCTTCCGGGCNACGCCCTTGTCGCCGCGGCTGCCGCGCCAGAGGGCGGTGAGCTTCTCCCGGAAGGAGGGAAGGGCGGCNAANGCGGCCAGGAACACCGTCACNNCGGCCATCAGCACCCACAGNACGGGCATCGCTCCGTCCAGCCAGCGCCCCAGGGTCAGCAGNCCGCCGGCCACGCCGGTGAGCCGCCCGCCCAGGGAGGCGTACACATCGTCAAAAATGGGCAGAACCCGCATCAGCAGCACCCCGATGACCACCAGCATCANCANCAGCATCACNGCCGGATAGAGCAGGGCGCTCTTGATCCGCCGATCCAGCCGNGCGCGGCGNTCGTAGTACCGGGCCAGGGCGGACAGGGCCTCCTCGGTGCGTCCGGCCCGTTCGCCCACCTCCACCANTCCGCATACNTAGGCGGGGAATCGGCCTGNCTCCCGCATGGCGGCGGACAGGGTGGAGCCGAAGTCCACCCGGCTGGCCATGTCGGTAAGCATNGNCTGGTATGCCGGGTCGCTCTCCTCCGCCAGCAGGGTCAGGGCGTCCCCTGTNCCCACGCCGGAGTGGAACAGCATGGACAGCTCCAGGCACAGGGAGGACAGCTCCCCGTGAGAAATACTGTTATGTTTCATGTAANNCTCCAATCTGCACGCTATGGCGTTCTGTATCATAAAAAATGGGTCTGTGGATACCACAGACCCATTTTAATTCAAACCCATTCATTCGTAAAGGGTTTTTTTAAATTTTTATCCGCGGCCTCAGTACAGATACACCGGGTTGTAGTTTTTCCCGTTGCCGATATACTTCATGATGGACGAGCTCTGCTTGCCCGAGGAGGCGAAGGTGGGATCCATCCGCTGCCAGGCGCTGCCGTCGAAGTAGATGGCGCCGGTCACCCAGCCGGTCTCCTCCGACCAGACGTTGATCCAGGCGTGATAGGTGCTGCCAGCGTAGCCCACCACCAGCTTGCAGGGGACGCCCAGGCTGCGCAGCATTCCGGTCATCAGGCTGGCGTAGTCAAAGCAGATGCCGGTTTTCTTGGCCAGTACGTTGTCCAGCACGGGCAGGTATCCGCTCTTAACAGTGTCAGCCAGCTTCTTGTCGTAGGTCAGGTTGGTCACCACGTAGTCGTAGACGATTTGTACCAGCTTGAGCGGGTCGGTCTCGCTGCCGGCCAGCTCCGCCGCCTTGGCGACGGTCTTGGGAGCGCTGGCGTAGTCCACGTACTGGTTGGGCCGCAGGAAGGGGGCGAACTCGTCATCCAGCGTCACGTTGAAGGAGGCGGTGAGCAGGGCGGCATAGGACTTGCCGGAGGTGTTTTCATACACAGTCACCTTGTAGCTGCCGTTGCCGTCGGACAGGGGGAAGGTAGTCCACTCATCCGCGTTCAGGTTATAGGTATACTTGGTCTGATTCACGGAGTAGGACGGGCCGAACACCTGTGCCACCAACTTTTTGCCGGTGGAGGAGCATTTGACCATGACATAGCCGTCTTTGATGTTGGAGTAGTCGATCTGCGCCCGGCTGTTTTTCTCCACCTTCACGCCCGAGGCTTCGGGCAGCAGCAGAGTGCTCAGCGCGGCGGGCGCGTCAGACATGGCGACAGCCTCGTCCTCGATATTGACCTCCTGCAGCTCCACACGGTCAGTGTAGATATCGTCATCCGATATATCATTGCCGGTGGAGGCGCAGCCGGCCAGGAGCGTCAAGGCCAAGGCCAGGGGAAGCAGCCGTTTCCATAGGTTCATACTTGACACCTCATTTCTAAATATAGGGCGGGGATCCGGCCTCCCTTCTCCCAAAACAGGGAGACCGATCTCTTACACTGACATCATAGCATGGCCTTTGGAAAATGTAAAGTGGTTTTCGAGAAATCGAACAAAAATTTTTAATTTGTTCAAATTTAGAATATATGTTCGTGACGAACCAGAGAGAAACAAACGCTTGTTAGAGAGGATTGCCCTCGGCGTTGAACAGGGGCAGCCGCTCCAGGAACAGGATGTCGTCCCGCTTGGCGGCGTCCCCCTCGGCCAGAATGGCCATGCGGCCCACCACGGTGCCCCCGGCTTGATCCACCAGGCTTTCCACCGCCGCCAGTGAGCCGCCGGTGGAGATCACATCGTCCAGGATGAGGATGCGCTTGCCGCGGATCTTTTGGGCGTCCGCGCCATCCATGTACAGCTTCTGCTCCCCCTCGGTGGTAATGGAGCGATCCACCGCCTCGAACACGCCGTTCATATAGGCTTTTTTCTTCTTGCGCACCAGGAAGTAGTCGTTCCGCCCGCTCTGCCGGGCCATCTCATGAACCAGGGGGATGGCCTTGGCCTCGGGGGCCACCATGTAGTCGAATTCCGGCGCGATCTTCAGCAGATCCCGGGCGCAGGCGCAGGTCAGCTCCACATCGCCGAAGATGACAAAGGCGCCGATCATCAGGGTGTCGCTGATGGGGCACAGGGGCAGCTGGCGCTTCAGCCCCGCTACGGTCATTTCATAGGTCATAGCAGTTCATCTCCTAATTCTGGATGGGCGGCAGGGAAATATGGGCCGCCCGTTGTGATTTATACGAGAGTTATTATACTATTCCGGTCTCTTCTTGTCAAAATGTAATGAAGTTTTTTTAAAGTCGAAAAAATTTGTAGAAATCTCCCGGATTGTGTGGTATTATCCTCCTGTCAACTCAATATCCTTCGGTATAATTGGGGCGAAATGGGTCCCGAGTTTCTACTGTCGGCCTATCCGGCAACTACCGGCTGCAAAAACAAGCGCGGAATTACGGTTCGTTTCCGGGCTGATTTTGTTTTCCCTCCCCCGATTTCACTGAAGGAAATACTGGAGAGGGAGTTTTTTATGGAAAACATCTTCAAGCTCAAGGAGAACGGCACCACGGTTCGCACCGAAGTCGTAGCCGGTCTCACCACGTTCATGACGATGGCCTACATCATCGCCCTGAACCCCAACCTGCTCACCGGCTTCGACGTGGGCTCCGCGCTGTGGAACGGCGTGTTCCTGGCCACCTGTATCGCCTCCGCCATCGGTATGTTCGTCATGGCCTTCGTGGCCAACAAGCCCTTCTGCCTGGCCCCGGGCATGGGCCTGAACAGCTTCTTTGCCGTGGTGGTGGCCAATGTGGCCGGCATCACCGGCATGAGTTATGTGGCCAGCTTCCAGGCGGCGCTGGTCATCATCCTCATTGAGGGCATCGTGTTCATCGTCCTGTCCGTACTCAACATCCGTGAGAAGATCGTGGACGCCATCCCCCTGGGCGTGCGTCTGGGCATCGCCCCCGCCATCGGTCTGATGCTGATGAACATCGGCCTGGGCTCCAACGTGGGCATCTATGCTGAGGGCAATGGCTTTACCACCCCCTTCTATGTCATGCGTGACTTCTTCGGCGCCCTGACCCCCTCTGTCCTGCGGGACGGCATGGGCGACGCCGGCTACACCACCATGGTGCTCACCGTGGCCACCATGTTCATCGGTCTGTTTGTCATCGTCCTGCTGGCCAAGAAGGGCATCAAGGGCGCGGTGCTGCTGGGTATGCTGGTGGCCTCCGTGATCTACTGGATCGGCTCCTTTGTCTTCCTGAAGACCAACCCCTTCGCGTCCCTGGCCACCGCTTCCTTCATTCCCCCCTTCGCCGACATGGCCTCCACCACCCTGTTCAAGTTCAATTTCTCCGGCCTGATGGACATCGGCCTGTTCACCGTTATCACCCTGGTCATCACCTTCTGCATGATCGATATGTTTGACACCATCGGCACCCTGGTGGGCACCGCCTCCCGGGCCGGCATGGTGGACAAGCAGGGCAATATGCCCAATATGCGCGAGGCCCTGCTGGCCGACGCCGTGGGCACCGTGGCCGGCGCCTGCACCGGCACCTCCACCGTCACCACCTTCGTGGAGTCCGCCTCCGGCGTGGAGGCCGGCGGACGCACCGGTTTGACCGCCCTGACCTGCGGCATCCTGTTCCTGGCCTGTATGTTCATTGCCCCCATCGCGGCGATCATCCCCGCTGCCGCCACCTCCGCTGCCCTGATCTATGTGGGCGTGCTGATGCTCCAGGGCCTGAAGAACGTGAAGTTTGACGATATGGATCAGATGGTGCCCGTGGCCCTGATGCTCATCGCCATGCCCATTTCCAGCTCCATCGGCCACGCCATCGGCCTGGGCCTGATCTCCTACACCGTCATCAAGGTGTTCTCCGGCAAGGCCAAGGACGTGTCCGTGCTGACCTACGTCATCTCCGCGCTGTTCCTCATCAAGTTCTTCCTGATCGTGTGATGATAGAATCTCCCCCCGCCTTTAGGCGGGGGGAGATTTGCTTCGCTGTCGGTCAAGTTCTTCCTGATCGTGTGATGACAGAATCTTCCCCCGCCTTTCGGCGGGGGAAGATTTGCTTCGCTGTTCGTCAAGTCCTTCCCCATCGTGTGATGATAGGATCTCCCCGCCTTTGAGCGGAAAAATCCCCCACCGCGTCGCGGTGGGGGATTTTTGTATCAGCGATACCAGCTTCCCCCGCCGAAGGGGGCGTTTTTCGTCACAACCCGGGGAGCGGCGTTGTCCCACCCCGCGGCGGTGAGCNGNGAGNTGTACTGCTGGGCGCTGGCNCTGCCNTCCAGCCATACCCGGCCCACNTGGCNGGCAAGCACGTNGGAGGTCAGGCCGGTGAGTACCGTGTCCCCCGGCAGCAGCGTCTCATCGGTGAGNACGCTCAGGCANACGCCGCGCTCGGCCAGNTCCNCGGAGAGGCGCTCCAGGAANGCGGACACGGGGANGGTGAGATCCTCCGGGCGGTTGTCGCTGGTGGCCANCACGTTGACCTCNCCGAAGTTGGGGTAGCCGGCCTTNTCCAGCAGGATNTCNTCNAAGCCCATGTCGGCCAGCTCCAGGCACAGGGTGGACAGATAATCCGCCGCCTGCTGGTTGGCGGGGCTGGNCCAGCCCATGCCCTGTGTGTCGTGCCACACGTTGCCNCCCCNGGTCATGANGGANCCGATCCNGTTNNNNGCCAGCANCGGATCCCGGAAGCACTGGATCTTGGCCACCAGGTACAGGTCNGTGGTCTGNGCCAGGNTCTGCACNGCCTGNGCGGTAAGGTTGTCGGCGGCGNTGGTTCCNANGGTGGCGGCCAGNGNNGCCTGAGACTGCCAGGCCAGGNNGCCGTTGACGTTTTTCATCTCCACCACCAGGGNNTTTCCCCCGGCGGCGGCCACNGCCTGGGCGGCNGAGCCGNCGCGCAGCTGGGCNGTGGTCACGGTNACGGCGGCGATGGGCNGNTATTCANGCTCCGGNGNNGGCGTGGGGGTGGGNTCCACGGTCTCCGTGGGCTCCACAGTGACGTCCACCGGGCTGGTGCTGGTGACGATCTCCAGCGGGTCGGAGGCGACGGGAGGATGGGANGGCGNGGCCTCTTGGCCGTTNCNCCAGCTGATCTTCACGCCGTTGTCGGTATACTCCAGCTCCACCATGGCGTAAAACGCCGCGCCCGCCGCCAGCAGCANCAGCAGCAGGGCGATGATGAACAGCAGCACCGNCCGGCCCCGGCCGCCGCCCCGGCCCCGGTATTCGTGATATCCGTAGTGGTTCTTNTGCCCGCCCATGATGAACTCCCTCCAAAAGNCGCGCCCGGNNGCGCGGCATCGGATCGCGATGGCATCGTGCCATGCGGTATGATTAAAAGCAATATTATGATACCATGAAGGCNCAGCCGGAATGGTATCATTGTCATCTTTTGCGGTTCCGCCAAAAGGGCGGGAGCAAAAGGACTAAAATTTAAAGTATAATAGCCGTTTGCGGCTATTATACCACAAGGNNTCCCNTCAGTTCAACGCCCAAATGCNGNTTTTNTGAAATAATTGTTAAAGNAATGTCGGCAAAATANGACAAAAACGGGCCGTCCGGCATATCCGGACGGCCCTCATTTCCAGGCCCACTGGGTCAGGAGCAGCAGNCCCAGGCCGGGCAGGCCCAGCGCGCCCAGNACCAGGCCGTTGAGCAGNTTGACCCCCAGGGTGACGCCCAGCAGCGTCCCCAGNCCCTGAAACAGCCAGAGGAACACCAGCCCGATCCCAGACCGGACGANCAGCCNGCACAGGGCGCNCAGGGGGCGGCGGCAGAGGGCCAGGACAAGCNNCAGNCCCCCTGCCGCCCACCAGACCCAACCGCTCACACCGCCTCCTCCTGGGCGGCGTCCAGCAGCTTCATCTGGCGCAGGAAGTAGGAGTAACGGCTTTGCAGGGCGTTGATCTGNTAGACGCAGGAGTCCACCAGATCGGGATCGCTGTAGGCGTTGAACTGGGCGTAGGCGCAGTTGAGCTGGTTGCGGGTCTCCCGCATCCCCTCCATCAGCTGCCGGCGCTCCTCCTCCCGCCGCGCCAACTCCTTCCTGCGGCTGGAACGGACTGCCTCTGCCATGGGCTTCACCTTCCTTTCNCGGGGGTCGTTAANGNCCCTCTGTCAGANTCTATGCCAAGTTTGGGCAAATATTCCAATTTATATACGTCCTACNGANGGNACNCNCNGGTGAAAATAAAAGCAGCGCCCCGGTTCGGGACGCTGCTTCATCATCAATAGAACTTCTTATTGCGGTTCTTCCGGGCCGCCTCGCTCTTCTTGCGGCGCTTGACGCTGGGGCTGTCGTAGAACTCGCGCTTACGCACCTCGGCCAGAACGCCGGACTTGGCGCAGCTGCGCTTNAAGCGCTTCAGCGCGTTCTCCAGAGACTCNCCCTCGCGGACATGAACTTCGGACATCTATATTTCCCTCCCTCCGAAACATCCGGTTAACTCCAGGATGCTTTAGGGGCCATTGGCGATGGCTTTAACAGGACTATTATATGTGAAAACCGTCCCAATGTCAACCGCAAAATATNGGGGAATNTGCGGAATTAAATGGCAGATGCTGTTATTGGGGNTTTACGATGAGGTTNACCAGCCGNCCNGGCACCACGATGGTCTTGACCAGNGCCATGCCGTCGGTGAACTTCNGNACCTTGGNGTCGGCCTGGGCGGCGGCGATGATNGNNTCGTTGTCCGCCCCGGCGGGNACNNNGATNTTNGCCCNNACCTTGCCGTTGACCTGGACNGCCATCTGGACGNTGTCGGCCACNGTNTTGCTCTCNTCGTAAGCGGGCCAGGGCNGCTGGCACACGAAGCCCTCGCCGCCCAGCATCGCCCACAGCTCCTCCGCCACATGGGGGGCGAAGGGGGACAGCATGGTGACCAGCGTCCTCATATCGCCCTTGGAGCAGCCGTTCTTCTGGAAGTCGCCCACCAGCGTCATCATGGCGGCGATGGCGGTGTTGAACTTCATGGCCTCGATGTCGTCCGCCACCTTCTTGATGCACTTGTGGATGCCGGCCTCGTTNTCGCGGGTGTAGTCCAGGCTGTCCGAACAGCTCTCNGCCAGGTTCCACACCTTGTCCAAAAAGCGCTTGCAGCCCTTCACGGCGTTGTCCGACCACACCGCGGCCTGCTCAAAGTCGCCGATGAACATGATATACAGGCGCAGGGTGTCCGCGCCGTAGGCCNGCACCACGTCGTCGGGATTGACCACGTTGCCCCGGGACTTGGACATCTTCTCGCCGCCCTCGCCCAGGATCATGCCGTGGCTGGTGCGCTTCTGGTAGGGCTCCTTGGTGGGCACCACGCCGATGTCNTACAGGAACTTGTGCCAGAACCGGGAGTAGAGCAGATGGAGGGTGGTGTGCTCCATGCCGCCGTTGTACCAGTCGANGGGGGACCANTAGTCCAGCGCNTCCTTGGANGCCAGCGCCTNGTCGTTGTNGGGGTNCATATANCGNAGGAANTACCAGNAGGANCCNGCCCACTGGGGCATGGTNTCCGTCTCNCGCTNGGCGGGGCCGCCGCANNNGGGGCAGGTGGTGTTCACCCAGTCGGTCATCTTGCTGATGGGGGACTCGCCGTCGTCGGTGGGCTCATAGCTCTCCACNTCGGGGAGCAGCAGGGGCAGCTCNCTCTCGGGCAGGGGCACCCAGCCGCACTTCTCGCAGTTCACCATGGGGATGGGCTCGCCCCAGTAGCGCTGGCGGGAGAACACCCAGTCGCGCAGCTTGTAGTTCACCTTGGCCTCGCCGATGCCCTTCTCCTCCAGCCATTTGGTGATGACGGGGATGGCGTCCTTGACGGTCAGGCCGTTGAGGAACTCGGAGTTGACCATGATGCCGGTGTCGTCCTTGGCGGTGAAGGCGGCTTTCTGCACGTCCTCGCCGCCGGACACCACTTCAATGATCTCACAGCCGAACTTCTTGGCGAACTCCCAGTCACGGTCGTCGTGGGCGGGAACGGCCATGATGGCCCCGGTGCCGTAGGTGGCCAGCACGTAGTCAGAGATGAAGATGGGGATCTCCCGGCCGTTCACCGGGTTGACGCCCCGCACGCCGTCCAGGCAGACGCCGGTCTTTTCCTTGTTCAGCTCGGTGCGCTCCAGGTCGGACTTGGAGGCGGCGGCCTTCTGGTAGGCGGTGACCTCGTCGGCGTTGGCCAGCTTGCCAGCCTCCAGCCAGCCCTTGACCAGGGCGTGCTCGGGGGACAGCACCATATAGGTCGCGCCAAA
Organism: Clostridiales bacterium; assembly: GCA_014799565.1. Taxonomy (GTDB): domain Bacteria; phylum Bacillota; class Clostridia; order Oscillospirales; family Oscillospiraceae; genus Enterenecus. The sequence goes on from JAAVHT010000034.1 coordinate 15,620, forward strand.
CAGGGTGTCGGGACGGGTGGTGAACACCACGATGTCGTCCCCGGTGGTGGCCTTGAAGGTGACCTCCGCGCCGGTGGAGCGGCCGATCCAGTTGCGCTGCTGGATCTTGACCCGCTCGATGAAGTCCACGTCGTCCAAATCGTCGATGAGCCGCTGGGCATACTCGGTGATTTTCAGCATCCACTGGGACTTCTCCTTGCGGATGACGGGGGAGCCGCAGCGCTCGCACACGCCCTCCACGACCTCTTCGTTGGCGAGGACGCACTTGCAGGAGGTACACCAGTTCACCGGCATGGTGGCCTTATAGGCCAGACCCTTTTTATAGAGCTGGAGGAAAATCCACTGGGTCCACTTGTAGTAGTTGGGGTCGGTGGTGTCCACCACCCGATCCCAGTCAAAACCGTAACCCAAGCGCTTGAGCTGCTCAGTGAAGCGGGCAATGTTGTTTTTGGTCACCACGGCGGGGTGAATGTGGTTCTTGATGGCGTAGTTCTCCGTGGGCAGGCCGAAGGCGTCGAAGCCCATGGGGAACAGCACGTTGAACCCGTCCATCCGCTTTTTGCGGGTGACGATATCCATGGCGGTGTAGGGCCGGGGATGGCCCACGTGGAGCCCCTGGCCGGAGGGATAGGGGAACTCAATAAGGCCGTAGAACTTGGGCTTGTCACTGTGGTCGGCGGCGGCGTAGACCTTGGCCTCCTCCCAGCGCTTTTGCCACTTGGGCTCAATGGCGGCGAAATCGTATTTCAAGCTGAACACTCCCTTGGGTGATTTTTCTCAAGTCAAAATATTATATAGGAAAAATACCGGGATTGCAAGGGCCTGGTTCGGAAAAGGCTGGGTGGATGATGAAAAAACTCCCCGGCGCGGACGCCGGGGAGTTCTGCCTATTAAGAAAAGAGGTTCAAGCTCAGGCTTGTTCAGCGGCTACCCGGTTCTTCTCCACAGCTCCGCCGGGCTTCGTTTCGCTGCTGGTGGGCTCCGTCGAGCCTCCGGCGTTGTTGACGGCTTCGTTGATGGTGCGCTCTCCCGCCTGCTTGGCGTGCTTGGTCACCTCAACCTTGTTTTTGGGGCTGCGCATGATGACGGCGGGGCCCTGGACACAGCCGCCCTGGCAGGCCATGCCCTCGATGAAGTTCTCGGGCAGCACGCCCTTGGACATCTTCAGCAGGGCGATCTTGCACTCCTCAATGCCGGAGCAGGGCAGGGTCTTGGCTTCCACGGAGCTGCCCATCTCCTTCAGCGCCTGGCCCACCGCCGCCGCCACGCCGCCGCTGGCGGCAAAGCTGCGGCCAAAGCCGCTGGCATGATCCAGGGGCGCCTCGGGCATCTGGGTCACGTCGATGTCCTTGGCGGCCAGCATGGAATACAGCTCCTCAAAGGTAAGCACATAGTCGATGGAGGAGCGGGTGCGCCCCAGATGGAACTCCCGCTTTTTGGCCACGCACGGGCCGATGAATACCACCCGGGCCAGGGGATCCCGATCCTTAATGTATCGGCCCAGCATGACCATGGGAGAGGGGGTGGTGGACACTCTGGGCACCATGTCGGGCATATGCCGCTCCACGAAGGCCACGAAGGCCGGGCAGCAGGAGGAGGTCATGGGCTCGCCGCCCCGCTCATCAAACTCGGCGGCCTCCGCCTTGGCGGTCAGGTCGGCGCCCAAGGCTACCTCTCCTACGTCGTAGAAGCCCATCTCCTTCAGCGCGGCGGCCATCTGACCGGGGGTGCAGTCGAACTGCCCCACAAAAGAGGGGGCTAGAATGGCGTACACGTGCAGGCCCCACTTGTCCGCGCCCATCAGCATCTGGATCACGTCCACGATGTAGGACTTGTCCATAATGGCACCGAAGGGGCACTGGATGACGCACTCGCCGCAGGAGATGCACTTGGTGGCGTCGATGCTGGCCTTGCGATCCTCACCCATGGAGATGGCCTTGACCGGGCAGGCGCGCTCGCAGGGGCGCACATTCTTGGTGATGGCGCCGTAGGGGCAGGCCTGGATGCACTTGCCGCACAGCACGCACTTGGAGTGGTCGATGACAGAGCGGTGGTTCTCAATGCGGATGGCCCCCTTGGGGCACGCCTCCATACAGCGGTGGGCGATACAGCCCCGGCAGGACGGGCCTACGCTGATCTCGGTGACAGGGCACTCGTCACAGGCGATAGGCATGACTTCCACCAGAGAGGGGTTGGCCCGGTCGCCGCCCATGGCCATCTTCACCCGGCTGGTGACCACGGCCCGCTCTTTGTAGATGCAGCAGCGCATCTGGGCCTCGGGGCCGGGGACGATCTCCTCTGGGATATTCAGCAAATCATTGCCCTGAAGCTTGTCGTTCCAGGCCAGACGGGCTACGGCGGTAAGTACCTTGTCCTTCAGCTCCTGGACGGTAGTTTCGTAATGACGCATGGCAGCTCCTCCTCCAAAAACTAGAAAAGTAGTATGATTTGTTAAAAAATTATCGAACGATAATGGAATTATATCGTTTCTAATCCTTTGCGTCAAGCCATAAAGCGACATATTTCAGGTGAAAATTTGTGGCGGATCTGCCAGCTGGGAAGAGCGGGGCATCACACTGGGAAAATATGAGAGGCAGCCAACAAAAATGACGGATTTCCGGGCCATTTTCCCTTGACAATTCCGCCCGGGCCATGTTATATTTTTACCAGTACCATAGCGTTCATCTGCAATGATGGATCCGGCGGAGCTTATGAGCCGCTTTTCCATACCAGCGCCTGCGGGCGCACTAAATTGACGGGCCGCGGACTACTCCATTCAAATAGTCCGTGGTACTGAAAAAAGGAGGAAAAAATACCGCTGCGACTTGCGGTGCGGCAGTGTGGAGACCTGTCGCAAAGTTCCCGGAACATATGCGTCCGGGAATGAGGTGGAGATGGCGGAGGCCGCTCCATCAAAGTCGGGTACTATGGCCGGTTTGTCCCTGAAGAACATCATGAAGATCTATCCCCACAGCGGCGACCAGAAGAAGGCGAAGAAGAAGAAGGGCGAGCCCGAGAAGAAGACCAATCTGCAGGTCACGGAAGAGGGCGTCATCGCCGTTCAGAAGTTCAACCTGGAGATCGCGGACAAGGAGTTCATCGTGCTGGTCGGCCCCTCCGGCTGCGGCAAGTCCACCACCCTGCGCATGGTGGCCGGCCTGGAGGAGATCTCCGGCGGCGAGCTGTACATCGACGGCAAGCTGATGAACGACGTCGCCCCCAAGGATCGCGACATCGCCATGGTGTTCCAAAGCTACGCTCTGTACCCCCACATGACCGTGTATGAGAACATGGCCTTCCCCCTGAAGCTCCGCAAGATGCCCAAGGATCAGATCGACAAGGCCGTGCGCGAGGCGGCTGAGACCCTGGACATCACCCAGTATCTGGATCGTAAGCCCAAGGCCCTGTCCGGCGGCCAGCGTCAGCGTGTGGCCATCGGCCGCGCTATCGTCCGTGAGCCCAAGGTGCTGCTGATGGACGAGCCGCTGTCCAACCTGGACGCCAAGCTCCGTAACCAGATGCGCGCCGAGATCATCAAGCTCCGCCAGAAGATCAACACCACCTTCATGTACGTCACCCATGACCAGACCGAGGCCATGACCCTGGGCGACCGTATCGTCATCATGAAGGACGGCTTCATCCAGCAGATCGGCACCCCCCAGGAGGTGTTCGACCATCCCGCCAACCTGTTCGTGGCCGGCTTCATCGGCACCCCGCAGATGAACTTCTTCGATGCCAAGCTGGTTAACGAGGGCGGCAAGTACGCCGTGTCCGTGGGCGGCTGCAAGGTGGTTCTCTCCGAGGAGAAGCAGAAGAACCTGTCCGCCAAGAAGGTGGCCGCGCAGGATGTCACCATGGGCGTTCGTCCCAGCCACATGGTGCTGTCCAAGGATCCGGCCAACACCCTGTCCGCCGTCATCGAGGTGTCCGAGCTGATGGGCAGCGAGGTTCACTTCCACGCCAACGCCAATGGCAAGGATGTGGTCGTGATCGTTCCCACCATGGATGCCGACGGTGAGCGCATCGACTCTTACCACTCCGGCGACAAGCTGAACCTGACCTTCAGCGGCAATGTGTGCCATGTCTTCGACAAGGACGGTAAGAACCTGGAGTTCTAATTCCAAACAGCGCAACAAAAAGAGCGGCACGCCTGAGGCGTGCCGCTCTTCTCATTTGGTTGTGACCGCTTTCCTGGGCAGACGCTGGTAGACCTCCATCTCCCGACGCAGGCGGTGGGCCAGCTGGGGGGTAAATACGCCGGGCAGAGCCCGCCATTTCCAGTTCTCGCCAAGGGTGGAGGGGATGTTCATCCGGGCCTCGGTGCCCAGACCCAGCAGATCCTGGGCCTGCATGATCGCCAGATCGGCGGGAGACGCCCAGGCGCCGCGCATCATGCCCCAGTGGTAGCCCTCCCGGCTGGACAGACGGAGGTATGCCTTGGCAAAGGATACGTCCTTTTTGGGGGCGGTGGCCATCCAGCCCAGGATGGTGTCGTTGTCATGGGTGCCGGTATACGCCACGCAGTGGGTGGGATAGCAGTGGGGCAGGTAATCGCTGCCGGTGTCCCGGCTGTCAAAGGCGAACTCCAACACCTTCATGCCGGGATAGCCGGTGTCCCGCAGCAGCTCGCGCACCGAATCGGTGAGGAAGCCCAGATCCTCGGCGATGATATCCTGCTCGCCCAGCCGTGCGTTGACCGCCTTGAAGAAGTCCAGGCCAGGGCCGGGACGCCAGCGGCCGTTTTTGGCAGTGGTATCCCCATAGGGAATGGCGTAGTAGGCGTCAAAGCCCCGGAAGTGATCGATGCGCAGGGTGTCGTAGAGCTGGAACTGGAACGCGATCCGCCGCAGCCACCACTGGTAGCCGTCCTGCTTCATCCGATCCCAGTTGAACAGCGGATTGCCCCACAGCTGGCCGTCGGCGGAGAAGCCGTCGGGGGGGCAGCCCGCCACTTCGGTGGGCAGGCCGTTCTCGTCCAGCTGAAATTGATCGGGATTGGCCCAGACGTCGGCGCTGTCCCCGGATACGTAGATAGGCACATCGCCGATGATGGAGATTCCAAGCCCGTTGGCATAGGACTTTAAGGCGTTCCACTGGCGGATGAACAGGAACTGAACCGCTTTCCAGAAGTCGACCTCGTCCGCCAACTCTTTTTTGGCGGCGGCCAGGGCGGACTTGCGGCGCAGCCGGATGTCCGGCTCCCAGGTGAACCAGGACGCGCCGCCGTGCTTGTCTTTCAAGGCCATGAACAGAGCGTAATCGTCCAACCAGGTGGAGGTTTTGCAGAACATTTTGTACTCATGGGGCGGATTGGCCAGCAAACGGCGGGCTGCCTTTTTCAGCACCTGATACCGGGTGATGTACATCAGGCCATAATCCACGCTCTGCGGGTCGCCGCCCCAGTTCAGACTCTGGTATTCGTCCGGTTCCAGCAGTCCGTCCGCCGCCAGATCGTCCAGGTCGATGAAATAGGGGTTGCCGGCAAAGGAGGAGAAGGACTGGTAGGGAGAGTCGCCGTAGCTGGTGGGACAGATGGGCAGGACCTGCCAATAGGTCTGTCCCGCCGCCGCCAGAAAGTCCGCGAATTCCCGGGCGGCCGCGCCCAGCGTGCCGATACCGTAAGGAGAGGACAGAGAGGAGATGGGCATCAGGATTCCCGCTGTTCTCACGTTGTGAAATCCCCTTTCTCAATGGATTTTGGTCAATCGGACGGGTGTGGAACACGGCCCGGCTCAGCCGGACGACGCCTCAATGGCCGTGGGTGCCCATCCCTTTTGCAATTAAATATTTTACCTTATAACCGCTTGAGTTGCAACCCCTTTTTATGATTCAGCTCCTCCCCTTAACGCGTTTGCGCCCCCGCTTTCATGGAAAGCGGGGGCGCCTGACGGTAACATACGGGGGCGCGTCAATAGCGGCGGATGACCGCCACCACGCGGCCCAGGATGGAGCAGCCCTCGCCGTCGATGGGCTGGTATTCCGGGCTGGAGTTCTCGGGATAGAGCCAGATGTGGCCGTCGCTCTCCCGGCGGAAGGTCTTGACGGTGGCCTCGTCCTCGAACAGCGCCACCACGATATCGCCATTGCGGGCCAGATGCTGCTGGTGGATCACCACCAGGTCGCCGGGGAGTATGCCCGCCTCGATCATGGACTCACCCCGAACCTTCAGGGCGAAGTGTTCCCCGGTGAGGCCGCCGGTGTCAAAGGTGAGGTACTCCTCAATGTTCTCCTGGGCCAGGATGGGGGAGCCCGCCGCCACATAACCCACCAGGGGCACCTGATCCTTGCGGCCGTGGGTGGGGTCGGTGATGGTGATGGCCCGGGTCTTGCCCTCGGCCTGGGAGATGCAGCCCGCCTCCCGCAGGCCCTTCAAGTGGAAGTGGACGGTGGCGGGGGACTTCAGCCCCACGGCCTCGGCGATCTCCCGCACCGAGGGGGGATAGCCGTGTTCATCGGCGAAGGCCAGAATATAGTCGTAGATCTGCTGCTGTTTTGGGGTCAATTTAGCCATGGCGCAAGCTCCTTCCAAAGTCGTCCCATGACGGGGGACGCTGAACGTTTTCGGCTGTGCCTTACGGTCTGCAACAGGCGCTTTTTAGCTCATGTCAGCATTATAACACAGAGCGTTCGAAATGTCAAACGTTCGTTCTAAATTTTCTTTGATTTTGTGCGGATGAGGTCAAACGTGCTGAGGGCGGCGCAGCCCAGCACCAGAATGGCCAGGATCAGGATGGCGCAGTTGCGGAAAAAGGCTTCGGGCAGGATATTGATGATCTGATCCTGGGCGGGGTCAAACAGCCAGTTGTCCTTGCCGGGGAAAAACAGGGCGTGGAACACCACAAAGGCCCGGTCAAAGTCCAGGGCGGCCAGGGCGGCGACGATGAGGAACACGATCCCCAGTCCGGCTCCCGCCCAGAAGGCGGGCCCCCGGCCCAGCAGACGGGCGGGCCTTGTCCGGCCCTTCCAGATGAGGTAGGCCAACGCCCCCAGCGTGCCCAGGGCGCAGGCCAGGGCGGTCAGATCCAGCAGGAACAGCCTCCGCACATCGGTAAAGTGACTCCTGCCGCTGTCAGACCACTTCAGCACGCCGGTGGAGAACTGGTCGCGCTGGCCCAGGCAGTAGTCCAGCATCTCGCCGTAGGCGGTCTTGATCTCATCCCGGGTCAGGCCGGTGCGCTCCTCCAGCGCCAGCGGGCCGATGTGGGCGTAGTAAAAGGGGCGGCAGAGGATGGGCGCGGCGATGGCCCCGGTGAGCAGGGCCAGGGCCGTCATGACGGCCAGGAGGACGGAGAGGGGTTTACTGGTTTTCTTCATGGGAAACCTCCTTTTCGGGCAGGGCGGACAGGGCAATCAAAACCTGGGAGGGCAGATAGAACAGCCACATCCCCACCGCGGCGAAAAAGTACAGCATCAGGTTGAGTATCTGGACGTTATACAGCCCCACGCAGATGTCGCACCCCACGAACAGGGTGAGGCCCAGGGCAAAGCGCCGCCAGCGCTTCCCTTTCAGCGTCCAGGCCGCGATGGTGTTGGACAGCAGTTGGGTAAAATACACCGCCGCCAGCAGATTGACCAGCAGATTTTCCGGGGAGAACAAATCGGTGTGCCAAGCTGACTGCTCCACGACGAACGCCGCTGCCCCGGCCAGCGGCACGACCCCCACCCGGATAGGCCACAGGCTGGGCGCCCCGGCCCGGCGCAGGCGGAGAAAATAAACCGTCTGGACGCACAAAAACAGGGCGACACCCAGGGCGTAACAGTCGTTTCGCACCAGCAGGAACCAGTCGGCGCAGGCGGTGAGGGTCAGGGCGATGGGAACCAGCCGGTCGCCGCCCCCCAGCGCGCACAGCAGGGCGAAAGCCAGGCATAGCAGGACGCCCGCGTATTTGACGAAGACTGTGTCCCCTCCATAGCCGGTGAGATCCATGTTCAGAAAAGAGACATATAAAATGCCCTCCACAGCCAGAAAAGCGTCGGTAAGCTGGGAAAGCCTGCGCTCATCCATGGTCCGCTTCCTCCGGGTCAGACAGATCCCGCTTGATGCCGGCGACCACCTGATGGAATTCCTCTGGGGTGGAGATTTTGCAGGCCCGCTCCTTCCAATAGGAGGCGTAGGGCACGCCCTTGAGATACCAGGCCAGGTGCTTGCGCATCTCCAGACAGGCAATCTTCTCCCCCTTGTGGGCCAGGGCCAGCTCGAACTGCCGGGTGGCGGTGTCCATCCGCGCTGACAGCGGGGGCAGGGGCGGGATGTCCCGCCCCTCCAGGGCGGCGGCGCACTGCTCCAGCAGCCAGGGGTTGCCAAAGGCTCCCCTGCCCACCATGGCCATGTCCGCGCCGGTATAGGTCAGAATCCGCACCGCGTCCTTGGGGGAAAATACGTCCCCGTTGGCGATGACCGGGATGGACACGGCGTTTTTTACCTCCCGGATGTAGTCCCAGTTGGCGGAGCCGGAGTACATCTGGGTCTTCGTCCGTCCGTGGACGGCCACGGCGGACACCCTCGCGTCCTCCATGCGCTTGGCGAACTCCACGCAGTTGATGGAGCCCTTGTCCCAGCCCAGGCGGCACTTCACGGTGACGGGCCTCCCCGCCGCGCCCCGCACCACCGCCGCCGCCACGCGCGCGGCCTTCTTCGGATCCCGCATGAGGGCGGAGCCGTCCCCGGAGTTGGCCACCTTGGGGACGGGACAGCCCATGTTGATGTCGATGATGTCCGCCCCGGAGCGCTCCAGGGCCAGTGCCGCGCCCTTCTCCATAAAGGGCTCGTCGCAGCCGAAGATCTGGACGGCGGCGGGATGCTCTCCCTCACCCAGCTTCAGCAGGGTGGGGGTCTTTTTGTCCCCGTAGCACAGGGCCTTGGCGCTGACCATCTCAGACACGGTATAGCAGCCCGACAGCTCCCGGCACACCGTGCGGAAGGCCAGGTCGGTCACCCCCGCCATGGGGCCCAGGGCCAGCCGGGTGTTCAGCTCCACATTGCCGATTTTCATGGGTTCCTCTTTCTTTTCCGTCCCCGCCCCTGCGGGGCGGGGACGGAAACCAAAATTCATGTGTTATCATACCAAATTTTCCCCCAAAAGGCAAGACAGGTTCCGACTGCCTTTTCCAATGGGCCTGTCCTATAATGACGGAGTTACCATAATATGGAACTCTTTACATATGACTCGACCACGGAGGGATGCGCCATGACGGCAAACGAGGGAACCAAACGGGAAAAGCAGAGACGGAGCCTGCCCGTGCCGATGATGATGCGGCTGTCCGACTGCGGGGTGCGCTTCCTGCTCTCGGCGGTGCTGGCGGGGGCGGAGCTGATGGGAGGGCACTCCCTGTTCGCCCTGGCGCTGGTGGGGGTGTGCCAGCCGGGGATGGAGGGGTTTGCGGCCCTGCTGGGCGCGGCGCTGGGTTACCTGTCCTTCCGGGGGGTGGTGGAGGGCCTGCGCTACATCGCCGCCTCCATGATGGTGTGCGCCGTGGCCCTGGCCATGGGGGAGTTTGAGATCTACCACCGCCCCTGGTTCATGCCGGTCGTGGCCGCCGCCCTCAACGGCATGGTGGGCTTTGTCTACCAGTCCGCCGCCGGGTGGGGCAGGGGATCGGCGGTGGGCTTTGTCACCGAGGTGGTACTTACCGCCGGGACGGTATACCTGTACCGTCAGGCGTTCGATCTTTGGGAGAAGCGCCGACCCGGTGGGGAGATCTCGGTGCGCCAGATGGCGGGGGGCGTCGCCCTGGCCGCCACCCTGATGATGACCCTCACCCGGGTGACGGTGGCGGGGGACTACTCGCTGGGCCGGGTGTTGTGCGTGCCCATCGTACTGATCGCCGCGTGGAAGGGCGGCGTGGGCCTGGGGGCCGCCGCCGGGGTGGCGGCGGGGCTGGCCATGGGCTTTTCCGCCGGACTGCCCACTTATTACACTTTGATCTACGCCCTGCCGGGGCTGATCGCGGGGATTTTTGTGAAGCAGAGCCGCCTGATGTGCGCCGCGGGATACGCCCTGAGCGGGGCGGCGGCCATCCTGTGGACGTGGGAGCTGGGGCCGGGAAGCGCCGCGGCCTGGGAGCTGGCGGCGGGGACGGCCGTATTCCTCCTGCTGCCGGACAAGCTCCTCCGGCGGCTGTCCGCCCTGGTGCGCCAGGAGGAGCCGGAGGAGGAGAGCGTCCACGCCCGCAGATTTGCCGCCGACCGCCTGAAGCAGACCGCCGAGGCGTTCCGGGCGGTGTCCGGGGGGCTGCGCACGGCGTTCCAGGCCCCCGCCGCCCCCAACGACGGGGACGCGGCCCGCATCTTCGACCGGGCGGCGGATCGGGTGTGCGTCAAGTGCAAGCAGAAGGAGCGATGCTGGCAGCGGGAGTACCAGGTCACCAAGACCGCCCTGGCCGACGCCCTCACCCCCATGCTGGACCGGGGGGCGGGGGCACTGGAGGACTTCCCGCCCCACTTCTCCAGCCGGTGCATCCGGTTCGAGACGTTTTTGGTAGCCGCCAACGGGGAGCTGTCCGCCCTGCTGCAACGGCGGCGGTACGACAGCCGGGTGCGGGAGAGCCGGGCGGCAGTGTGCGCCCAGTACGGACACATGGCCTCGGTGCTGGATCGGGCGGCGGTGGAGCTGGCCCAGGAGCCGGCGGTGGACGTGCGCCGTCAGCGGCTGGTGAAGCAGCGCCTGGCCGCCCTGGGGCTGGAGGGCCGGTGTACGGTGTACGCCGATCAGTACGGCCACCTGCAATTGGAGGTAGAGGGCTCCGGCGCGGAGCAGCTCAGCCGGGAGGGGGAAATCGGCCGCCTGTCCGCCATTTTGGGTTGCCCTCTTCGGGACGCGGACAGCTGCCGGGGACACGCCCACCTGACCCAAAAGGAGCCCCTGATGGCCATTGCCGGGGTGGCGGGGGCAGACCGCCAGGGCCAGAGCGTCAGCGGCGACGCAGGGGTGTGGTTCAAGGACGACTCCGGCAAGCTGAATTTCTTGCTGTGCGATGGCATGGGCAGCGGCCCCGCCGCCCGGGAGGACAGCGAGACCGCCCTGCGTTTGATGGAAAAGTTTCTCCGAGCGGGACTGGAGCCGGAGGAGGCGCTGACGACCGTGGGCGAGGCCCTGGCCCTCCGGGGCGAGGAGGAGGGGGGATTCACCACGGTGGATCTCCTCCAGATCGATCTGTTCAGCGGAACCAGCGCGGTGTACAAGCTGGGAGCGGCCCCCACCTATCTCCGCCGGGGCGGCAGTGTGGAGCGGCTTTGCGGCGAGTCCCTGCCGGCGGGTGTGGCCGCGGGGGCAATGGCAGGGCCTGACGCCTTCCCCTTGTCGCTGGACGCAGGGGACTGCGTCCTGCTGGTCAGCGACGGGGTGACCACCGGCAAGGATGACCGCTGGGTGCGCAAGCTGCTGGCCGACTTCGACGGGCTGTCCCCCCAGGCGCTGGCGGCCCAGGTGCTGCGGGAGAGCGGCGAGCGCTCGGGCAGCGGGGACGACCGCACGGTCATCGCCATCAAATTGGACGTGAGGACATGACAAAAGGGCCCGGAGGGTGTTGGATTCCCCCTGACAAGGGCATCTGCGATTTGGGAAAGTACCCTGGCAGGAATCACGCTGAGATTTCCTGCCAGGGCTTTTCTTGTCCTGCCGGACGGTGCCGTCGGATCTGTGCTGGCCTGGTGCTTTGAAGCAAACCATACACCGTGCCTACAGGGCACGGAAAGGAAAAAATGGAAAGATTTTTGTGCAGTTGACGAAATGACCGGGAACTGATAAACTTGTAACGACATCTGGTTCAGCAGAAAGCTGAGAGGATGGCTTGCCATTTCCCCTTGATTTGTCAAGGGGCTTCTGTGCCTTTGTGGGGATTTATCCGCTCAAAAGCACGTTTTGGAGGTGATGCCGGTGGTGATGATTTATCTCAGCACCATAGAGAGCCCGGAGGAAAAAATCAAATTCGAGGAGCTCTATAATAAGTACCGGGGCTTTATGCTCAAGGTCGCTTCCCGCATCCTGCGGGGAGAACAGGATGCGGAGGACGCCGTACACAATGCCTTTTTGAGCCTGGCGAAAAATATGAAGCTTGTTCCCGAACTGGATTCTCTCAAGCTGCGGGGGTTCCTCTATATCGTTACCGAGAACAAGGCGATTGATATTCTCCGGGAACGGAAACGGCGGGATCTGGAGGAGTCTCTGTACGAGGACCAGCCCCTCTACGCCCCTGTTGACGATGGGGAGCAGGATCTGGCCTGGTGCATCTCCCAGCTGCCGCCCCGGTATCAAGAGGTTATCCTGCTGAAATACAGCCATGGATACACGACCAGGGAGATTGCCTCTATCCTGGGAATATCCTTCGCCGCGGCCAGCAAGCTGGATCAGCGGGCGAAGGCCAGACTGAAAGAACTGTGCGAAAAGGAGGGACTTCTGTGATTTCGGACAAGGAATTGCGGGAGGCGGCGCGGCGGCACGAAAAAGCTCTGCTGCGTACCCTGCCGGAGCCGGAGGACTGCGAGGCCGTCTTCTCGCCGGACTTTGAGCGCAAAATGAAAAAGCTGATCTTCCGGACGGATCATCCGATCCTGTACTGGCTGCCCCGGCTGCTTGGGGTTCTGCTGGCGCTGCTGGCCGCAGGATCGGTCGCCGCCGCCATGCTGTCGGCGAAACAGGCCGTCTATGTAAAGGAGCCGCCTGTGCACACGGAAAGGTCGGCTCCCACGGCTCCCACCGCCCCCACGGAGCCGCCATTCCCATCGGTGGAATCCCAGGAGCCGGAACCTGCGGCGCGAGCCATCGTTTACCGCCCCATCTGGCTGCCGGAGGGCTGCGAGTGGGATCGGGAGGCGCTATATGAGAACGAGGGCATGATCGTTTACCGTACCCCCGGCGGCACGGAGGCCGTGTTCCTCTACGACCTCACCGGCGCGGAGCGGGAGGCCGAAGGCAGGGAAGTCTCTGTGGGAGACGGGATCGGGACGCTCCTGCTGGGCCAGAACAAGGAGGAGCTCAACGAGCTGTTCTGGTCCGACGAAAAGGCCGGGGTTTCTTTCTGGCTGTCCGCGCCCTTTGAGGAGGAGGACATGATCCGCGTGGCGGAGAGTGTGAAGGCGGAAGAATGACCCCCCAAAAAATTTTTTAAAAATTTTCAAACCAGGTGTCCAAAATCGTCATGTCTCCAACGCCAAATAGAGTAGGAGGACGAATCTCGAAAGGCGGTGGACACCATGGAAGAACAGGAGAACCACAGCCCCCTCCATGGGCAATCCCTCGCCGAAATCGGTCGGGCCAGCCTGACCTTCATTGACGGAACCTGCGTGGAGATGCTGCGGGCCAAGACGGTCCGTTGCAACAACACCAGCGGCGTGCCCGGGGTGGAGTGGCGGAAGTCCAAGCAGCGCTGGCGCGCCAGCATCTGCTTCAAGGGGAAGCGCCACTACCTGGGCAACTACGCCCGCTTCGAGGACGCCGTCAAGGCTCGAAAACGAGGAGAGGAGGATCTCCACGACAAATTTCTGCGTGAATTTGATGAGCAAAACGGGCAATCCAAGACAAGACCGTAGGGATCGCACCTGAAGCGGCAGATTCACCGGGGAAGGGAGGGGCTCCACACGATCATCCGCCGCCAGACGCGCCGGGACGGCGGGTGGGACAGACCGGGCGCATGGGCAAACCATTGGAAACAATGGGACGCAAAGCCAGAGGCTGTCGGACGGTGACCTTCGCGAAACGCGGGCCCGTCCTACGCTCGTTCGGCTGTACTTATGTAACCCTCGAGAGAGATTTGGCAAACCATGGGAAACTGTGTGTGCGCAAAGCTACGGGACTAAGGCGCGAGAGATTCTTACGCTATGTTCGCCGGGCTGCACCCGGCAATCCGTCCGAAAGGGCGGTCGCGCAAAGCCAGAGGCTAAAGTGCGGGCCTGTCCCGCGCCATGCTCGTTCGGCTACCAGATACTTTGCGTCTGAATATTGCAAAGAAAGGAAAATTATCATGAAAAAAATGAGTAAACTGCTGTCCGTTATCATTGCCCTGGTGCTGTGCGTCAGCATGGTCACACCCGCGATGGCCATCGATCTTACTGAGGATTATCTTAGTAACCTTGAGCAGAAAACGCATACGGATGGTTACAAGTATGTCGATCTGAAGGTTGAGAAGGATGAGAATGGCAACGTTACCGATAATACGTTCAATATGACCGGCGATCTCAACATTGACTACACACTGCGGTTCAGCGGCAAGGACGATGTTGTGCTCAACATGAACGGCCATACCCTGAATCATGAGGGAGCTTCCGGGTCGGTGATTCGTACTGAGAAGACCAACCTGACCATCAATGGCGAAGGCGAAGACGGCAGCATGGGCACCATCACCGGCGGCAACGCTGTATCCGATGGAAACACCTATAGCGAAAACGGCGGCGGTGTCGCTGCCAATGGCGGTGATCTTACCGTAAACAATGTGCATATCACTGGAAATGTGGCGGAGAAAGGTGGCAGTGCCATATGGGCCAAGGGCAGCGATAATGTAACGCTGGATAACGTTCTTGTTGACAATGCCGAAACTGGAACGAATGAGAAAGGTGAACCCAATGCCACTGGTGGAACGGTGTATTGTAAAGACGTCAACAAGGTTACAGTCAAGGACAGTACAATCACGGATAACACGGCCGCCAGTGCCGGCGCGGGGCTTGCCTTCAATGACTGCAATGACGTCACTGTAGAAAACACCGTGATTTCCAATAACACATCCACCGGCGTAGGCTCTGACGATGATCAACCTCTTGATGAGCCAGTTCCCTTTGGCGCTGGTGTGATTGCCCAGAATGTTAAAAACCTCAACATGACGGGTGTCACCATCTCTGGCAATACCGCCGATACCGCGAATGGGACTGGCGGCGGTATGTACGCCTATAATGTTGACAAGATCAGCATGGATGAGGTCACCATCTCTGGCAACAAGGCGTACTACGGCGGCGGTGTGTATACCAACAATGTTGGATCGATTGAGATGAATAACACCCAAATAACCGGGAACACCGCGGGCGGTGCCTATGGCGGAGGTATGTATATCTACAGCGACAGTACTTCGACTACTGTTAATGGTACCAATACCGTGATTGCCGACAATACGTTTTATGGCGGCAGCTCCGCTAACGATGTATTTGCGTATGCGAATGGCGTAACCATTGACATGAAGTTCGGGCCTACGACCTATGGCGACAAGGAGTTCGACGGCTGGAGCAAGAGTTTTGAGACTTCGGAGTTTGTGCGTGAAGGGGAAGAGGCCGATGAAGATGGAGTCTTTGGGAACAACTATTCCAACAATTGGGGCTGGATGACCTTCCACTGGACCGAGCAGCCCGAGCAGCCCGACGAGGGCGACAAGACCCCTGTGCCTCCCGTGCTTCCCGAGCCCCCCGTGGTTCCCGTGAACCCCACTCCCGATCCGGATCCCGAGGAGCCCGTGGAGATCGAGGAGCCTGAGACCCCGCTGGGCGAGCTGCCCGATGATCCCGTGGAGATCGAAGAGCCCGAGGTTCCGCTGGGCGAGCTGCCCGAGATCGAGATCGACGAGCCCGACGTGCCCCTGGGCGATGTACCCCAGACCGGCGAGGCGTCCACTATGATGTTTGTGGTCGTATTGCTGGCCTGCAGCATGGGCCTGGTGTATGTGAACACCGGCAAGCGCAAGGAAAACGCGTAACGACAAAGGGGGCCCGGATATTCCGGGCCCCCTGTTTTGAGGAGGTGCGCCATGAACAGGCGGCTTCGCATGATCCTGAATATTGTCCTGCTTCTGGCGGTGCTGGTCTGCGCCGGGGTTCTGCTGCGGCAGCAGCTCCAGTGGCGGGACAGCGCCGAAGCCACGAAAAAGGCGGCGGAGATCGTCCATGCCAGACCCGCGCCGTCGGCAGAACAGGGGGACGCCTCCGCCGCGCCGGCTCTGGAGCCGGCCACAGGATCCGGGGACACGGATCCTGTGGTGAATGAGCTTTCATGTCTGGATCTGGCCGCCCTGCGGGCGGTCAACCCGGACGTGGCGGCCTGGCTCACCGTTCCCGGCGCGGACATCTCCCACCCGATCCTCCAGGGCCCGGACAACGACTACTATTTGCATCATACCTGGGAGAAAAAGTGGAACGGCGGCGGGTCCATCTTCCTGGACTGGCGCAGCAGCCCGGATTTTGAGGGGTTCCATACCATCATCTACGGCCACCGGATGCAGAACGGCACCATGTTCGGCCCTCTGCACCGATACGCGGAGCAGGACTTCTGGACGGAGCACCCCTATGTCTATATAGCGGACGGCAAGTGCGTGCGCCGCTATCAGATTTTCGCCGCCTGGGAGCCCAGTGTCACCAGCGCAGTCTACGCGCAGGATCTGGACAGCGAGGAGGCGCGTCAGGAGCTGATCGACCAGTGTCTGCGCGGCTCCGTGATCGACACGGGGGTGGTTCCCGGCCCGGAGGACAAACTGCTGACTCTCTCCACCTGCACCGGCAGCGGCCATGAGACCCGCTGGGTGGTTCAGGCGCGGCTGGAGGAGATATACCCGGCGCAAGAGTAATCAAGGAGAGACCCCGCGATATGCGGGATCTCTCCTTTTGTTGTTGCTCTTATGTGGGGCGGGCCCTGCCTCCGGGCCGCTTTTATTCTGTGGGGATGATGCCCCGGTCGATCTTCAGCCGCAGCACCCGCAGCACGCTCTCGTCCAGCCGCTCCTGGGTGATCGTTCCATTCTCCACCGCCTGGGTGAGGGCATTGACGGCCTCCTCCAGGTTTTGGGGGCACAGCAGCAGATCCACCCCCGCCTGGATGGCGCCCACGGCGATGTCGCCGCTGCCGTAGTGGTCGGTCATGGCTTGCATTTTCAAGCTGTCGGTGATGACCACGCCGTCAAAGCCCAGTTCCTCCCGCAGCAGCTCCGTGACGATTTTGTGGGAGAGCAGGGCGGGCTGGTCGTCCACGTCGGCGATGATGAGGTGGCCCATCATCACCGCGTCCGCCCCGGCGGCGATGCCCGCCCGGAAGGGCTTGAATTCCGCCTCCCGCAGCTCGTCCAGGGTCTTGTAGACGTACACCGAGCCGTAGTGGCTGTCGGCGGAGGTGTCGCCGTGGCCGGGGAAGTGCTTGAGGGTGCAGGCCACGCCGCCGGCGTGGAACCCCTCCACGGCGGCGGCCACCAGTCCGGCGGCCTGGTCAAAGTCGTCGCTGTAGGCCCGGTCGCCGATAACGGTGTTGCTGGGGTTGGACCACACGTCGGCCACCGGGGCCAGATCCATGTTGAAGCCGCAGGAGCGCAAGTCCTGGGCGATGGTCCAGGCGTTGTCTCTGGCTGTTTTCCCGTCCTGATCCTTGTAGTCCAGCATGGGGCCGATATAGGTGGTGCCGATGGTGTGCATCAGACGGTTGACCCGCCCGCCCTCCTCGTCGCAGGTGAGGATAAGGGGGATCTTGGTATAGGTCTGGACGGTGGACAGCATGGTTTTGGTCTGTTCCATGGAGACCAGATTGGTGGCGTCGTACAGCAGTCCCGCCACGGGATAGCGCTCCAGAGCCTGCTGGGTGGCCTCTCCCGCCGCCGTCACCTTGGACACTCCCGTGATGTCGGAGGGCTGGACGATGAACAGCTGGCACACCTTCTCATAGAGGGTCATCCCCGCCAGCAGCTCCTCCGCCGGGTCGGGGGCGGGCTCTGGGGTGGGTTCCGGAGTAGGCTCAGTGAAGGGCGTTTGGCCGGGTGGCTGAGAGTTCTGGAGAAGCAGGGGCGGAGTGGGCTGTTCCGGCTGGGGCGGCTGGGCCGTGTGCCGCGTTAAAACCAAGACAGCAAATGCGATTGCGGCCAGCAGAAGGACGGCCAGGGCCGCGGCGGCGGGCAGCAGCCATCCGGGCCGGGAGGGGTGGGCGGTTCGTTTTCTTTTGTACACGGCGGTATCCTCCGTATATCATGTGAATGGGGGGCAGTTTCGATGAGAAGCTGCCCCCCAATTTTATACCATTTCCGCCCTTACCGCAAGGGCAGGTTGGGTTATTTTGGGCTGTCCACGGCGCATACGGGACTTGCTGGGGGAAATAGGGTAGAAGGGGGTGGGAAAGGAGGGGATCCCCGCACCATTTCCGCCCGATCCACATAGATTGAAGTGAATTGAAAAGGCGGAGCCGCCCACAGGTTTGTGCCCCGCCGGAACTTGGAGGAGGCTTTCGGATGCCCAACATACAATACTTCCTGGGCGGCAACACGCCCGCGGGGTTTTATTCTCTCTATCATCAGCTGTCCGACCCCGCCCGGATGCGGGCGCTGTACATCATCAAAGGCGGGCCGGGCAGCGGCAAGTCCACCCTCATGCGCCGGGTGGAGCGCCACGCCCAGGCCGCCGGGCTGGAGACGCAGCAGGTGCTGTGCTCCGGCGACCCGGACTCTCTGGACGCGGTCATCATCCCGGAGCTGGGAGCCGCGCTGGTGGACGGTACCGCCCCCCACGTGGTGGAGCCCAAATGCCCCGGCGTGGTGGAGCGATACATCGACCTGAGCGAGTTCTATGACCGCAGGGGGCTTCAGCCCCTGAAACAGGACATATTGGCAGCTACAGCGGAATACCAGGGCCACTACAAGCGGGTGTATCGCTGCCTGGGCGCGGCGGGGGAGCTGCGCCGGGACATGAACGAGCTGCTGGATACGGAAAACGTCCGGCAGCGGTTGGCCAAACGGGCGGCGGGCATCATCAGCCGTGAGCTCAAGCGCCCCGCCCAGGGGGAGGGCCGCGCGGATCAGCGCTTTGTCTCCGCCGTCACCCACAAGGGCGCCATCACCCTCTGGGACACCGTGTCCGCCCAGGCGGAGCGGGTGTATGAGCTGGCGGACAGCTATGGTCTGGCCCACCATCTGCTCAGCCCCATCCTGACTGCGGCGCTGGCCGTGGGTCACGATGCTATCGCCTGCCCCGACCCCATGGCCCCCGACCGGCTGGCCCACGTGATTTTCCCCGGCCTTTCGCTGGCTTTTGTCACCTCCAGCCAGGAGGATCCCTGGCCCCACCACGCCCACCGCCGCCTGCGGCTGGACGCTATGGCGGACGCTGACGTCTACCGCCTCAACCGCCCCCGCCTGCGCTTCACGAAGCGGGTGGCGGCGGCCCTGCTGGAGGAGGGGATTGCCGGGCTTGCCCAGGCGAAGGAGGCCCACGACCGGCTGGAGAAGCTCTATAACCCCTATGTGGATTTTGACGGCGTGGCCCAGACGGCGGATCGCCTGGCGGATCAGGTGCTGGCGCTGAGAGACGAATAAAAGGAAAAGGGCGGGGGAAATCAATTTCCCCGCCCTTATGGCGCTGATCTATATCTATATTCAGTACCGGTCGGACAGTAGAACCCATCGGGCAAATCCGTCTTATAGGTTTTTAGGGCCAGTAGGACGGTACGGCAAAAGCCTGCTAAAGCCAGTCGAGCACAACATCGCGCAGGGTCGTAGGCGTCACGCCGTTGCGCACCAGCAGGCCGCTGAGCTCGTCGATGCGGGAGGCGCTGCACGTGATATTGGGCACAGACGCCTGCCCGCCGCCCTGCTCGGAG
Source organism: Clostridiales bacterium (assembly GCA_014799565.1). Taxonomy (GTDB): domain Bacteria; phylum Bacillota; class Clostridia; order Oscillospirales; family Oscillospiraceae; genus Enterenecus. The sequence continues at coordinate 35,158 of JAAVHT010000034.1, forward strand.
ATCCTGACGCCATAGCTCTCGCAGGCATAAGGGCCTACGTCCATCTCTCCAATGAGGATGGAGTAGTCAAAGCGCCGGACTGCGCCGTTCTGGTCGGCCAGCTCCACGGTTTCAAGGAATAATTCCCGCATATCTTCGGTTCACCTCTCTTTCGCTTTTCTCAAGAATATTATCCACATAGTAATCATTCTGCGCAAGGGGGAACCGTTCGACAGTATTCGACAAAATTCGACAGGAATACAAGATGTGGAAATCCAAAAGTGCCTTGAAATACCAGCGCTGGGTGCCCTACATATTTTAGCCAAAAATTTATGCAAAATTGCACAAAAAGTCCAGGGCGGAACACCAGTTCGCCCTGGACTCTTTAGTGGAATAAAATCCCTGTTAATTTTTGCTAGCTCCGTTCAACACACCGTTGTCGAATTTTTTGAGATTACTTTGCGTAATGGAAGAAGTCTCTATCCGGCCTGGGATCCTTACAGCTCGTCAACAGCGGTCTTGGTGCGGTCGGCATTGTAGACGTAGAAGCCCTTGCCGGACTTGACGCCCAGGTTGCCGCCGCGGACCATCTTCCGGATCAGCGGGCAGGCGCGGTACTTGCTGTCGCCGGTCTCGTTGTACAGCACGTCCATGATGGCAAGGCAGATGTCCAGGCCGATGAAGTCGCCCAGCTCCAGGGGACCCATGGGATGGTTGGCGCCCAGCTTCATGGCGGCGTCGATGCCGGCGATGTTGGACACGCCCTCCATCTTGATGAAAGCGGCCTCATTGATCATGGGGATCAGGATGCGGTTGACCACAAAGCCGGCGGCCTCGTTGACCTGCACGGGGGTCTTGCCCAGCTCCTTGGAGATCTCGGTGATCTTGTCCACGGTCTCGGCGGGGGTGTTGGCGCCGGCGATGACCTCGATGAGCTTCATGCGGTCGGCGGGGTTGAAGAAGTGCATACCGATCAGGGGACGGCTCAGGCCTTTGCCGATCTCGGTGATGGACAGGGAGGAGGTGTTGGAGGCGAAGATGCAGCCCTCTTTGCAGATCTTGTCCAGCTCGCCGAAGGTGGTCTGCTTGACCTTCATGTCCTCGAAGGCGGCCTCCACGATCAGGTCGCAGTCGGCGCACAGATCCTCTTTCAGGCCCGCGGTGATGGCGGCGCAGATGGCGTCCACCTTCTCCTGATCCATCTTGCCCTTTTCCACCAGCTTGGCGTAGCCCTTCTGGATCTTGGCCTTGCCGCCGTCAGCCCACTCCTGCTTGATGTCGCACAGGGCGACAGTCCAGCCGCTCTGGGCGAACGCCTTGGCGATGCCCTGACCCATAGTGCCGGCGCCGATGATACCAACTTTGCTCATGATAAAAACTTCCTTTCAAATAATATTGTGGGTTGTCTTAGTTGTTCGTGAACACGGCCTTGGGCTTGGGCTTCTCCCTGGACAGGAAGCAGGCCATGCCCTCCACCTGGTCGTGGGTCTCGAAGCAGTCGCCGAAGAGCTTCTCCTCGATCTCCACGGCCTTGTCGATGGACACCTGCATCCCCTCGTTGACGGCCTTCTTGCAGGCGCGGACAGCGATGGGGGCGTTCTTGGCGATGGTGTTGGCCATCTTGACGGCGGTTTCCATCAGCTCCGCCTGGGGGACCACGGCGTTGACCAGGCCGATGCGCAGGGCCTCGGTGGCGTCGATGTTCCGGGCGGTGTACAGCAGCTGCTTGGCCATGCCCAGGCCCACGATGCGGGGCAGACGCTGGGTGCCGCCGAAGCCGGGGGTGATGCCCAGGCCCACCTCGGGCTGGCCGAACATGGCGTTGTCGGAGCAGATGCGGATGTCGCAGGACATGGCCAGCTCACAGCCGCCGCCCAGGGCAAAGCCGTTCACCGCGGCGATGACGGGCAGGGGGAAGCTCTCGATCGCCAGGAAGATGTCATTGCCCAGCTTGCCGAAGGCCTCGCCCTCGGCCTTGGTCATGGTGGACATGGAGCCGATGTCGGCGCCCGCCACGAAGCTCTTGTCGCCCGCGCCGGTGAGCACCACGCAGCGCACGGTATTCTGGTCAATGCTCTCGAAGGCGGCCTTCAGGTCGGCCAGCACGTCGGGGTTCAGGGCGTTGAGGGCCTTGGGGCGGTCGATGGTGAGGACAGCCACAGCGCCCTGTACTTCACAATTCACAAATGACATCAGTTTGCCTCCTTAAATGTAAAAGAATGTGGGAAAACAGCGAACGACGCCCCGGCCCATGCTCGACATTTTTTTAACAAACCAGGGGAAAAGGGGCACGGCAAGGAGCCGGACAGCCTTTGCCGGTCATGCCGCGTGAGGAGGGGTGGAAATCGTTCCCTATATTCTTCTATCAGTATACCGCCTTTGCCCGCCTATTGCAAGGCTTTTATTTGAACTTCTTGCCTCAATTTCCGTGCGGTGTCAAAAAAACGCCGCCCCGAAGCCGGGGAAGTCCGCTTTGTGGAACTCCCGGATGTTCGGGGGCGGCGGAAAGGGTCAGAACAAATTGATGGACAGCCCGCTGAGCCAGTCGGCCAGCGGTATGTAGGCGATGGGCAGGAAAATCGCCGGGAGCATATTGCCCACCTTGATCTTCTCCTTTCCCAGTCCCAGCATATTGATGGCGATGGCGATGATGAGCGCGCCGCCCACGGCGGTCATCTCGGTGATGACGGCCTCGGGCAGGTACGGCCCCACCCAGCCCGCCAGCAGGGTGATGCCCCCTTGGTAGATCAGCAGAGGGATAACGGAGAACATCACCCCCACCCCCATGGTGGCGGCGAAGGAGATAGAGGTCACCCCGTCGATGACGCCCTTGGAGATGATGATCTCATAGTTGTGGTTCAGGCCCGCCTCGATGGAGCCGGTGATGGCCATGGCCCCCACGCAGAACAGCAGGGCGGCGTTGACAAAGCTCTCGGTGAAGCGGCTGCCGCCCTCCTCCTTGACCACTCTGGCCCGGAGAAAGTTCCCCGCGCCCTCCAGGCGGCGTTCGATGTCGATGGCGTTGCCGATCACCGTGCCGACCACCATGCACACGACGACGCACAGCATATTTTGGGTGCCGATGGTGTTGCCGATGCCGATGCCAAGCACGCACAGCCCCAGGGCGTGGGTGAGGATGGACATGAGCCGGTCGCTGATGAGATTTTTGAACAGCAGGCCCAGCCCGCCCCCCAGCAGGATCAGGAGCATATTGATGAATGTTGCCAGCATGGCGCGTCACCTCGGCGCTTTCTCAAAGTAATCCCGGGTCTGTTGGGCGTTTTCCAAAATGGCGTCCCGCAGGGCCTGAACTGAGGGAAATTTCCGCTCCGGCCGCAGGCGGGTGTGGAACTCCACCCGGATATCCTGACCATACAGGTCGCCGTGATAGTCCAGAATCCAGGGCTCCACCGTGACGGCGGTTTTGTCCTCATTCACCGTGGGGCGCACACCCACGTTGGTCACCGCCAGGTATGTCCCCTCCGGCAGAATGGCGCGGGTGGCGTATACCCCGAAGGCGGGAGCGATGACTCCTTCCGGGACCAGCAGATTGGCGGTGGGAGTGCCCAGGGTGCGGCCCAGCTCGCTGCCGTGAACCACCTCTCCGGACAGGGTGTGGGGGTGGCCCAGGAACCGGGCGGCCCCCTCCATATCCCCGGCCGCCACCAGCATACGGATGTACGTGGAGGATACGGTGATCTCGTCCAGCTCCACCTTGGGGATAATGTCGCAGCCAATCCCGAGCTGGCTGCACTTTGACCTCAGCCGCTGGGGGGTGCCCTCTCCCCGGTAGCCGAAGTGGAAGTCGTGTCCCGCTACCACGTGGATGACGCCCAGCTCCTTTTGCAGATACTGGGCCACAAAGTCCTGCCAGTTCATCTGCCGCATCACGTCAAAGGGAGCCACGATGACCTCCTGAATGCCATACAGCTCCCGCATCAGCCCGCCCCGGTCGTCCACGCCGCTGAGCAGGGGAACGGTCTTTCCCGTGAGGGCGGCGGCGGGGCTGCGGTCAAAGGTGAAGGCGCAGGGGGTGGCATCCAGCTCCCGCGCCTGCTCCGCCACCCGGCGCAGCAGCGCCCCGTGGCCTAAATGCACCCCGTCAAAGAAGCCCAGGGCGATAACTTTGCGTCGATTATCCATGCGGTATTACACCTCGAAAAAGCTTTTGATGAGCCGAAGGCGGGAGCCCTCGCTGCTGCCCAGGCCCAGAAACTCCCCGCTCTCACTGTAGACGCGGCACTCCCCCTCCACGCCGGGGGCGGAGACATCGCTGCCGTTGCGCAGCCGCTTCTCGGCGGCGGGGCGGACGGTGACGGCAGCCTTCCAGCCGTTCCGCTCAAAATAGGTATCCACCGGCAGGAGCAGAGACTCCCCCTCGCCCTGGTTCACCGCCTCCTGGACAGTCTCCAGCGTAACAGAATCAGCCAGGGTAAAGCCAGCGGCCTTCACACGTCGGAGGGAGCTCATGCACCCGCCGCAGCCCAGGGCCTGTCCGATGTCGTGGCACAGGGTGCGCACGTAAGTACCCTTGGAGCAGTGGATGCGGAGCTGAAAATCCTCCCCCGCGTTCGGCCAGTCCAGCAGCTCCAGCTCATGGATGGTGACGGGGCGGGGCTTGCGCTCTACCTCTTTGCCCTTCCGGGCCAGCTCATATAGCTTTTTGCCGTTGATTTTAATGGCGGAGTACATGGGGGGCACCTGCTCAATGTCTCCAGTGAACCGGGGCAGCACCGCCTCCAGGGAACTTCGGGTGACGAAAGCCTCCTGCTCCTCCAGCACATCCCCGGTGGTGTCCTGGGTGTTAGTGACAACGCCTAGTTTTAATCCGGCGATATACTCCTTGTCGGAATCGGCGGCGAACTCCACCGCACGGGTAGCTCGGCCAATGAACACGGGCAGCACCCCGGTGGCCATGGGATCCAGCGTCCCGGCGTGGCCTACCCGTTTTTCGTGGAACGTCCCCCGCAGCTTGGCGCACACGTCCATGGAGGTCCATCCGGCAGGTTTATCAATGACAATGATACCGTTTGGCATAAAGGGAAACTCCTTGTCAATCCTGGGTGGGCTGGGCCAGCTGGTCGTCAATGGCGGTCAGGATGGCGGTCTCCGCTTCGGCCACTGTACCCGTTACAGTGCAGCCGGAGGCGGCCTTGTGGCCGCCGCCCCCCAGCCGGGCGCAGACCTTCGTCGCGTTCAGCAGATCGGCCTTGGTGCGCACGGAGATGCGGCACTCGCCGCCCTCGTGCTCCCGGATGGTGGCGGTGTGGAGCACCCCCTCGATCTGGCCCAGGAAGGCCGCCAGATCGTCGGTGTCCTCCGAGGTAGCCCCGGCCTCGTCCATCATGGCCAGGGAGATGGGAGCCACCGCCACCGTGCCGCCGTGGTACAGGTGCATATTCTGCAAAATCAGGCTCTCCAGCTTCATCCGACGCATGGACTTGGTGCGGAAGTGCCGCTTGTTCAGCGCCTGGAAAGGAATGCCCTGCTCCATCAGCGCCGCCGCCACCTTGTGGGTGTGGGGGGTGGTGTTGGCGTACACGAAGCAGCCACAGTCGGTGGACACCGCCACATACAGCGGCGCGGCAATGTCCCCGTCCATGACGCCCAACTCATTGCAGATCTTCCAGATAATCTCCCCGCAGGCGGCCTTGTCCGCCTCCAGGCAGGTCTCCTTGGCGAAGAACTCCTGGGAGGGGTGGTGGTCGATGGCCAGATCAATGCGCTCTTGATAGGGCATTGCGTTGTCCGGCAGAAGCCCCAGTGCGGCGATATCTGTGCTGACCACCGTGTCGGGTGCAAAGTCCTCCGGGGCGGTGAGGCCGTCCAGGTAGCTTGCCAGCAGGGTGGTGGCGTCCTCGTTGGGCAGAATGTGGGCGGTCTTGCCCAGTTTGCGTAGGGCGCGGCACAGCCCGGCGGCGCAGCCAATGGTGTCGCCGTCGGGGCGCTTATGGGTCAAAATCAGGTAATTGTCGTGGGCCTTCAGAAATTCAGCCGCTTCCCGGTAGTCCATGGCCGTTAATCCTCCTCGTCCAGGATGATGTGGGCATTGGCGGGGTTGGCGGGCTTGACCACCTCGGGGTTGCGCAGCATATCCAAAATGTGCGCCCCCTTGTCAATGGAGTCGTCCCGCACAAAGGACAGCTCGGGGGTGTTGCGCAGATTCAGCGCACGGCCCAGCTCCCGGCGGAGATAGCCGGAGGCGGATTTCAGCCCCTTCAGCACCTGGGCGGAGGCGGACTTGTCCAGCACGCTGACATAGATTTTGGCGTATTTCAGGTCGGGGGTGGTCTCCACGGCGGTGACGCTCACCATGCCCGCGTCCACCACCCGGGGATCCTTCACGGTGCGGATGAGGGAGGACATCTCCCGCTGTATCTCCTCGTTAATGCGTCCGATGCGATTGCTTGGCATAGTGTTTTCCTCCTTTTACTGCCTCTCCCGCACGTCAGACCGGCCCACGAGATAGTCCAGGCTGACGTCGAAAAAATCGGCAATGGCAATCAGTTTAGCCACCTCCGGGTAGGATTCCCCGTATTCGTAGCCTTGATAAGTGCGCAGCTTCACAGAAAAAAAATCCGCGAGTTCCTGTTGCTTCATGCTTCGCTCTTTGCGCAGTTCCTTCATACGTGAAGAAAAATTTGACATTGTTCCCTCCAAGTATTGACACGCGGATAATTTTCGTGTATCATAAAACACGCAAATAATTCACGTATATAAATTATCATGGGAGTGGTGAAAATGCAAGAGATAATCCGCATCCTCTGGGAATACGCCGGCCAATATCGTCTGGACGGCTTCTACGACCGCGACGCCCAGCAAAGCCGGGAAGAATGCGCCCGCGCGGTATGCCGCAACCGGGAGGCGCTGGAACAAGCCTGTCCGCCCGACGTATTCAAACGCGTGTCCGCCATCTGCGACTGCGCGGAAGAACTGCGCCTGCGGGACATGGAGGCGGCGTTTGCCTGCGGGTTCCGGCTTGGCTCGTCCCTGCGGTAGAGAAAACGGGGCGGGCGAAGCCGCCCGCCCCTGTCACCTAGTCCTCTAATGTTTTTTGCAGATTTTCCATGATCTCTGCCAGTTTTTCCGCCTTTTTCTGCGGGTCACTCTCGCGATCCATGTCCTTCAAATCCCCCAGCAGAAAACGCACCCAACTTTGAAATTGCTTATCAGTCATTCCCATAGTCGCAGTCTCCTTTCCGAAACATCGAAGGTTTATACCTCTATCTGCTCCATCACAAAGGCCTCAATGATGTCGCCTTCCTTGATGTCGCTGTACTTCTCGATGCCGATGCCGCACTCGTAGCCGCGGGCGACCTCCTTCACGCTGTCTTTGAAGCGCTGGAGGGAGTTCATCACGCCCTCGTGGATGACGATGCCGTCCCGCACCAGACGAATCTGGGCGTTCCTCGCCACCTTGCCCTCGGTGACGTAGCAGCCGGCCACGAAGCCCACGCCGGTGATCTTGTACACCTGGCGCACCTCGGCCTCGCCCAGGGATACCTCCTTGAACTTGGGAGCCAGCATACCCTTCATGGCGGACTCGATCTCGTTGATGCAGTCGTAAATGACCCGGTACATCCGCATATCCACCTTGTTGCGGGCGGCGGAGTCGGCGGCGTTCTTGTCCGGGCGGACGTTGAAGCCCACGATGATGGCGTTGGAGGTGGTGGCCAGCATCACGTCGTTCTCGCTGATGGCGCCCACGGCGCAGTGGATGACCCGGACGCGCACTTCCTCGTTGGAGATCTTCTCCAAACTGGCCTTGACCGCCTCGGCGGAGCCCTGGACGTCGGCCTTGACGATGACGTTCAAGTCCTTCATCTCGCCGGCCTGGATCTGGCTGAACAGCTCCTCCAGGGACACCTTCTGCTTGGCCGCGCCGGTGGTGGCGTTCTTCATCTCCGCCTTGCGCTGCTCCACCAGCTCCCGGGCCATGCGCTCGTCGGCCACGGCGTGGAAGTCGTCGCCCGCGCCGGGCACCTCGCCCATGCCGATGATCTCCACGGGGACGGAGGGGCCGGCCTCGGTGACTTTATTGCCGCGATAGTCGGTCATGGCGCGCACGCGTCCCACCGCCATGCCGGCGATGATGACATCGCCCTGACGCAGGGTGCCGTTCTGCACCAGCAGGGTGGCCACGGGGCCGCGGCCCTTGTCCAGCCGTGCCTCGATGACCGCGCCGTGGGCGGTGCGGTTGGGGTTGGCCTTCAGCTCCTGCACCTCGGCGGTGAGGGTGACCATCTCCAGCAGGCTCTCGATGCCCATGCCGGTTTTGGCGGAAATGGGGCAGATAATCGTCTCGCCGCCCCACTCCTCGGGCACCAGCTCGTACTCGGTGAGCTGTTGCTTGATGCGCTCGGGGTTGGCCTCCGGCTTATCCATCTTGTTGATGGCCACGATGATGGGGATATTGGCGGCCTTGGCGTGGTTGATGGACTCCACGGTCTGGGGCATGATGCCGTCGTCGGCGGCAACCACCAGAATGGCGATATCGGTGACCATGGCGCCGCGAGCGCGCATAGCGGTGAATGCCTCGTGGCCCGGCGTGTCCAGGAAGGTGATGGGCTTGCCATTTACCTCAACCTGGTAAGCGCCGATGTGTTGGGTGATGCCGCCCGCCTCGCCGGACACCACGTTGGCGTGGCGGATATAGTCCAGCAGGGAGGTCTTGCCGTGATCCACGTGGCCCATGACCACCACCACGGGGGCGCGGGACTCCAGATCCTCTTCCTTGTCCTCGGCGGTGTCGATGAGCCGCTCCTCGATGGTGACGATGACTTCCTTCTCCACCTTGCAGCCCAGCTCCATGGCCACCAGAGCGGCGGTGTCGTAGTCGATGATGTCGCTGAGGGAGGCCATCACGCCGTTGCGGATCAGGCACTTGACCACCTCGGCCCCGGTCTTTTTCATGCGGCTGGCCAGCTCGCCCACGCCGATCTCGTCGGGGATCTTCACCGTCAGCGGGGCCTTTTTGGCGATCTCAAGCTGGAGGCGGCGCATCTTCTCCGCTTCCTCCTGCTTGCGCTTGCTGCCGAAGTTCTGGTTGCGGTTCTTGCCCCCGCGGTTCTGGAACTTCTGCTTGCCGGTCTGCATCCGGTTGGCCTTGTCGGGAGCCAGATCCTCCAGGCGCTGGTCGTACTTCTCCAGGTTCACACCGCCGCCCTTGCGGGTGTCCACCACCTTTTTCTCGGGGGTGCGGCTGACGGGCTTGGAGGGGGCAGCCTGCTTGGGCTGTTCCTTCTGTCCCTGGGGGGCGGGGGCGGGTTTGCCCTCCTTTTGGGGCGCGGGAGCGGGCTTGCCGTCCTTCTGGGCGGGCTTGGCCTGCTCGGCCTTGGGGGCGGGAGCCTCCTCCTGCTTGGGCTCGTGATACACGTCGGCGTAGATGGACTCGATGGAGTCCACCTGATTGTGCTGGGTCAGGTGCTCAAAAATAATGGACAGCTCCCGATCCGTTAAAATCTTGGTGGGAGACACCGTCTCTTTGGTGTGCTCGGTCAAAATGGCGGTAATGGCTTTGGCTTGCATCCCAAAGTCCTTGGCCACGTCCCGGGCGTTCAGTTTCGCAAGGCTCAAACAGGCCACCTCCTATGATTCGCGTGGAGCGGGCTTCTTTACGGCCCGCGGTTTCTTTTTCTCGGTCAGCAGGGGTTCCAGGGCGGAGCGCAGACCCTCGTCTGTCTGGATCAGCTTCTCGGCCAGCGCACTTGCCAGCCCCTGATCGGTGAGGGCGGCCACGGCACACAGCTTTCGGCCCAGCGCGCCTCCCAGGGTTTCTTTGTCCCAGGGAAGGCGGATCCAGGGCACGCCGCCCGTCTCCGCCATGCGTCCGGCGCGGTCAACGCTGTTCTGGGCGGCGTCCGCGGCGGACATCACCAGCCGCGCCCGGTGGGTTTTGCAGGCTTCCTCCACCGGCTCCTCGCCCACGGCGAGATTGCTCCCCCGCAGGGCCAGACCCAGCAGGGATAGGGCGCTGTCAGTCACCGCCGTCACCCGCCTTCATCTGCGCCTCCAGCGCCTCCCAGACCTCCGGGGCCACCTGGGCGGACAGCGCCCGCTCAATGGCACGGCTCTTTTTCGCCCGGGCCAGACACGCAGGGTCGGGGCACAGGTAAGCCCCCCGGCCCGGTTTCTTTCCCCGGAAATCCAACGACAATTCCCCTTCGGGGGAGCGCACCACCCGAATCAGCTCAGGCTTGGGCTTCATCTCCCGGCAGCCAAGGCATTGGCGCATGGGTATCTTTTTGGGCATTACGCTCCCTCCTCTCTGAAGGATTACTCCGTGATCTCGATATCTTCCTCGTCGCTGTCCGGCTCATCCTCAGGGGGCTCGGGAGCGCTGGCAGGACGGATGTCGATCTTAAAGCCCGTCAAACGGGCGGCAAGCCGGGCGTTCTGGCCCTCCTTGCCGATGGCCAGGGACAGCTGATCGTCAGGGACGACCACCCGGCAGCTTCCCGGCTCCAGCTCCACCACGCTGATGACGTCGGCGGGAGCCAGGGCGGCGGCCACATATTGGCTGGGGTCGTCGGAGTACTTGATGATGTCCACCTTTTCGCCCCGCAGCTCGGTGACCACGGCGTTCACCCGCTGGCCCCGGGGGCCCACGCAGGCGCCGATGGGATCCACGTTCTCGTCCTCGCTCCACACGGCCAGCTTGGTGCGGCTGCCCGCCTCCCGGGCGATGGACTTGACGATCACGGTGCCGTCGTAGATCTCGGGCACCTCCAGCTCAAACAGCCGCTTGACCAGTCCCGGATGGGTGCGGGAGATGAGCACCTGGGGCCCGCGGGTGGCCTGACGGACTTCCACCACGTACACCCGAACCCGGTCGCCCTCGTGGATGACCTCGCCCTTGACCTGCTCCCCAGCGGACAGGAACGCGTCGGTGAACTCGGAGCCGGAGGTGAGCCGGATGGCCACCGAGCCGTTGCGCTCGTCCACCCGGGTGACGGTGCCGGTGAGGATCTCGTGCTCCTTGGAGGAGAACTCGCCGAATACCATGTCCCGCTCCGCCTCGCGCATACCTTGAATAATAACTTGACGGGCGGTCTGGGCGGCGATGCGGCCGAAGTTTTTGGGCTTGATCTCAATGCGCAGCACGTCGCCAAGCTGGGCGCGGGGGAGGGCCTTCTGGGCGTCCTCCAGGCTGATCTCGGTGTGGGGATTATCCACCACCTCCACCACGTCCTTCTTGACGAACATCCGGACGGATTCCAGCTCCTCGTTGGCGTCCACCACCACGTTGTCGGTGATGCCCTCGTGATCCCGCTTGTAGGCGGCCACCAGGGCCAGGGTGATCTTCTCCAGCATATAGCTTTTGGGGATGCCCTTTTCCTTCTCAATATCGGAGATGGCGGCGAAAAATTCCTTGGCGTCCAGCTCCGTGCTCTTTGCGGCGATCTTTTTCTTAGCCATATCGTTTAGCTCCTTCAAAACTCGACGTGCAGCCGAACCTGGGCCACGTCTTTCTTATCAAAGCGTATGCCGTCCACGCTGACGGCTCCGTCCTCGTATCCGGTGAGGGTTCCCGTGCGCTCCTTGCCGCCGTCCACCGGGCGGTAGAGCTTCAGATCCACCTTCTGGCCCATGCACTGCTGAAAATGCTCGGGCTTTTTCAGCGCCCGATCCAGCCCGGCGGAGGACACCTCGAAGGTGTAACTGCCCTGGATGGGGTCGGCCTCGTCCAGCGCGTCGGACAGCGGGCGGGAGACCGCCTCGCAGCAGTCGATGTCCACGCCGCCCTCCCGGTCGATGTAGACCCGGAGGAACCACTCCCCGGCCTCCTTGACGTATTCCACGTCCCACAGTGTGCAGCCCGCCCGCTCCACAATGGGCAGAGCCAGCTCGGCCACCGCGTCGGTCACCTTTGCCATTTGGCGTCAGCTCCTCTTCATCTCAAAAGAAGGAGTGAGGCGCGCGCCTCACTCCCTTCTACCTTACATACAACCGTAGTTTACCACGGTTTGCCATCAATTGCAAGCCCTGGAAGAAAATTTTTCCTACATCTTTACCGGCGCGTCGACGCCCAGCAGGCCCAGCCCGTTGGCCAGCACCAGCCTGGTGCAGTCGGCCAGCTTGAGGCGGGCGGACTGGAGGGCGGCCTCCTCGCCCTTCATGCGGCAGGCGTTGTAGAAGCGGTGGAAGTCCCCGGCCAGGGTGGTGAGGTAGCGGTTGATGCGGCTGGGGTCGTAGTCCCGGGCAGCCAGCCGGATTTCCTCCGGGTACTGGGCCAGGGTCTTGACCAGGGAGCGCTCCTCGTCGGTGGACAGCAGGGCGGGGTCGACCTGGGCGCAGACGGGCACAGCCGCTCCGTCCTCGGCCAGATTGGCGATGAGGGAGCAGATCCGGGCGTGGGCGTACTGCACATAGTACACCGGGTTGTCGCTGTCCTGACGCACCGCCAGATCCAGGTCGAAGTCCAACGGGCTGGTGGCCGCCCGGTTATTAAAGTAGTACCGCGCCGCGTCCACGCTGATCTCGTCCAGCAGGTCGTGGAGGGCGATGGCTTTGCCGGTGCGCTTGGACATCCGCACCGGCTTGCCGTCCTGCAAGAGGTTCACCAGCTGCATCAGCACGATGACCAGCCGGTGGGAGCCGTCCAGCCCCAGGCCGTCCAGCGCCGCCTGGAGACGGGCCACATGGCCGTGGTGGTCAGCGCCCCACACGTTGATGACCTTGTCAAAGCCCCGCTTTTCGAACTTGTTGCGGTGGTAGGCGATGTCGGCGGCAAAGTAGGTGTAGAACCCGTTGGCCCGGCGCAGCACATCGTCCTTCAGATCCAGTTTGTCCGCCTGCTCCCGGGTCTTGCCCTCCCGGATGAACTTCTCCTTCAAAAGCGCTGTGGTGTTCAGCCACAGGGCCCCTTCCTTTTCATACGTCCAGCCTTTCTCGGTGAGCAGAGCCACCGTCTCGGCCACGTAGCCGGTGTCGTGCAGCTCCGACTCGAAGAACCACTGGTCGTACTCGATGCCGTACTTGCGCAGGTCGTCCTTCATCTTGGGGATGTTGCGCTCCAGGCCGAAGGCGCTCATATCGTCCAGCCATTTGTCCTCGGGGGCATCCTTGTAGGCGTCGCCGTGAGCCTCATAGAACGCCTGGGCCAGCTCCCGGATATCCTCGCCCTGGTAGCCGTCCTCGGGAAAGGGATAGTTGTCCTCACCCAGAATGAGCTGCATATACCGGGCGTGGATGGACATGGCGAACTTGTGGATCTGGTTGCCCGCGTCGTTGACGTAGAACTCCTTCCAGGCGTCCCAGCCCGCGCGTGAGAGCACGTTGGCCAGGGTGTCGCCCAGCACGCCGCCCCGGGCGTTGCCCATGTGCATGGGGCCGGTGGGGTTGGCGGACACGAACTCCACCATGACCCGCTGGCCCTGGCCCTCATCGCAGGCGCCGTATTTGTCCGTCTCGGCCTCCACCGCCGCCAGCACCTCGCCGTACCAGCGGGGGGCGTAAAAGAAATTGAGGAAGCCTGGACCGGCGATCTCGGCCCGCTGGAACAGGGTGCCCTCCAGTTCCAGGTGATCCAGGATGATCTGAGCGATCTGCCGGGGGGCCATATGCAGGGCCTTGGCCCCCGCCATGGCGAAGGAGGAGGCGAAGTCCCCGTTTTTGCTGTCTTTCGGAACCTCAACGGTGCCGTGAATCTCCTGCCCCGCCGGGAGCAGCCCCTGGGCGGCGGCCTTTTCATAAGCGGCTTGCGTGAGCTGGGCCACCTGTTCCCGGGCGGCCTGGATCAGATTCGCCATGGTAAAAACTCCTTTTCTTGCCCGCCCTTACTGGCGCAGGGACGGATTTTTCTTCACGTTCATGCGGAACAGGTTCTGCCCCGCCAGCAGGTTGTCGATCTCGATGGCGTAGTCGATCTCCAGATCGCCCCCCGCCTCGCCCAGAGTGGAGCGCATCCGGCGGGTGTTCACCCCGATGGACAGCTCCCCGTAAGGGGTCTCGTACATGGACAGGTGCCGCCTGCCCTCCTCGAACACCATCTGGGAATTGATGTTCCCCTCCCGCAGGAGGGTCACCTTGCCGCCGTGTATGTGCAGCTTGGTGGTGGTGCCCTCCAGGCCGGTGAGCTCGCTCTCCTGGTAGGAGACGGTGAAGCCGCCCAGGCCGTCCCGCTTCAGGGTGCCGGAGGTGACCAGCTCGATTTCATCGGGGCTGCTCTCGGCGTACAGCTGCTTTCCTTTGATGGATATAATCACGTTGTCAGTCATGGTTATCCTCTCTATTGGCTGTTCTCGCGCTGCGTTAATAGGCTGTGATGTCGATCTGTTCCACTTCGCCGGACACGTCCTCCCCTAAAAAAATGGAGGCCTGGGCGGAGAAGTCCTCAGTGCTGTCGCTGACGTAGTAGCGGTGCTTGCCCGCACCGGGGCGCTCGTTGCGCAGGCCGTTCCACTCCAGCTGCTTTTTTACCCATCGGGCGCACTGCTCCCCCACATCCACCAGGGTCACGTCCGGGCCCATATACGCGCCCATCAGCGGCTTCATCAAGGGGTAGTGGGTGCAGCCCAAAATCAGGGTATCCACCCCCGCGGCCTTCACGGGGGCTAAGTACTCGGAGACCATGGTTTCCGCCACGATGTCCCCGGGCTGGAAGCGGCCGTTCTCCACCAGGGGAACCAGCAGGGGGCAGGCCCGGGCGGTGATGGCAGCGCCGGGGTACAGGGCCTCCAGGGCGCGCTCGTAGGCTCCGGAGCTGATAGAGGTTCTGGTAGCGACAAGACCCACCCGCCCATTCCGGGTCACATGGGCGGCGGCCTGGGCGGCGCTCTCCACCACGCCGAAGACGGGGATGTCGTTTTCCTCTTGGAGTACGTCCAGGGCGGTGGTAGACACGGTGCCGCAAGCGACGACGATGGCCTTGGGGTCGAAGGTGCGCAGGAAAGTCATGTCCTGCTGGGCGTATTTCACCAAAATGTCCTTGGAACGGTTGCCGTAAGGCAGCCGGCCTGTGTCGCCGAAGTAGACCAGATCCTCCTCCGGCATGATTCGGGCCAGCTCCCGCAGTACGGTGAGCCCCCCAAGGCCGGAATCGAATACGCCGATGGGTCGTGTATCCATACGCGTCCTCCCTTTCCCTGACTAGAAACTATGATATTATATGCTATTCCTCTCCCAAAAACAAGAGTGGATTTTTGATAGGGCGTAACATAATTGTAATCTTGCTTCAAGCGATTTTCCCTTGCATTCGAGCGGGCGATGTGGTATGCTGTCATACTACGATGGTACAAAGGAGGGACGCCGGACATGGGCAAGCAGTCGACAAAGCAAATCGCCTCCAACCGGAAGGCGTTCCACGATTACTTCATCGAGGATAAGTACGAGGCAGGCATTGAACTGGCGGGTACGGAAGTCAAATCCATCCGCCTGGGCGCCGTCAATCTGCGGGACTCCTTCTGCTCGGTGAAGGACGGGGAGATGTTCCTGTACGGGATGCACATCTCTCCCTATGAGAAGGGCAACATCTTCAATAAGGATCCCCGGCGCACCCGGAAGCTACTGCTCCACCGCAGGGAGATCCGCAAGCTCCAGGCCAAGGTGCAGCAGGACGGTTATTCGCTGATCCCGCTGTCGCTGTATTTTTCCGGGCCCCGGGTGAAGGTGGAGCTGGCGCTGGCCAAGGGCAAGAAGCTGTACGACAAGCGGGAGGCGGCCGCCCAGCGGGACGCCAAGCGTGAGATGGATCGGGCCTCACGGGGCCGCTATTAAAAGAGAAAGGGATGGTAAGCAATGAGCAATCCCATCGTCACCATTGAAATGGAAGACGGCGGCGTGATGAAGGCGGAGCTGTACCCCGAAATCGCGCCCAACACGGTAAAGAACTTTGTCTCCCTGGTGCAGTCCGGGTTCTATGACGGGCTGATCTTCCACCGGGTGATCCCCGGCTTTATGATCCAGGGAGGCGACCCCAACGGCACCGGTATGGGAGGCCCGGGGTATTCTATCAAGGGCGAGTTTGCCCAGAACGGCTTTCAGAACGACCTGATCCACGAGCGGGGCGTGCTGTCCATGGCTCGCACCATGGATCCGGACTCGGCGGGCAGCCAGTTTTTCGTCATGGTGGATGACGCACCCCACCTGGACGGCGCTTATGCCGCGTTCGGAAAGGTGATCGAGGGCATGGAGACGGCGGATGCCATCGTGTCCGCCAAGCGGGACTGGAATGACCGGCCCAAGAAGGATCAGAAGATGAAAAAGGTGACCGTGGACACCCAGGGCGTGGACTATCCCGCGCCGGAGAAAATCTAAGACCCAGCACTGGCGGCTAACGTCCAACGGGGCCCCCGCAAAGCCGTCCCTCAGGCTTTGCGGGGAGAGGCCTACTACAGTGTTTTGAGAAACTGACAGGCGGTGTGGGCCGTCATTCGTCGGCAACCTTCGGTTGCCTACCGAACGACCGGCCCCGCGGCCTGCCGGCCGCGAGGGGGCGTACTGGTTTCGACGGGGGTACAGAAGCAGGAATAGCGAGCGGATGCGCCTGACATCCTAAAAACGGGCAATTATAAATTAAAGAACGACGATAACGTAGTTCTCGCCGCGGCTTAACGCGGCCGTCCCGCCCGGAAGGACCACGAGCCGGGTCGGGGCGTCATTTGAGTGGTGCCCGTGAGTACGGAAAGAGTTGACCGTGCCACGCATCATGACTCTACCAAGCCCAGTAGTGTGACGACCCACGCCTGAGTAAGGGAATGTAAACGATCGTCTGCGCTCGGAGAGGTTCCTGTGGAAGCGCTTTCGGACAGGGGTTCGACTCCCCTCGCCTCCACCAATGAAGTCGGCAAATTTCGACAAGAAATTTGCCGACTTCCCCTTTTGCTGAGATGTTTTTCTGTGGTATCCAAA
>JAAVHT010000035.1:0-11859 GCA_014799565.1 Clostridiales bacterium
TCCGACATCAACTATGCCATCGCATCCAAAGAGGACAAAACGTCCATGTTCCTGGGCTATTCCGAACTGCTGAACGCCCTGGACGCGGGCTCCGCCACCAAGCTCACCATCAACAACAAGCGGCTCAACCGCCAGGACTTCGAGCAGAAGATCCTCCTGCCCCGGCAGGACGACTACCTGGACGGCTACCGGGCCGAGTACAACGCCATGCTCATGAACAAGGTGACGGACTCCTCCAACAGCGTGGTGCAGGAACGGTATGTCACCCTGTCCGTCCACCGCAAGAGCATCGAGGAGGCCCGCACCTTCTTTGACCGGGTGACGGCGGACGTCACCACCCGGCTGAATCACCTGGACTCCCACAGCGAGGAGCTGGACGCGGTGGAGCGGCTCCGGGTGCTGTTCCTGAAAGAATATGCCAGCTACATCAAGGACTCCATGATTAACGAGCTCACGGCTCTGAACCGCACCACGATGCTGTCCATCGACGTGATCCCCGTGCCCACCGACGAGGCCGTGCGGGAGATGCAGAGCCGCCTGCTGGGGGTGGAAACGAACGTCACCAACTGGCAGCGGCGGCAAAATAATAACAACAACTTCTCTGCCGTGGTGCCTTACGATCTGGAGCAGCAGCGGAAGGAGACCCGTGAGATGCTGGACGACCTCACCACCCGGGATCAGCGCATGATGTTTGCCGTGGTAACGCTGGTTCACCTGGCAGACTCCAAGGAGGAGCTGGACAGCGACACCGACGCCCTCCAGTCCACCGCCCGGAAGCACCTGTGCCAGCTGGCCACGCTGAACTGGCAGCAGGCGGACGGCCTGGTGACTGCCCTTCCCCTGGGCCTGCGGCGGATCGACGCCCTGCGTACCCTGACCACCGAGGCGCTGGCGGTGCTCATGCCCTTCAAGGCCCAGGAGATCCGGGATCAGGGCGGCGTATACTACGGCCAGAACACGATCTCTAAGAACCTCATCATCGCAAACCGGAAGGAACTGCTCAACGGCAACGGCTTTGTGCTGGGTGTGTCCGGCTCCGGCAAGTCCTTCACGGCCAAGGAGGAGATCGTGAACGTAGCCCTGGCCACCGGGGACGACATCATCGTTATAGACCCCGAGGCCGAGTACAGCCCCATCATTGAGGGGCTGGGCGGCGAGGTGATCAACATTTCCGCCACCTCCCGGAACCATATCAACGCCATGGACATGGAACAGGGCTACGGTGACGGGGATAACCCGGTGGTGCTGAAGTCCGAGTTCCTGCTCTCCCTGTGTGAGCAGCTGGTGGGCTCCGGCAAGCTGTCCGCCAAGGAAAAATCCATCATCGACCGCTGCACCGCCCAGTGCTACCACGAGTACATCCGGGGCGGCTGCCGGGGTGCGGCCCCCACCCTCCAGGACTTCCACGCCGAACTGCTCCGCCAGCCGGAGCTGGAGGCCCGTGACGTGGCGCTGGCCATTGAGCTGTTCACCGAGGGCAGCCTCAACACCTTTGCCAAGCCCACCAATGTGGATACGGATGCACGAATTTTGTGCTACGACATCCGGGATCTGGGCAAGCAGCTCCTGCCCGTGGGAATGCTGGTGGTGTTGGACAGCGTGTTCAACCGGGTGATCCGCAACCGCCAGCTGGGCAGGAACACCTGGATCTATATTGACGAAATATACTTACTGTTCCAGCACGAATACAGCGCAAACTTCCTGTTCACCCTCTGGAAACGGGTGAGAAAGTACGGGGCGCTGTGCAGTGGGATTACACAGAATGTGGACGATCTGCTCCAGTCCCACACTGCCCGGACCATGCTGGCCAACAGCGAGTTCCTGGTCATGCTTAACCAGGCCAGCACCGACCGGGTGGAGCTGGCGAACCTGCTAAATATCTCGGATAACCAGCTTTCCTACATCACCAACGTGGACTCTGGGCGGGGTCTGATCAAGTGCGGCAGCGCCATCGTGCCCTTTGTGAACAGTTTCCCGAAGCACACCAGGCTCTATAAATTGATGACCACCAAACCGTCTGAAGTTGGGAAAGAGTGAGAATTTTACAAATTCGTTCTATTGTGCGTATGCCAGGGACACCAGACCATGTGGTCGTCCACCATCCCGACTGCCTGCATAAAGGAATAGATAATCGTAGAGCCCACGAATTTGAAGCCCCGCTTTTTCAAGTCTTTGCTGATCTGGTCAGAAAGCGGGGTCGACGCTGGTAACTCCGCCAAACTGTCTGCGGCATTAATAATAGGAGCGTGGCCAACATACTCCCATATAAAGTGGTCAAAGCTGCCGTATTCCTCCTGGATAGCAAGAAATGCTTTGGCATTTCCAATGGCGGCGTTTATCTTCCCACGGTGCCGGATGATGCCTTTATTTCCCATGAGCTCCTCAACTTTGGTGTCATCATAGAGCGCGACCTTGTGGGGGTCGAAGCCGTCAAACGCTTCCCGGAAGGCTTCCCGCTTTTTCAGCACCGTGATCCACGCCAACCCGGCCTGCATCCCTTCCAGAATCAGCATTTCAAACAACTTGGTATCATTATGGAGCGGTCTGCCCCACTCGTTGTCATGGTAGTCAATATATATCTGGTCAGGTCCCGCCCATTCGCATCTGCGGACTTGTTCCATCTAAGCTGCCCCCTTTGTGGACAGTATACCATAAGGTGATAAAAAACAAAGTAGAGCGGAGCCCTATGACACCCACTATGGTGTTCCCGATCATGTTGGTATCGTAGAAAAAGTAGAGAATGGCCGGGTCTACACGATAGAGGGTAACTCTGGAGATATGTGCCGCCAGAGGAGTTATCCAGTGGGGTATTATGAAATATATGGGTATGGGGTGCTGCATCATTAAATTGGATTTATTTTTTCTTTGATGCCGCGGGTATATTGCTGTGTTCTATAGCCAATATTTTCCACTGTAGTGTCACTTGCGCAGAAGCCCATGACACAGAAAAGTTGCAAAGGACAGCAAAAATGCGCTCACCGCTTATGGATCAGCAGCAGCCGGACCTCCAGCATATCCAGCCATGCGTCCAGCTCCAAAGCGCGATTGCGGGTCTCCACCGTAAATTTCCGCATAGCCGGAGTGGCCCTGGCCTTGATATAGTCCAGCTCTTCCTGGCTCTCCGGCTCTAAACCGCCCATGGAACTCCAAATGTCAAAGGCGCTGCCATGCCGACGGCTCAAAATGGTTTCCTGCACCAGATACTCCCCGTCCTCCACATCCTCGATGCGCAGGTGGGCGTCCATGGCCTGCTCCGGGGAAAACGGGGTATACCGCTCGGTAAACGTCATATCGAACCGCTCTCCCATGGCGTAGAGACGGGAGAAATGGCGGTAGTTATAGAGCATGACCTGATATCCGCCGTCTCCAGCGGTGACAAACCAGCCGGGGCCCTGCCCCAGCAGCTCATCTCCCAAGCGGCGGAGCATCCGAAACACATGGTAAGCCGACTTTGGGATGCCGCCTACGGTGAACAAACCCAGACCTCCGAAAAAGAGTTTCTCCGGCAGGGGCGCCTCCCCCATCCAGTCGGTGAGCGACCAGTAGCCAAAGCTGCCCAGCTTGTCATAGCTCTCCAAAATACACTTGGCAATATAACAGGATTTGAAGCAGGTGTCGTTCAGCAGATCCTGCTGGCTGGGGGTGGAGTTCCACTCCGTCACATACACCGGCTTTTTCCAGCCCAGGCGGCGAACCTCCCCTAGTGCCTGATCCACAAAGCGCTGAAACCCGTCCGGCTCCGGGTTGAGTCTCATGGAGCCCACAAAGCCAAACGTCTCCTTACCGTTCTGCCCCTCCTGGATCGTATCCATTAAAATCGTATCATAATAGGTGAAGTTCAGGAAATCCGGCTCACAGCCGTTTTCTGCGCTCCAGGCCAAAAAGGGGAGATACCAGTTGGTATAGCCCGGCCTGACAATATAATAGGAGGCCGATGGCCCAAACGTCAGGCCGCTGTCACAGCCCTTTACCGCCAAGTAGGTGCGCCGGTAGAACTGATAGAAGGCGTCGTCGCTGGAAAAGCCATACATATATTTCGGCGTTTCCGGCTGTGTCCAGACACAGAACAGCCACCGGCGTACCTCCGTCTCCCCATAGCGTTCCAGCATATGCCGCACCACTGCTTCCACCAGGGCAACCCACTCGTCCATGTCCCGGGGTTCGCTGACCAAGTGGCCGAATAGATGTTTGCCAGGATTTTTGGCCAGGACAGCGGGCATGAAAGAGAGCTGTACCAGCGGACGCAGCCCCACACCCAGTAAAAAATCCAAAACCTTGTCCAGATAAGCGAAGCTGTATGTCAGATCTCCCGCCACGTTTCGGGTGCACAGATGGAGCTCGTCGGACAAAACGCCGCTGAGCTTCACATAGGAAAAGCCCACCTCTCGCTGGGCCTGCCGCACCATCTCCTGTACGTCGGAGTACAGCAAATCGGCGGCACGGCCCACGTTCAGCAGGAGCCGCCAGGAGTGGCGCAGCTCCCTGACCGGTTCGGCGGCGCTGCACGTCCCGGCGCAGACCACGGCCTGACCCGTGGGAGCGGTGCTTTCGGGGACGTCTAAATACTTTTTCAGGCTGGCCATATAGTCGTGCTGTTCCACCGCCGCCTGGGGCTGCTCCTTACGCTGGAAGTCCCGGCGGTAGACGCTGGGCAGGCATCCGTACTCCTTTCTGAATGCCTGGACAAAGGCGTGGGAATTGGGAAAGCCGCTGTGCTCCGAGATGGCTTCAATGGTGTTCCTGGTGTACAGAAGCTCCTCCACGGCGTGGTTGAGCCGCACCTTGGTCAGACAGGCCAGGAATGTCATGCCAAACTGCTGCTCGAAAAATTTTGACAGGTATGGAACGGACAGATGAACCCGGCTCGCCAGCTCGGTGAGGGTAAAGCTCCGGGTATAGTTGGCGTTGATGATGGAGGTGATGTCAGCGATCCGCGCGGCATAGCGGTGGGCCTTGGCGTCCTGCTGTGGAGAGGAATCCACCCGGAAGTTGTTGTAAAGCTCGTCCATCAGCTCGTAGACCAGCGACCAGTTCCGAAGGGGGTAGCCCTCCTGCTGCTCCACGTTGTTTTTGACCAGCCGGGCAATGAGACGGCGCAGGTGGTCAAAGGCGGCGTTGTTCCCCTGTTCAGCGCTGTTGCAGTCAAAGCGGGGGTGCTTGGGCTCGGGCAGCGTTTTCTCAAAGAGGGACTGCTCAAACTGCACTGAGATCACGCTGCAGTCCACGCCCCTCAGTTCGTGGGGGACGTGCCCGTCAATGGTGAGGATGTCCTCTGCCCGAAGCGAGACCGGGTGTCCGCCCACCAAAACGGTGCAGCTGCCGCTCAGAACAAACAGCAGTTCAAAATGGTCATGAAGGTGCCGGCCGATATGGCCCAGATGGTGCATGGTGCAGCGTACAGGCATGTAGGCGGAAAAATCGATCATCTCATATTGCATACCCTCGCCCCCTTATCTTTATTTTATCGAGTTGAGATGAAAAATACAAGGGAATATTACACAAGTAATATAAAGGTCAAAATTTTAATGTTGCCATGGGAATATCACGCGTTCCGGTTTTCACGAGGGGACTGCCCCAAAGCTCCAAACGGAGCTTTGGGGCAGTCTTTTTTGAAAGAGCTAAGTAGCCAGTGAATTGCTTGGGGCTCAGCCCTCGTCATTGATTGGCCCGTGATTTACGCCGCCAGGCCGGCCAGAGCCAGCTCCAGCTTGGCGAAGAAGTCGTCAAAGATGACCTGGGCCTCCTCGCCCATGATGACGTCGTCCCAGCTGCCTTCCAGCTCGATGAACAGCTCGCCCTCGTCCAACTCGATGCCGGCGTACACGGCGTAGCGGTTCAGGAACTCCTGCAGCTCGCCCTCGGGACTGATTTCCAGGCTCTCCACGCTGCGCAGCACCAGGTCGTCGGGACGGAAATTGCCGTCCTCGTCAGGCAGGGCGATGCCCATATCCTGGGCCCAGCCGATGGCGACCGCCCACTCGTGATCCTCGGGCACGTCGTCAAAGTCGGACAGCTCCCACTCGGGGCTGCCGCTCTGCTCCCACAGGTAGCCGATGGCGTCCGCGCGGGTGAACAGGCCGGCCAGAGGCACGTCCACGTCGTCGATCTCGACCTCGTTATTAGGCACGTTCGGCACGTTGGGGATGTCATTTCCGCCCTCGACAGCGATGGTAAAGGTCACAGTCTCACCGTTGATCAGCGTGATAGTAACTTCAGTGGTGCCAGCGGCCACGGCGGTCACTTTACCGTTCTCGTCAATTCTCACGACATTCTTGTCATAGTCCCAGCCGTTCTCAGCCACGACTTTGCTCAGTTCCTTGACGCTGACAGCCCTGCCGCTCAGGTAGAGCTGAGGCTCCAGCTTGCCGTCATCGCCGCCTACGTTCAGCGTCATATCAATTTCATCTTCGCTTTCGATGAGATTCCGAGCGGTCAAATAGCCCACCTGGAAGAGAAGCTCATCGTCCTGGGGGATGACCTCAATGCAGCTCACCTTGCCGTCGGTTTCCTTGTTGTTGTAGGGGAACTTCGCCATTTCCTCTTCGGTAAGATAACCAAGGTAGTCCTCAGCGATTTTGTCGGTGCTCATGCCGCCGGTGGCAAAGAACTTGTAGTCGTCCATGACCTTAACGGCGTCATTGGTGTTGTATTCCGGCGTAGTAACATTGTTCACACGGTTCGTATCAGCCTCTGGATTTTCATGGACAGTGCTGACCAGCTTCCCGCCTGTGATGTTCAGCGTAACGTCACCTTTATCAGTATTTGCAAGATCTTTCTCAAAGAGAGCATAGTAGCCTTCCAGCGTTCCATCGGAAATGTTTACTACGATCTGCTCATCTGTGACGTGCTGGGACACGGCCACACCGACACCGAAAGTGGTGAGAGCACCACCCTTGTGCTCTGCGCCAAAAGCGTAGTCTGTGCCGTTGTAGGTGTAATTGCCAGTAACCTTACCACCGCTGATGTTCAGCGTACCGGCACGCATCTCAATGCCGGTTATGCCGCTGATCTCACCGCCGCTGACGTTCAGCGTACCGAACTGGGGATGGTAGATACCGGCATAGACGCCGGTGACCTTGCCGCCCGCAACGGTGATCGTTGTGTCACCGTACCAACGCTGCCCGTTCTCTTTCGTTCCGTTACCACTAATGCCAAAGGAGCCTCCGCTGATCGTCCCGTTATTGACGGTCACTGTGGCATTCTTCCAGACGCTAATGCCGGAGCTGCTCTTACCATCTTCACCCGTCGCTGTTATGGTGGTGTCTTCGCCGTCAATGGTGGCTTCAGCACCATTTTCCAGTCGGATTCCGTCGCTTACGCCGGTCACGCTGCCGCCGTTGACGGTAACGGAAGTGTTGTTGCCTTTTCCGTTAATTCCATACGTGCCGCCGCTGATGGTGCCCTCGGTTTCCAGCGTACCGCTGTTCTGAACCAGAACGCCTGTTTTGCCGCCTTCTACGGTCACATCTTTAGAGATTGTAACCGTTCCTCCATTGGCGCCCACGGCTATTCCGTCCGACTTAACAGTGCCGCTTTCAAGGTTCAGCGTACCGGCAGAGCCTTGGTTATTGATGCCAGTGTTTGTGCCGCCTTCAACGGCGCCGCCTTCAAGGTTCAGCGTGCCCTTATTCGTGATAGCATAGAGGCCATCACCTTTAATAGTGCCGCCTTCAAGGTTCAGGGTACCGCTTTGGTTCGTGATAACCTGGGTGCCACCGCCTTCAATCGTGCCGGTCTGTTCCTGGGAATTGTCCGTTACGGTCAGGCTGCCATTATTGTACACATTGATCGCCTAGATCTTTGATTGCTCGTCGACAATGCTATTGCCGTTCAGGTCGATGGTGACAGTTTGGTTATTTACATTAACTTGGAATGCTTTACCTTCAGCGTTCGTAACTCTCTCATGCAGCTTGATGTTGACCTCGCCGGTCTCGTCGTTCTTGGACGCCTCGATCTTATACCCACCATCTTCCCCGTAGACAGAGTTGCCCGTATTAATGGCGCTTTGCAGTTCGGTGAAGCTCGCAGCGAAGGCGGGCGCCACCATGCCGGCGCACATGGCCAGGGACAGCACAACAGACAGCATTTTGCTAAGTTTTTTCATTGTAGTCTTCCTTTCTTTGCATTTTTTCGGACGCAAAGGATCCGGCAGCCGGGCTGCCTTAGATGCGGATGAGCCCGTTCCTTTCCTTCAAGGAACGGGCTCATGGGGTATACCCCATGAGCAAAAGATATTATGTTCGTGCCGATCCTTAGGCCCCATTGCTTTGCCGTCCCACGGTTTCCCGTGGTTTGCTTAGTCGCAGTCGGACTGGCATAGCGTCGAAGGGCTCGCATGATCCCCCTCGATTCCACAGCCTCCAAAACTTTGCGTCCCATCGTTTCCAATGGTTTGCCAAAACGCCGTTTTCCTGGTTCCCCCGCCGCCATCGGCGCGCTTGGCGGCGGGCTAACTCACAGGGGGCGTATCGTTCATGTGGGCACCTCCTTCCGCTGGCCCCATCAGTTTCGGGGCCGGTGACACCCAGCGTCTCTTCACACCTTAAATTATAGAGTTTTATTTCGCTCCACCCCAATGGAAACTTTACCGTCTTTTCCTGCATTTTTTGTGTTGTTTGGTGCTTCAGCGGCTGCCACACCAGGCCACATGATCGGCTCGAGTCCGCGTTTGGGTTAAGATAATCAGCTTTTTGGGCGATTTGCAAAAATGTCTCCATAAAGTTTTGGCTATATTGGACAAGGCAGCGTTTTGAGGATATGTGGCGGGAATCATTTCATGCTGTGTGCCTCGCTTTCTGACCGCGCTTTATGGAATAGAGATTAAAAATAAGAGATGTAGGCAACAAAATGAACCAGAGGTTAAAAATTTAATGTTCTCTTTTGCGCTTTGACGCTCAGATGGGGCAGGATAAGGCTCCATTTAGCCATTTGAGGCAAGTAATACCCCCCAATTTCTTGTGCATATACGACAAAAACAAGCGCAAAAAATCAAACGATTTCCACAAAAGCATTGGTTTTTTCATGAGAGAGGCCGCTCCAAACCTCCGTTTTGGAGTTTTGGAGCGGCCTTTTTTGAAAAAGAAATAAAAAAGAGGGGTAAGAAGGGGAGTTTCCCCCCTCACAGGTTCCAGCCGATGCCTTGTATAATGGTTTCATCCTGAATCGCAAAACTTTCCGTGAGGTGATGGTATGGGCGCACCAATTTTAAGTATGAAGGGCATCCACAAGCGGTTCTCCAGCACCATTGCGCTGGACGGCGTCGATCTGGACGCCTACCCCGGCGAGATCCGGGGGCTGATCGGTGAAAACGGCTCGGGAAAGTCCACGATTTCTTCCATTGCAGCTGGAATGCAAAAGGCGGACGAGGGAACCATGACCTTCCTGGGTGAACCCTGGGCGCCGGCCAGCATGATCGACGCTCTGGCCCATGGCGTGGGCATGATCGTCCAGGAGAGCGGTACCATTCCCGGAGTCACGGTGGCGGAAAACATTTTTCTCGCCGAGACCAGCCAGTTCCGCCGTATGGGGNTGATCGACCGAAAGGCNATGAACGCCCAGGCGGACAAAGCCCTCTCCGACATCGGCATCCAGAACGTCCGGGGCGCGACCCCCATGGCGGCGNTGGANTTCCAGACCCGAAAGCTGGTGGAGATCGCCAAGGTGGCCATGAAGGANCCCAAGCTGCTGGTGGTGGACGAGACCACCACCGCCCTNTCCCACGACGGGCGCACCATCCTCTATCAATTNATGAANCGCTANCGGGANGAGGGGCGGGCGGTGCTGTTNATCTCCCACGACCTGGAGGAGATCATGGAGGTGTGCGACACCCTNACCGTCCTGCGGGATGGCAAGCTCATCCGCAGCTTTNAGAANGANGAATTTGACGCCGACCAGATCCGCACCAGCATGATCGGCCGGGANCTCCAGGGCGACTACTACCGCAGCGATTTCACTCCNTCNGCCNANNANGAAGCGGCNCTGNNNGCCAGCGGCCTGTGCCTGGGGGAGGAGCTGAAGGACGTCAGCCTCACCTTACATAAGGGCGAGATCGTGGGCATNGGCGGGCTGTCCCACTGCGGGATGCACACNCTGGGCAAGGTGCTGTTCGGCGCGGCCAAGCCGGAGCGCGGCTCGGTCACNGTCAACGGCANGGCNNTCACCAGCGAGGCCGCCGCGATGGACGAGGGGCTGGGCTATGTGGCAAAGGATCGGGACGTGGAATCCCTGACGCTGTCCGCCAGNATCCAGGACAACATCGCCATCGCCGGNATGGAGCGCTANGCGGTNTCCAAGGGGATCATCNTNGGCAGCCGGGAGCGCCGCTATGTGGACAAGGAGATCGACGAGCTGTCCATCAANTGCTCCGGGCGGGATCAGCAGGTATCCCAGCTCTCCGGCGGCAACAAGCAGAAGGTGGTCTTTGGCAAGTGGATCGGACGGGGCAGTGAGATCCTGATTCTGGACTGCCCCACCCGCGGGGTGGACATCGGCGTAAAACAGGCCATGTACCAGNTGATGATGAAGCTGAANGNCGAGGGNAAATCCATCCTCATGATNTCCGAGGANCTGCCNGAGCTGATCGGCATGAGTGACCGGCTTCTGATNATGAAGGACGGCCGNGTGGAAAAGGAATTCCTCCGCAGCGCGGAGCTGACCGANGCCGACGTGATCGGCTACATGATTTAAGGGGGCGAGGGCATGAAAGCAGCGGAAAAATCCTTACAGAAATCCTATCGGCTCCGGCAGCTTNTNNTNCGCCTGATGCCCCTGGCGGCNCTGGCGGCACTGCTGGCCGCGCTGTGCTGGGCGGTCACCTCGAAGGGCTACCGCCTGGATATCTACCTCAACATCGTGTTCAATGAGGCGGTGGTGCTGGCNGTGGTGGCCACCGGCGCGGTGTTCATCTACACCCTGGGCTCCTTCGACATNAGCCTGGGCGCGTCCACCCTGTTCAGCGCCACGNTGGGCGTGATGACCTACAACGCCACCCAAAGCCTGCCGCTGATGCTTNTGGTCATCCTGGCCACGGCAATNGGATGCTCTCTTCTGAGCTCGCTGCTGGCCTCGGTGTTCCANATCCCGGTGTTCGTCACCACGGTGGCCATGATGTCGGTGCTCTCCGCCATTGCCGCGCAGATCATCACCAAAAACGGCGGNGCGCTGGGCGGCATCAGCATCCCCAGCGACCTGCTCCGGCCNCTGGACACNCCCTGGTTCAAGGTGGTGATCCTGGCGGCGTTCGTGGCCCTGTCCNTCTTCATTTTCAGCTTTACCAAGGTGGGCCGGCGNCAGAANTTCCTGGGCGGCAACCCNGTCTGCGCCCAGCTCACGGGCATCGACCTNAACCGCTACACCATCATCGCCTTTGTGATGGCCGGCCTGNGCGTGNGGCTGGGGGCNNNCNNCACCCTGATCTACACCCCCTCGGTGACCACGGGCACCGCCAGCAGCATCGGCATGAACATCATCGTGGCCATNGTCTTTGGCGGTATGCCCATTTCCGGCGGGCCNAANTCCAAGATNTATTCGGCCCTGGTGGGCGGCTTCTCCTACATTTTGCTGAACAANACCCTGAAAATNCTGATCGACGGCAACACCGGCTACGGCGTCTCCCAGATCGTCAGCGCGATNTTCTTCCTGGCCGTGGTCTGCGTGACCAGCATCAACTACCGCACCAAGCTGCTGCCCCGATAACTNGTTATTTNACGCGTGGCGTTGAATATAAAATTTGAATTTGGAGGATGACATGATGAAAAAGTCCATNAAGAAACTGTTTGCNCTGCTNCTCGCCTCCGCGCTGATCCTGNGCGNGTTNGCCGGCTGCGCCGGGAAGNCCGCCGAAAACAGCGCNGACCCNGC
>JAAVHT010000035.1:11864-36466 GCA_014799565.1 Clostridiales bacterium
CCNCTGCCGGCGGCAATGANGANCAGNNCCAGGCCCCCGCCNACNNNAANCCCATCAAGATCGGCGTGCTGGTGGCCGACGTCAGCGGCGAGGAGGCCCTGGGNTTCCGCAGCTACTACGAGAACTACATCGCCAAGAACTACAACGTGGAGCTNCTCTACACCGAGCAGCTCACCGACGCCGCCGGGGAGCGNTCCGCCATCGAGCGNTTTGCCGCCCAGGGCTGCCAGGCGATCATCTCCTTCTCCAGCTCCGACCGCGCNATGCAGGTGGAGACCTGCGCCCAGAANAAGNTGTTCTACGCCGTGGCCTCCGGTATGCTGGATGACGAGCAGTANGAGACCTANAAGACCAACGAGTGGTTNGTGGGCCAGGTGGGCCCCAGCATGGAGACCGAGTTTGAGGCGGGCTACGCCATGGGCAAGTACTTCGCTGACAAGGGCGNCAAGACCATCGCCATGTACGGCGCGTTCATCCCCAATCCCATGCACGTNTACCGCGCNGCCGGCGTGATNGCCGGCATGGGCGCNACCTANGGCGGGGCCTCNGACATGGGCGCCATCGTGGGCCAGATCTTCGGCGACCAGGGCGTNGATCCCAGCAANGTCTCCGGCGGCAGNGTGGAGCTGGTGTCCTACTTCCAGGGCTACGGCGAGACCACNACNGACGAGCTGAACGCCGCCATCCAGGCNCAGCCCGACGCCTTCCTCAGCGTGGGCATGGCCACCACNTTCTTCACCCAGCAGCTCAACACCGCCGGCATCGAGTTCAGNGACATCGACTCCTTCACCTCCGGCAACCAGGCCGCCATGGCCGACGGCAAGCTGGTCTATCTGGCCGGCAAGTACTCNTCCAGCATCGGCCCCATCTTTGCCGCTGTGGTNGANGCNGTCAACGGCAATCCCATCCGGGGCGAGGGCGGCACCGCCATCTCNGTGAGCCAGAGCTACCTGGTGGCCACCGACACCGCNTCCTTCGACAAGTACTACAGCGCNGACCAGGGCGATTCCCCCATCTATAACAAGGAGCTGCTGGACACCATGATCGGCGACAGCGTGACCTACGCCGACTTCCAGGCNTTNGTNGAGGCCGACCGCTCCTAAACAAACACATAACNGNAATCTCTCCGGGGGGCGGCANGCCGCCCCCCGGAACCACTAAACGATAACGGAGGCTGACCATGAATACGAATCAACTGTCATGGAAAGAGCTGGGGCGGCGCTCCGGCGGTGCGCTGATGATCCCCTGCGCGTTTGCTGTCATTTTGCTTGCCCTGTGCGCCGTCAACGGAAGGGCCATGATCGCCAACCAGACCAGTTTTTACAACTTTGTGGTCTACACCGCCATCGTTATGGTTACGACCATGGCCCTTTCCATCAACCTCAACAGCGGGCGCTTTGACTTCTCCCTGGGCGCAATGGCGATTTTGTCCTCGGTGGTCAGCGCGAAGATCACCTTCGCCCTGCTGGGCGGCGGCACGGGCAGCGCGCCCTGTATGCTCCTGTTCAACGTGATCGTGGGGGCGCTGCTGGGGCTGCTCTCCGGCACGCTCTACGTGGTGCTGCGCATCCCGCCCATCATCACCTCGCTGGGCGTAACCCTTATCTTTGAGGGCGTTACCTACACCATCACCGGCGGGCGGTATGTGATGCAGGAGGTGCAGAATGCGTCCATGTCCGGCTTTATCGGAACCTGGGTCTACGCGTTCCTGATTATCGTGGCAGTGCTGGCCCTGACGGTGCTGATTTTCGACCACACCAAATTCGGCTACGACTACAAAGCCCTCCGGGAGGGCCAGAAGGTGGCGGTGAATACCGGCGTGCGGGAGGTGCCCAACGCCCTCGGTTGCTACGCCATCTGCGGCGCGCTGATGGGTGTGGTGGGCTTCCTCAACACCGCCCGGAACACCAACATCAACGGCGGAAACCTGAACTTTGGCTCCATCAGCATCATGTTCACCGCCTTCCTCCCCATGTTCATCGGCAGCTACATCGGCCGGTACGTCAACGAGAAATTGGGCTTCCTGCTGGCGGCGCTGTGTATGTCCATGCTCAACTCCACCTTCGCCGTGTTCTCCAATGAGCTGAACGCCTCCACCCAGTCCATCATCAACGCGGTGCTGCTGGTGCTGTTCCTCATCTACCTCAGCAATGAGGGTACTCTGCGCCGTTTCCTGCGGCCTGTCCGTAAAAACGCTCCAACGGAGGTGCGGGCATGATCGACCTGCGGGCAAATCCGTTTTTCCTCTCAGAGGAGGACATCCAATGGGTGGAGCAGACCCTGTCCTCCATGAGTGAGGAGGAAAAAATCGGCCAGCTCTTTGTGCCCATCGGCTACTCCGGCGACCCGGGCTATCTGGAGGGCGTGATGCTCTCCCACCACATCGGCGGCATCATGTACCGCTGCGGGGACTCCGCTGAAATGCAGGCCACTCACCGCTATCTCCAGGAGCACAGCAAAATTCCTCTGCTGATCGGAGCCAACTTGGAGTTTGGCGGCAGCGGCATCGCGTCCGACGGGACGTTTTTCGGCCAGCAGATGCAGGCGGCCGCCACAGGCGAGGCGGAGAACGCCTACCGCCTGGGCAAGATCAGCTGCTCTGAGGGCAAGGCCGTGGGCTGCAACTGGGCCTTTGCCCCGGTGGCAGACATCGACCGCAACTGGCGCAACCCCATTACCAACGTGCGCACCTACGGCGACGATTCGGAACGGGTGCTGGCCTTTGCCTCCCAATACCTCCGGGCGGCAAAGGAAGAGGGGGTTGCCACCGCCGTCAAGCACTTCCCCGGCGATGGCTGTGACGAGGTGGATCAGCACATCCTCACCAGCGTCAACAGCCTTTCCTGTGAGGAGTGGGACGCGACTTACGGCAAAATCTACAGCAGCCTGATCGACCAAGGAACCCTGTCCGTCATGGTGGGCCATATCGCCCAGCCCGCCTATGAAAAGCATTTTGACCCAGACGCGCCTAATAAGCTTGTCCCCGCCAGCCTGTCTCCGGCGCTGCTGAAAGGGCTGCTCCGGGAGAAGCTGGGCTTCAACGGCCTCGTGGTCACCGACTCCACCTGCATGGTGGGCTTCAGCTGCGCCATGGAACGGGCCCGTGCGGTGCCGTACTCCATCGAGGCGGGCTGCGATATGTTCCTGTTCAACAAGGATTTGGATGAGGACTATCACTTTATGCTGGAGGGCTACCGCTCCGGCATCCTCTCGGAGGAGCGCTTGACCGAGGCGGTGACCCGAATTCTGGCCATGAAGGCCGCGCTGGGGCTGCACCGGAAGGAAAAGGCGGAGCTGGTTCCCGCGCCCGACGCGCTGGGTATCCTGCAAAACGAAACCCACACCGCGTGGGCGGCAGAGTGCGCGGACAAGGCGATCACCCTGGTCAAAGACACCCAGGCCCTTCTCCCGCTGGATCCGGGCAGACACAAAAAGGTGCTGTTGGAGATCCTGGGTGACTTCCCCTCCAACGAGCGGGTGTTGTCCACCTTCACCGCCCTTCTGGAACAGGAGGGCTTCCAGGTGGAGCAATACGTCCACGAGGATTTCTCCACCGCGAAATTCGACGTGGCCACGTTCCGCGCGAAGTATGATCTGGTGATCTATCTGGCCAATGTGGAGAACGCCTCCAATAAGGTGACCAATCGGCTGAACTGGTTCACCTTCTGGGGGAACGGGAACAACGTCCCCTGGTTTGTGGAGGAGCGCCCGGTGCTGTTTGTCAGTCTGGCCAACCCCTACCATCTGGTGGATGTGCCCATGATCAAGACCTATGTGAACTGCTACTCCAACAGTGATACGATCCTGTCGGCCCTCCTGGAAAAGCTCATGGGCCGGAGCGGATTTGTGGGGCGCAGCCCCGTCGACCCATTCTGCGGCAAAGACTATTTGAGGTGGTAACAATGGGCTTCAAAGCAATTATTTTCGACCTGGACGGCGTGATCTGCTTCACCGACGAGTACCATTACCTGGCCTGGAAGGCCACGGCGGACAGCATCGGCGTCCCCTTTGACCGAACCGTGAACAATCGGCTCCGGGGCGTGTCCCGGATGGAGAGCCTGGATATCATCCTGGAGAAATGCACCCATCCCCTTTCCATAACGGAAAAGGAGGTGCTGGCCGACCAGAAGAACCGGCAGTATCAGGACTATCTCCGGCGGATGACCACCGACGATCTCCCCACCGAGGTCAAGGAGACGCTGGACGGGCTGCGGCAGAAGGGCCTGCGGCTGGCCGTCGGCTCCTCCTCCAAAAACACCCCCCTCATCCTCCATCAAATCGGGCTGGATGGATATTTCGACGCGGTGGCCGATGGGAACGGCGTGAAACGCTCCAAGCCTGCCCCCGATGTATTCCTCCTGGCCGCTGAACTGCTGAAAATCGACCCGGCGGACTGCCTGGTGGTGGAGGACGCTGTTTCCGGCGCCCAGGCAGCCCACGCTGCGGGAATGAAGGCTGCCTGTGTGGGGGACGCGGCGCAGAATCAGGCGGGAGACTATAACATGGGCTCCATCCGGGAGCTTCTGGAACTGGTATAAGGGGTGACAGCTTTGGAGACAAAAGCCCTCTTTTTGAAAAAAGCTGCGGAGCTGACGCCGGTTCTGCAAGAGCGGGAGGTGCGGCCTGTCCGCACGGTCGCTCTGGAGCAGGCGGCAGACGGGGCGGTGTCTGTAACGGAGGCGGAAGCGTTCCACACCCGCCAGCTCCGTGCCGGCGACGTGGTCTGTCTGGATTTTGGGAATCACTTTGTAGGCCGTCTGACCTTGAACCTGGGTTTTTCGGGCAGCCACCCAGACGCCCCGGCGTGGCTGCGCATCCAGTTTGCCGAGCGGGCCCAGGAGCTATTTGAGGACGCGGATGCCTATCATGGCTGGATCAGCAAGGGCTGGATCCAGCAGGAGCAGATTCATGTGGACGTGCTGCCCGCGGCGGTGGCGCTGCCCCGGCGGTACGCGTTTCGGTATGTGAAGCTGACAGTGCTGGATGTGAGCGGCAAGTACAGCCTGCGGCTGACGGACTGTGTCTGCCGGGAGACCACCTGCGCGGACGCTTCCACGCTCCCGGCCTTTCCTTTGGACGACCCGGAGCTGGCCCGGATCGACGCCGTGGCCTGCCGTACATTACGCAGCTGTATGCAGACCGTATTCGAGGACGGCCCAAAGCGCGACCGCCGTCTCTGGCTGGGAGATCTCCGCTTGCAGGCGCTGGCCAGCTACGCCACCTATCGGAATGATGAACTGGTGAAGCGGTGCCTGTACTTGTTTGCAGGCACCGCCAACGAAGAAGGGCGGCTGGCAGCCTGTCTCTTTACTGAGCCGGAGGTGGAGGCGGACGACACCTATATGTTCGATTATTCGCTGTTCTTCATCCCCACCCTGCGGGACTACTGGAACGCCACCGGCGACCGGGAGACGCTGGCGGAGCTTTGGCCCACCGCCCTGCGGCAGGCGGAGCTGGCGCGGAAGTGCTTTGACGATACGGGATTGATCCGCGACTCCGATGTGCTGGGCTGGTGCTTTGTGGACTGGAACCTGAACCTCAACAA
Source organism: Clostridiales bacterium (assembly GCA_014799565.1). GTDB lineage: Bacteria > Bacillota > Clostridia > Oscillospirales > Oscillospiraceae > Enterenecus. The sequence continues at coordinate 17,410 of JAAVHT010000035.1, forward strand.
GCAGGCCGGCGCTCAAGCCATTTACTTATACTGCCTGAATGCTCTGACGGAGCTGGCGGACGCGCTGGGAGAACACGCGCTCAGCGCCCGGCTGAAAGAAGAATATCAGGCAAAGAAGCAGCGGGCTTTTTCCGCCCTCTGGGACAAGGAAAAGCAGGTTTTTGTCAGCGGCGCAGGCCGTCAAATCTCTTGGGCCAGCCAGGTGTGGATGGTGCTGGCCGGCGTATTGGAGCCAGAGGAGGGAGCGGCGCTTCTCCGGCGTGTCGCCGCCATGCCGGAAGCGGAGAAAATGGTGACGCCGTATCTCTACCACCACTATGTGGATGCGCTTCTTTTGGTGGGAGAACGGGATCAGGCGCTGAACGTGCTCCGCGGCTACTGGGGTGGTATGGTGAAGCAGGGGGCGGACACCTTCTGGGAGCTTTACGATCCCTCCAACCCCAATGAATCCCCCTATGGCGGGACAGTGGTAAACAGCTTCTGTCACGCCTGGAGCTGCACACCCGCCTACTTCCTGCGGCACCGCTTCCAAATAGGGACAGATTAAAATGGGCGGCGGCATGGGCCGCCACCCATTTTAAGGTCACCCCCAGGGAAGGTTTCCTGGATAAATAAATCATCAAACGGAGGTAATTCACTAAGCATTCCATATACTCTTGTATTTTTAACGGACAAACTTGGCCTAAGGCCCCAGGGGTATTCCTCTGGGGCCTTTTCTTAATCCAAAATTATTGTATGGGCTGCGGGAAGGGTGTGTGTAGCAGAAATTATAAATAATATCTTATTCCCACTGAATTTACCAAGCAATTAACAGGGGCGAAAAATCGCTCAACAGCTTTTCTGGATAGTCAAGGTGGACTCCTGTCAAACTGCCCACGGGACAGCGGTGGAACTGAACTGGCATCCAATCATTCGGCGAGGATGGGCCTTCTGAACCGGTTCATTACCGTATGTCGGATGGCCTCACAGGACGCCTGATAGGAGGCCGGGGAAAGTGCTATCGAAATGTGGTAATAGGTCGAATGCATTTAATGAAATTGACATTTTTGTAAAAACAAATAAAATAAATACAAACAAAGATGGATAAAATGCTTTATACTTTACCGAAATATTCACAATTCCCTGACATCCGGCATCTTGAGGAAGCTGACTAGCTTATCGCGGGGCAGCAGCGGCGCTTTGAGATAGGAACGGCGTTGCGCCCTGAATGATTTTCCGCCGGCCGCAGCCGGAAACCATTGCCATTGCCGGATCCTTGGGATTTTGCTTGTGGCTGTAGATTTAAAATCAAAGTGAATAGCAAATAATTGCTCTAAAGGCTTAAAGACGGGGACATTCCGGAACTTGAGGACGACGATACCAGCGTAGAGAGTGGATTCGATCAGTCTCAGGCGAGGGATGCCTCTCTTTAATAAAAAAGAAGGAGTGGAAAAAATGAAAAAGCATTCAAAGGTACTGGTATTGCTTCTGGCGATGTGTCTGATGTTGACGTGCATTGCTGGATGCGGGAACGGCGGCGCTGACGGCACCCCGACCGGAGGAGTTGGGTCTGGCAGCAGTGACTCTGAGGGAAACACCCCCGCCGCAGGAAGCAAAATGGTCGGAGATCTGGAGGTTCCGGAGGGGCAGCAGACGGTTCTGAACGTTGGAATTACCTCCGACCCGGAGAATCTGGCCCCGGAGGCGGCGATGGGATCCGCGAGCTTCTGCAAGGGCGTAATTTATGAGAGACTTTTCGATTACAATCCGCTCAATATCTCGGAGATCATTCCAGTGATGGTAGAATCCTATGAGTGGCTGGATGACACGCATTTACAGTGTACGCTCTTTGATCACATTTTTGACACCAACGGCAATCAGATTAAGGCCGAGGACGCTGTCTGGAGCGTGATTCACTGCAAGGATACGGTGTATAAGCAGAAAGCCGCGGATATTGTCGACGAGGAGACCTATGCCGTGGACGAATATACCTTCGTAATCGGCTACACAACGAAGAACTTCCTTTGGTCGGACAATCTGGCGGGTATCGATATTGTCTCCCAGAAGTCCTTCGAGGAGAGCGTGGACGGCATGATGACTACGCCGGTGGGCTCCGGAACGTATAAGCTGGAGTCCTATCAGGACGGTTCCTCGATGACCCTCGTCCGCAACGAGAATTACTGGATGACGGAGGAGGACGCTGCTAAGAATGGCGCTTACCTCCACTCCCAGAACATCAGCAAGATTGTCTTTAAGATTATCCCGGACGCCACCCAGCAAATCATTGAGTTCAATGCCGGTACAATCGATATGCTCCGTCAGGTGCCGACAGTGTCCCTCCCGGACTGCATGGAGGATCCGACGATCGATCTGTTCCCTGCGGCCGCCACGCAGATGAAGTATCTTTACTACAACTGCTCTGACGATTCCCAGATGAAGGATGTCAATCTCCGCCGTGCCGTCTCTTACGCGATCAATAACGACGATATCGTTGTGGGCGGCTATGATGGCTTTGTGAACAAGTCTACACAGATCGTGGCCAGCTGGGCGCAGGAGTATGTGGAGGGCTGGGAGCCGTATCCGTTTGACACGGCCAAAGCGAAGGAATGTCTTGCGGAGTCCAACTACAACGGCGAGCCCCTTGTGATCATCTACTCCGCGGAGAATCCGTCTGACGTTGTTCTGGCCCAGATTATTATGGAAGAGCTGCGGGCGGTGGGAATCAGCTCCCGAATTGAGGAAATTGAGACAGCGTCCTTCACCTCTACCCAGACGCAGATCACGACCGGCTGGGATATCTGCATCACCGCCGCAAAGCAGACCAACACGATTCTCTTTACCTACTATAACACCTTGAACGTCCACGCAAATTGCCGCGGCCATTGGAACCGCTACGACACCAGCGGCAACGCGGAGCGCTTCCAGGAACTGGAGGATCAGGCGCTGCCCGACGCGGTGGAGAACTTTGACCTGATCAAGGAAGCACAGGCGATTCTGGAAGATCAGTGCGTCATTTACCCCATGCACGAGGTCACGCAGTACTATGGGCTCCGCAGCGGTATAGACATGGATCAGCTCTATGTCGCCCCAGGCAATTTCTATTTCGGTGATTTCTATCCCACGGCCGACGCCACCTGGCTGCTGGAGAGCGCCAGCTGATCCGGCGTCTCCAGGCGTAAAAACCGACAAGTCTCCGATGCCTGCTCAGGGCTTGGAGACTTGTCGGTATAAGAAATACGTTCCATAAATCTGCCATTAACATACAAAAGGGGTTGAACACGGTTGCTAAAATACTGTTTACGAAGAATTCTGATGATGATACCAGTGCTGATCAGCGTTGTGATTGTCATCTTTACGCTCCTGTATTTTGCGAAGGGCGACCCGGTTGAGCTGATTCTCGGCGCGGAGGCGACACCCGACCAGATTCAGGAAACGCGTGAGGAACTGGGCCTGAACGACTCATATATCGTGCGGCTGGGTCGCTACTTCAAGCAGCTTCTGGTGGATCATAACCTGGGGAATTCCTACAGAACCGGGCGGTCAGTGTCCAGTGATTTGGTCTCGAAATTCTGGGTGACCATGTCCGTGGCCTTTGGCTCCATTATTTTTGCCATCGTTTTCGGCCTGCTGATGGGTGTTTTGGCGGCGACGCATCAGGACACGATCTGGGACACGCTGTCCGTTTCTCTGGCGCTGATTGGTTCTTCCATGCCTGGTTTTCTGGTGGCGCTGCTGTTATCGCTGCTGTTCGCGCTGAAATTGGGGTGGCTGGAGGCCAGCGGCTGGGGAGGCTTCAAGTATATGATTCTGCCCATCGTCTCCTACGGCATTTCCCACGCGACGACCATCGCCCGGCAGACCCGCTCCAGCATGCTGGAGGTTATTCGCCAGGACTATATTGTGACAGCGCGGGCAAAGGGTGTGTCCAATTTCAAAGTGATCTATGTTCACGCCCTGCGCAATGCGCTGATTCCCATTATTACACAGATTGGCATGATGTTTGCCACGGCCGTCGGCGGTGCTGTAGTTACGGAGACGATTTTTTCCATTCCCGGGATCGGCACCTATATGCTGACGGCCATCAAGTCCCGCGATTACCCTGTGGTTCAAGGGGGGATGCTGCTCGTTGCCTTCGGGTTTGGAATTGTAATGCTGCTGGTGGATATTGTCTACGCCTTTGTCGACCCGCGGATTGGATCCAAGTACAAGACCGGAAAGAAGAAAAAGGCCGTACCTAAGGCTGTGGAGGAGTGAGCTTATGAGGACAAAATTCGATCAGGACGTGCTGTTTGGACTGGCGGACGACGACACCGCGGAGGTCAAAAAGCAGAACCAGTTCGTCGAGGTCTTAAAACGCCTGTCCAAGAAGAAAAGCGCTGTCATCGGCGCTATCCTGATGGTCGTTATCATCGCTTTGGCACTGCTGACGCCCGTTATTGCGCCTTACGAGTATGAGGTGCAGGATCTGTACAGCAAGAACGCCAGCTCCTCGGTCAAGCATTGGCTGGGTACCGACAGCCTGGGGCGGGATACGCTTACGCGGCTTCTGTATGGTTCGCGTACATCCCTTGCGATTGGATTTGGCGCTTCCATTTTCGCGGCGGTGGTGGGAACCGTCCTCGGGTCGATCTCCGGCTATTTCGGCGGGGCGGTGGACAATCTAATCATGCGTTTTCTTGATATATTCCAAGCAATCCCGAATATGCTCCTGGCTATCACGATCTCGGCGGTTCTTGGCTCCGGATTTGTCAACACCATCATTGCTATCTCCGTGGGAGCAATTCCGGGCTTTGCCCGTATGGCGAGAGCTTCCTGCATGACGGAGGCAGGAAAGGAGTACGTGGAGGCCGCGCGGTCTGTCAACGCCAGCGAGGGCCGCGTGATTTTCCGGCACGTCCTGCCCAACTCGCTCTCGCCGCTGATCGTTATGTTTACCATGCGAATCTCGGGCTCCATTATGGCGGCTTCCGGACTGAGCTTCATCGGACTGGGTATTCAGCCGCCGGATCCGGAATGGGGCGCGATGGTTTCCTCCGGACGCCAGTGGCTGCTGAAATATCCGGAGCAGGCCCTCTATCCCGCGTTCTGCATCATGATTGTGGTTTTTGCCATTAATCTGCTGGGTGACGGTCTGCGTGACGCGCTGGATCCGAAGCTTAAAAACTGAGTGAGGGCGATTGGATATGAGTGAAATCAAAGAGAACAACGGCAGTCTGCTGTCCATAAAGGATCTGAGCGTGGAATACCACGCGGGGGGCGAGATTGTCTATGCGGTCAATCATGTGAACCTGACCGTCCTGAAAGGTGAGACCATCGGCCTGGTGGGTGAGACCGGCGCGGGGAAGACCACCATCGGAAAATCCATCATGCGCATTCTTCCCGATCCGCCCGCAAAAGTCAAAAACGGTGAAATTTTCTACAGGGGGGAGGATCTTCTGACGATGCCGGAGAAAGCGGTTCGGAAGATCCGCGGAAAGAGCATTGCCATGATCTTTCAGGATCCCATGACGGCGCTGAATCCCATGTTCACGATCGGCAAACAGATTGCCGAGGTAATCCAGATCCACGAGATGGTCAGCAAGCGTGAGGCCAAAGAAAAGGCGATTGAAATGCTGGAAACCGTGGGGATTCCCGGCGATCGCTTTGACGAATACCCCCATCAGTTTTCTGGCGGAATGAAGCAGCGCGTGGTGATCGCCATGGCTCTGGCCTGCAATCCGGAGCTTCTGATCGCAGATGAACCCACAACGGCCCTGGATGTGACAATCCAAGCCCAAGTGCTGGAGATGATGACCGCCCTGAAGAGCAAATTCAACACCTCTATGATTCTAATTACCCACGATCTGGGTATTGTCGCGCAGATGTGTGACCGTGTGGCCATCATATATGCCGGGGAGGTAGTGGAGCTGGGTACGGCGGAGGATATTTTTGACCGCACACTGCATCCCTACACAAAAGGCCTTTTTGGGGCACTCCCCAGCGTTGCTGTTGGAAACGAACGGCTGAAACCCATCATGGGGAATGTTCCGGATCCGGTTCACCTTCCCACCGGCTGCAAATTCCATCCCCGGTGCCCTCACGCCAAGCCGGAATGTGCCACTGCCGACGCCACGCTGAGAGAGGTCACCCCTGGGCATTTCACGAACTGTATTTACGCCGGGAGGAGTAAAGCATGAACAACATGATTGAAGTGCGGAGGCTGAAAAAATACTTTAAAACCCCTCGCGGGATGTGTCATGCTGTGGACGATGTGTCCCTTGCGGTGGAACGCGGAAAAACGCTGGGGGTAGTGGGCGAATCCGGCTGTGGAAAATCGACGCTGGGACGCACCATGATCCGAATCCTGGACAGTACGGAAGGAAAAATTCTCCTGAACGGAGAGGACATCACCAACATCACAGGTTCCGAACTGAAAAAAGTGCGGGAAAAGATGCAGATCATCTTCCAGGATCCGTATTCTTCGCTGAATCCCCGGCTGACGGCGAGGGAAACCATTGAAGAGGTCATGAAAATCTCCGGGCGCTACCCCAGAAAGGAGATTGGAGAACGGGCCAACGCCATCATGAACCTGGTAGGGATCGACAACCGGATCAAAAACTCATTTCCCCATGAGCTGGACGGCGGGCGGCGTCAGCGCATCGGCATCGCGCGTGCCCTGGCGCTGAACCCGGAGCTTGTCATCTGCGACGAGCCTGTCTCCGCCCTGGACGTCTCCATTCAGGCCCAAGTGTTGAACCTGCTTCAGGACTTGCAGGATCAGATGAAGCTGACCTATATCTTCATCACACATGATCTCTCGGTTGTGCGCTATCTGGCCAACCAGATATGCGTTATGTATCTGGGACAGGTGGTGGAGCTGAGCGACACAAAAGAGGTATTTGAAAGGCAGCTGCATCCCTATACCAAGGCGCTGCTCTCCGCAATCCCTGTGCCGGATATCCACACAAAAATGAAGCGGGAGATCCTCCGGGGCGAAGTTACGTCGCCAATCGACCCGAAGCCGGGCTGCCGGTTTGCGGCGAGGTGCAGGTTTGCGTGCGAAAGGTGCAGCCAGCCTCAGGAGCTCAGAGAGGTTTCGCCCGGGCACTTCGCGGCCTGTTGCCGTGTGGACGAGATCAATTGACAACAGAAACGGAGGAAAAAATGAGCGGTTGTATGTATCCAATCCGAGGAAAGTCCAAAGCAAAGAGGATTTTATGGGGCGCCCCTCAGAATCAAATCAGCTGGGCGTTCATGAAAGAGATTCGAGAAAACCATCCCTGTCAGGTCTTTGACTGCAATCCCTATATCGAAGTCTATCAGTTTCGGGAGAACCTCTACGGCTTGTTCAACCAGAACTGCGACGGAGCCGGAGATGTGTGGATGTGGCTCACCGTTGGCCCGGAAAAGTGCTTTCTCATTGACACTGCCTACGGTCTTGGTGACAGCAGGAGTCTTGTGGATCAATTGAGCGGCGGAAAGGAGATCATCGTGGTCAATACCCACGACCATTTTGACCACGCGTTTGGGAACTGCCGCTTTGACAAGGTCTACTGCCACGAGGATCTTGTCCCGCTGCTAAAAGCGCAGAATGAGCATATGTGGGATTACCTCTTTGACGAGAACGGAAACAATATCTGGCTCCAGTTCGACCGCCGGGATCTGCCGGTATTCCGGCCTTATGAAATTGTCGGAGTCCCCGATGGCTATACCTGGGATTTAGGCGGCGGCCATATCATGGAGCTGATCAGATCCAACGGCCATGGCGGCCCGGGCGCATCCATGTTCCTGGATCGCAAAAACCGGATTCTGTTTCCTGGGGACAACATCTGCTCGGATGTGTCCGGCTGCGGCTCTGTGAGCTATCCCATTGAGAAATGCTCCCTCTATCAATACCGGGAATGTGTGAGAAAACTGAACGAACGCCTGGATGAATACGATTATCTCTTTCCCATGCATTTTATGTGTAATGTAGAGTCCAATCTCATTCCCAACGTGCTCCAAGCGCTGGACGAGGTGCTTGCCGATCCGGAACACAATTACGACTATGAACAGAGCACGGTCAGCGCTAACGGCGGTGCTCCGCGCGTCCGAAAGTACAAGTACATCCACGGGTTCAGTACGCTGGCTTATCAGGTCTTTGATACCGAACCGGAGCTGATCCCCGCTGCGCTCCGGCATCTCCCCCAGAAATAAGTGAAAAAATCCCTGGCTGCTACGGTTTTCCAGTAGAAGCCAGGGATTTTTGACTGTAGCCCAAAGTGGCTTTTCTAGGGGTTTGGAAGCCTCAGAAAAGGCGCAATAGAACGCCTTGCCCCATCCCGTTACGGGAAATCACTCCTGATGCAGTTCTTCAGTAATTCGATGCAGCGTGAAAAGGCTGGCGTCTCATTGGCGAACTCCGTCCAGTACAGGCATAGGGAGAGCTCTCGGTAATCTGTGTCTACGGGAACCAGCTTTGTATTCGGAATACCGGCAAAATCTGGCATGGAACGGGAGGTGACAAACCCGGCCAAGGTGCCGCGGGAGAGAATGATCTGCTTCAAATCGGCGCTGTTTACGACGAACCTGCTTTGCGGCATAAAGCCTTCCTTCAGGCATTCGTATATGCCCGGCTCATACTGATCGCCCTCTTTCAGCGCACAGAACTCACAGCCGCGCAGATCGGAAAGTTTCACCGTGTCCAGCGCCGCCTGGGGATAGTGGTCGGGCAGCAGAACGTAAAGACTGCTATTCGCGCGCGGGGGTGTATATTGATGCGCAAAGTATGTGCTGTAGAGCTTATCATGGCTCAGCAGGATCTCCCAATCGACAATATCCGTTTTCAAATTTGACATGAACACAGGTTCCGTGCGGATGACAAAACGGATCTCTAAGTCGTCCCGTACGGCCTCCAGGAGACGAAGAATCACCTCGTAAGGCACACAGGTTTTGTCGACCAGAATCGAGATTCGATTCTCTTCTGAGATGTCGCCGTCATGCTCCAGACAGGACTGCCAGACGCTTAACAGCTTCAGAGCAAGATCGTAAAAATATTTCCCATAGTCCGTCAGCAAAAGGCGGTTGTTAACCCGGTCAAAGAGCGGCTGCCCCAGTTCTGCCTCCAGGGAGGAAATACTGGTGCTCAGAGCGGACTGGGACAGATAGAGTTCATTGGATGCCCTGAGAATGCTTCCGCATTCCACAACTGTTTTGAAATAGTTCAGGTGCGTAAAATACATGTCACGCCTCCCCGCCGTGTTGGCTGATGCCGGTTAGATGGCTGCGGATCTTGGCGATAAGCCGTAGTACCAATTCGTTTGCCTCCACAGGGAAGTAGAGAAACCGCCCAAAGCTTTGGGGGAGATCACAAGCGGGAAGCGTCACGGGGCGGAAAACGACCTTCTCTTCATCCTTAAAGGTCTGTCTGAAATAGGATGGGATGATCCCTACATAGATGCCCAGGGAGAGAATCCGGCATTTTAACAGGACTCTGTTCACAAGGATGGCTTCNGTATTGGGATCGTCAGGGTTCTTGTCAAGAAACAGGTTNTCGCCGCTGTATGAATAGACGCCGGGATANTTGTGCAGATCTCGGAGCGTAACAATTTCCTTGGAGGCCAGCTCGCTGTCCCGCGGAATGACCGCCNTGTANTCCGTCTTGGCACACTCCAGNAAGAACNAGTTTCGCTGATCGATGCCCTTGATATTAAGATACCTNTTGGCNATCACCAGGTCAACCTGGTCAAGGTGGTCTGGAATNTCGCTGGACTGCATATGCGAGATGCGGACGGATATTCCGGGATTNTCCTCCAGAAATTCCGTAATGGCNTCGATAATCTGAGGATCGGTGTAGCTTACNACAATGCCGATNGTTTTTATTTCAGGAAATACCATGTTGATGGGGTCGCTCAAGGCGGAAAGGNGGAGTATTTCAGCGGCTTTTTTCTGNAAATATTTTCCNTAGCTGGTCANATAGATGCTGCTGCCCGAACGGTANAACAGCTCGTGTCCCAGNTCCTGNTCCATCCGAAGAATAGAGCGGGAGAGNGACGACTGAGAGATGCACAAGTGNGCGGATGCCTGCGTGACAGTTTTATATTTTACAACAGCGTCAAAGTATCGGATNTGCTGTAGATTCATCCCCAATTCCTCCTATGGTAATCGCNCCNAACCATCGCATTTGCAAAGACAACANAAGNTGNGAAAAAGAATATCGAAAAAGTGGATANTNGTCATGTTTGTATTAGTATAACACAAAAAGTTTCATTGTGCTATACTAAAGTCAAATTTTTCAACAATCTATCCACTAAGAAGAACGGAGGAAAAACGATGATCAAGCTGAAAGAGCCTTTGCAATGTGATGTCTTAGTTTGTGGCGGCGGCATCGCGGGAATGATGGCTGCCATCGATGCGGCGGGAGCNGGNGCCTCCGTCATCGTCGCNGAGAAAGCCAATACCAAGCGCAGCGGCAGCGGTGCGACGGGAAATGACCATTTNCAGTGCTACATCCCCGAGGTGCATGGCTCGGAGGAGGAGTGGCTGAAGCTCCTTTTNGGATCCCAGGAAGCGAAGGGCCTTCTCAAGGATATGGATATCGTCACCGAATGGATGCGGCTGGGGAAGGAGACCGTACTGGATTGGGAGCGCTGGGGAATTCCCATGCGGCCCCACGGCGANTGGGAATTTACCGGCCATACCCGNCCCGGGCGGCAGGGCATCCATTTGAAATACGCTGGCCGCGACCAGAAGCTCTGCCTTACGAAGGAGGCGCTTAATCGCGGNGTCAAAATCCTGAACCGGACTCCAATGGCGGAGATNATCACAAATGAAAAAGGTGAGGCCATTGGGGCGATCTGTCTGGATCTGAACGATGCAGAACCGNCTATGCAGGTGATCCGGGCGAAAACGATTTTCCTGGGTACAGGCGACAGCTCCCGTGTGGTGGGCACCGTGGAGCAGAGCGGGTGGATGTTCAATCAGTGCCACTGCGCCGCGAATACGGGCGGCGGTTCTATGGCCTGTTACCGGGCCGGCGGCGAGNTGATCGGNATCGACCGGGAGAGCGTCTTTGTGGGNGTCTGCAANTTNTTCTATCGCGGCGGGAAAGCCACATGGGTNGGNGTATACACGGANTTGGACGGAAATCCGGTGAGCAAATACGTGACAAAGCCGGATTGGCGATGCGGCGACTACACNGCGGATGTAGATCGGGACGTGTTCCACCGGGCGCGGGAGGAAGCGAATCCCCTGTTCATGAACTGCACCATGAATTCCGATTTCGACAACGAATATATGCGCTGGGGCCTGGATCACGAGGGNAATTCGGCCACNTTCCCGGCCCTTGAGGAGGAAGGCTTCGACATACATAAGCACATGNTCGAATTCGGTACCGGTTCTGTGGAATACCGGGCGTGCAGCGTCCGGGTCAATGCCAGGGCGGAGACCACTGTCCCTTATGTGTATGCCGGCGGAAACCTGACGACNGCCAACGGCATGGGCGGCATCTCCGGGGCCGCTATTATGGGAAGAATTGGCGGACGGAATGCGGCTGAGGCCGCCAGGCTCCGCGAATTTGAGGACGCCGANAACCGCCCNATAGTTCAGGAAATGGCCGCGTATTACAGCAAGCTCTGGGAAAATGAAGTGGACACGGAGACGCTCAGCTGGAAGGAACTCAANATCGCCATTATGCAGACAGTCTGGAACTACGTGGGCAACGGGGTCAAAAAGAGCGACAGGCTCTANCAGGTCGGNCTTTACCATCTCCGCCGCCTNATGTCTAAGCTGGATCGGATGCACTGCTCCAACGTACACGAGTTTATGCACTGCGTGGAGGTTCGCAACATCGCACANCTGGCCGAGTGCATNATGGTTGCGGGCCGCAGCAGNAAGGAGTCCCGCGGCAGCTTCATCCGGGCGGATTATCCGGAAAAGGATCCGTTCTATGACGGAAAATTTGTCAGTGTCCATCAAGAGGAGGGGCAGCCCGTCGCGGGCCTCTTCGANGTTGTCAATAAGAGCAGCGGAGACTGACTGGGAAATAGGAGGGATAATTGCTTATGATAAAAATGAGGGAACCGATGCAGTGCGATGTCCTGGTTTGCGGCGGCGGCGTCGCGGGAATGATGGCCGCTATCGACGCTGCGGACGCGGGCGCTTCCGTTATCGTCGCGGAAAAAGCTAACACAAGGCGCAGTGGCAGCGGTGCAACGGGAAATGACCATTTCCAGTGCTACATCCCCGAGGTACATGGTTCAGAGGAGGACTGGTTGAATCTCCTTATGAAAACTCCGGAGATCCGCCGCCTCAAGGATCTGGACATCATGAAGGTCTATATGCGGCTGAGCAAAGAGACGGCGCTGGATTGGGAGAAATGGGGAATCCCTATGCGCCCCCACGGGGACTGGGAATTCACCGGCCATTGCAGGCCTGGACAGCAGGGGATTCACATGAAATATGCGGGACAGGTGCAAAAGCCTGTTCTGACCAGGGAAGCGCTCAAGCGCGGCGTCAAGATTCTGAACCGAACCCCCATGACGGAGATCATCACCAACGAAAAGGGCGAAGCGATTGGTGCTATCTGTCTGGATTTGAACGGGGACGAGCCTGTCATGCAGGTCATCCGTGCCAAAGGAATTGTGATCGGAACTGGCGTCGGTTCCCGGATTGTCGGAACCGTAGAGCAGAGCGGCTGGATGTTCAACCAGTGCTACTGTCCGGCCAACACCGCAGACGGCCAGCTGGCGGCCTACAGGGCGGGCGCGAGGCTTTTGGGTATCGACAATGAAAGCGTCTATGTGGGCGTATGCAAGTTTTTTTACCGCGGCGGCAAGGCCACATGGGTTGGCGTATACACAGATCTGGAGGGCAATCCTATTGGGCCCTATGTCTCCAGACCTGACTGGAGGTACGGCGATTATACCGTGGATGTGGATCGCAGTCTCTTCGACAAAGCCCAGGAGAACGGAGATCCGATCTTCATGAACTGCACCATGAATTCGGATTATGACAACGAATATATGCGCTGGGGCCTGGATAACGAGGGAAACTCCGCTACACTGCCAGCCCTGGAGGACGAGGGATTCTCCCTTGACAAGCACATGATTGAGTTTGGAACAGGCTCCCGGGAAAACAAGTTCCTCGGCTTGAAGATCAATGCCCGGTCGGCCACCGATGTCCCCTATCTCTATGCCGGAGGCTCCATGTGCGGGCAGAATGCCATGGTGGGGATCTCCTTTGCGGCAGTATCTGGACGCGTGGGCGGGCAGAACGCCGCGGCTGACGCGAAGGTTCGGGAATTTGAGGCGGCGGAGGACAGGCCAATTGTTCGGGAGCGTGCGGAGCTCTATGGAAAGATCTGGAATAACGAGGTGACCACCGCGTCGCCGGATTGGAGAGAGCTCAACATCGCCATCATGCAGACGATGTGGAACTATGTGGCCAACGGCGTGAAAAAGAGTGACAAACTCTACCAGGTGGGGCTGTATCATCTGCATCGCCTGATGGGGAAGCTGGATCAGATGCACTGCACCAACGTCCATGAGTTCATGCACTGCGTGGAGGTTTTGAATATCGCAGAGGCGGCGGAACTGACCATGATAGCGGGACAGAGCCGTAAGGAGTCCCGCGGAGCCTTTCAGAGAGCGGACTATCCCGAGCAGGATCCCCAATACGACGGCAAGTATATTACCGTCCGCAAGATCAACGACAAACCTGTGATTGAGCTTTATACGCCGGTTCAGGAAGCAGAATAAGTTAGAAAGGACGTGACTTTATGCCTCCAATCATTGACAAGAACAAATGTGTAGGCTGCCACACCTGCGTTGAAATCTGTCCTGTGGACGTTTATGGCCGCCAGCCGAAGAATGGCGCGCCCAAGATTCAATTCCCGGAGGAGTGCTGGCACTGTAACGCCTGTGTCCTGGATTGCCCCGCCAACGCGATCAAGCTCCGGGTTCCGGCTCCGTGCTGGATGGTGTATGTTGATGCGCCGCAAAAGGGCGACAGATAAGTTTCACAATATAAGGTTTTGGGAAGGGGAGGCTTTTATGAAAATCGCAATGAAAGAACCGCTCCAGTGCGACGTGTTGGTCTGCGGCGGAGGAATCGCTGGTATGATGGCGGCCATTGACGCCGCTGATGCGGGCGCGGACGTGATCGTGGCGGAGAAGGCAAACACTAAGCGCAGCGGCAGCGGCGCGACGGGAAACGACCATTTTCAATGCTATATTCCAGAGGTTCACGGGACTGAGGAGGAATGGCTGAAGCTGCTCTTCAAGTCGCAGGAGGCCCGGGGGCTTAAAGACATGGATCTGGTCAAGGTTTTCATGCGTATGGGCGAGGAAACGGCGAAGGACTGGGACAAGTGGGGCATACCCATGAAGCCCCATGGAGACTGGGAATTTACCGGCCACACAAAGCCGGGACAGCAGGGGATCCATCTGAAGTACGCCGGTCAGGGGCAGAAGCTGGTGCTCACGAAAGAGGCGCTGAAACGGGGCGTCAAGATTCTGAACCGCACGCCTATGACAGAGATTATCACCAACGAGAAGGGCGAGGCCATCGGCGCTATCTGCTTGGATCTGAACGGTGAAGAACCGGCCATGCAGGTTATCCGTGCGAAAGGAATCGTGCTGGGAACCGGAATCGGCTCCCGGATCGCCGGTTCTGTAGAACAGAGCGGCTGGATGTTCAACCAGTGTTTCTGCCCCGCCAATACGGCCGGCGGTCAGATGGCCGCTTACCGTGCGGGAGGTAAGCTCCTGGGAATTGACAATGAGGACATTTATGTCGGCGTCTGCAAATTCTTCTACCGCGGTGGAAAGGCTACATGGGTAGGCATTTACACAGACATCGACGGAAAGCCCATGAGCAAGTACGTGACAAAGCCGGACTGGAGATGCGGCGACTACACGGCGGATGTGGATCGGGATGTTTTCCACCGGGCCCGCGAGGAAGCGAATCCGCTCTTCATGAACTGTACGCTGAATTCGGATTTTGACAACGAGTATATGCGCTGGGGTCTGGATCACGAGGGGAATTCCGCNACGCTCCCCACCCTGGAGGANGAGGGCTTTGATTTGCACAAGCATATGTTGGAGTTCGGTACCGGCCTGCGTCAATACAAATGCATTGGCCTGAAAATCAACGCCAGAGCGGAGACGGATATTCCCTACGTCTGGGGCGGCGGCGCCATGTGCGGCCAGAACGCCATGAGCGGCATCTCGGGAGCNGCCATATTTGGCCGAATCGGCGGCCGGAACGCCGCTGCCGCTGTGAAGGAGAGAGCGTTTGAGGCAGCGGAGAACAGACCCATCGTCGAGGAGAGAGCCGAGCTTTACGGGAAAATCTGGAACAATGAGGTCGATACCGCNTCGCCGGATTGGAAGGAGTTAAACATCGCTATTATGCAGACGATGTGGAACTATGTGGCCAACGGCGTGAAAAAGAGCGAGAAGCTTTACCGCGTGGGCTTNTACCACCTCCACCGCCTGATGGGTAAGCTGGATCAGATGCATTGCTCCAATGTTCATGAGTTCATGCACTGTATTGAAGTTCTGAATATCGCGGAGGCCGCCGAGCTTACGATGATCGTAGGAAACAGCCGCAAGGAGTCCCGCGGAACCTTNCAGAGNGCGGATTATCCGGAACAGGATCCCAAATATGACGGCAAATTCATCACGNTTCAGAAGGTAAANGGAGTTCCGGTAACCGAGCTTTACGAGGCCGTAAAAGAAGCGGAATGAGAAAGGATGTGTAATCATGCCCCCGATTATTAATAAAAACAAATGTATAGGCTGNCATACCTGCGTTGANATCTGCCCCGTGGATGTATATGGCCGCCAGCCGAAAAACGGTGTGCCCAAGATTCAGTTCCCGGAGGAGTGCTGGCACTGCAACGCGTGTGTTCTTGACTGCCCGTCCCAGGCCATTAAGCTTCGCGTTCCCGCGCCCTGTTGGATGGTGTATGTAGACGCTCCGAACACGAAAAAAGATTGAGCTGGGGTCAAGTGATTATCAGGAACGGGGCTTGTCTTCGTTCCTGATATCATTCATCCGTGAAGAATAGGGAGAAGCCTATGAAGTTTCGTTCATCTAAGGATCGAGAGAGAAGCTTTGAGCGGAAGAATTTCTATGCCCAATATTTTGAGGGGTATTCCACCAGAGAGACAATGGATCATGCAGGTCGGAGGAAGGTTGATCGCGTCTACATGGCCGATTTCTATCAGCAGAAGCTGAGCGGAAAACAGCGGATCCTTCTGAAGGCCATATACAGCAGCCTGTATTTCCTTTCTGTGGGGCTGTTTCTGCTTGGTTCAAAGAGATCTTTGGGGAATTTTGGCCCAGTTCTGGTCATTTTTCAAGCCGCTGCGTTAATTGGCTTTTGTCTTGTCCTGTGCAATCTCATTGTGTGCTTGACGTCCGCGCAGGATATGACGATATACGAATATAAAATCTCCCATCTTTCGTTACCGCGAACCACCGGAGGAACAGCGGCAATCCTGGGGCTTCTCTCCGCCGCAAGCGCCCTTAGCGGTGTGATGGGAGGGAGAGAGGGCTTTATTCATGCTGCCCTTTATCTGCTTGCGCTGCTGCCCATTCTGAGCATATGCGTTCTGGAAAAGCGGGTGCCCTATGGAACCCGTGAAAATGATTCCAAGCGGGGGGCATAGTTCGNATTNCAGGGGANTCCCTTGAAAAANNAAAAANGGGAACTGTGCNGAGGACACCGCGCTGAGGCGGTACGNCAANGACAGNNGAAAGAAAATTGNCATCTCTTCTGCGGAGAATGTGGACGCNGCGGAAGCGCTGTTCTGGNCATCTNCGGTGNATTTNGCGGAAAGGCAGTTGAACCTTATGAGTACGGTAAAAAAAGCCGTNGGAAAGGANCTGACAAAAGGTNCTGTCCTGAACGGCCTGATTATGTTTGTGATTCCGATTATTCTAACCAACCTTGTACAACAGCTCTATTCGATGGTCGACCTGATGGTGATTGGCAAATATGTCGGGAATGTGGGAACAGTGGGNGTGTCTGTCGGAGGGGAGGTCTCCGATTTCTTGACCCCNGTGGCCACTGCGTTTGCGACGGCCGGACAGATTTACATCGCCCAACTGGCCGGAGCAAACCAGGTGAAGCAGCAAAAAAAAGCCATTGGAACTTTTATTGTGCTGATGATGGGAATGTCTCTGGCGTTTATGGCCGTTTCCGTTGCGTTGAACACACCGCTCCTGAANCTGTTCAACTGTCCNGAGGANGCGTTTTCTCAGGCGCGGGATTATCTCATTATTACGTCAATTGGACTTCCGTTCATTTTTGGCTACAACTGTGTCTGCGGCATTCTGCGGGGGATGGGCGAATCCAAGCGCCCGCTGATCTTCATCTGTGTAGCCGCCGTCGTCAACATTGTACTGGATCTTTTGCTTGTTGTGGTTATTCCCNTGGAAGCCGCCGGAACGGCTATCGCTACGGCGGCGTCTCAGCTGGCGTCTTTTGCCGCCGCGTTTGCCTTTATGTATAAATACCGGGAGACATTTGACTTCCAGCTGAAGCTGTCCTNTTTTAAAATTGACAAGCAGTCCTGCAAGGTGATTCTCTCCCTGGGCATTCCGCAGGCGTTTCGCTCCATTCTTGTCCGGGTCTCCATGGTGTGGGTCAATTCCAATGTGAATGCGTACGGCATGATTGAGTCCGGAACGAATAACATCGGCAACAAGCTCCAGAAGTTTCTTGAGATNTTCTCCGCGAGTATGTCTCAGGCNGCAGGCGCTATGATTGGACAGAACCTGGGTGCTTCCGAGCATAAGCGCGCAAAGCAGGTCACCATCTGGGCGCTGTGTCTGTCCTCCGCTGTAGCGGCTGTCATCTCTGCGGTTGTCTTGGGCTGGCCCCANGCNCTGTTTGGGATATTTACNAACAATGCNGATGTCCTCGATATGGGTGTGACCTATTTAAATATCATGATCGTCCACTTCTTTGCGTCCGCGGTGACNGGTTCCTTCCAGGCGATGGTTATTGGCACGGGGAACGCAAAGCTNAATTTCTTGATTGGTATCCTGGACGGTGTGGTCTGCAAGGTAGGGTTTTCCCTCGTTTTTGTGCAGCTTATGTCCATGGGAGTGTATGGTTACTTCTGGGGAACNGCCGTCTCCAGAATCCTGCCGGGNATCATCTGTATTCTCTATTATTTTAGTGAGAGNTGGAAAAGCAGCCGNCTCTTTGAAAAGACGGCATAGNCNGCCGCTCTACCTGAGAGGGNGNCCCAGATCATGGTAAAAGATGAGGTGNGNTTATGGTATCCTGTGAACAATTCGGAACTCTGTCTGACGGGAGAGAGGTTTGGCTTTACCGCATTGAGAACAAAAAAGGGGANAGGGTGGAACTGCTGAACTTCGGCGCCGTCCTCCACGCCGTCCTGGTGCGGGATCGAGAGGGAAACCTGGGCGACGTAGTCCTTGGCGCTCCGGACGCAAAGGCCCTGGAAGCTCCCGGCTTTTGGGGCATCACCATTGGCCGGTGTGCCAATCGGATCGCCGAAGGGCGATATGAGGCGGACGGAAAAACCGTTCAGCTAGAGAAAAATCAAAGAGGCTGGTTCATGCACGGGGGCAGCGGCAATTATGCCAAAAAGCTGTTTGCGGGAAAGCTTCTTCCGGAGGAAAACGCTGTCTCCTTTACGCTGACCGACACCGGGGAAGGTGGCTTTCCCTGCTCCGTCCAGGTCGAGGTGCGCTACTCCTTTGATGACAGCAGCCGCCTTACCATGACCTACCGGATGATGCCNGACGGCACCACCCCACTCGCTCCCACGAACCATGCCTNTNTTAACCTTTCGGGGGGCGATGTGCGGGAGGATACGCTTTGGCTGAATGCCCGATTCATCGCCTCTCGGGACGCGCACGGGATTCCGGACGGCGGCCGGATCTCTGTAACGGGAACGCCTGTGGACTTTACAAAATCGCGTCTCATTGGGGAAGCTATGACAAATGATGCGGCGGGATACTTCAAGGGAAACAAGCCCGGCTATGACGAGTTTTTCCTTCTGGACAAACGTCCCGGCACCCCCGCGGTGGAGCTTCGCTGCCCCCATAATGGCCGAACATTGCGGATATTCACAGA
>JAAVHT010000036.1 GCA_014799565.1 Clostridiales bacterium
CGCCCAGGAGGGGGGCCTGGCCTCGGCGGTGGAGCTGGCGGGGACGGCGCTGGCCCTGGCGGCGGCGCTGCCGCTGATGTCGGCGGTGCTGGACGTGCTCACCCGGCTGCTGTAGGGGAGGGGAGCGCGTGAAAAGGGCGTGGATCGTTTTGACCGCCCTGCTGGCCCTTCCGGCGCTGTGGCTTCCCGCCCGTGCCCTCACCGATGACGATGTGCTTCTCAGGCAGGAGGAGCTGATCGAGGTGGACGAGCTCCGGCGCTCGGCGGAGCAGAACGGCGGGGAGGCGGAGTACGGCGCCAGCCTGGACGAGGGCCTGGAGAGTCTGCTGGACACGGGCACCCGGGAGCTGAGCGGCGCGGTGCGTCGCGCGGCCCGCTCCGGGGCGCTTCTGTTGGTGATCCTGCTGTTCTGCGCCCTGGCGGAGTCGGTGGGGCAGGAGGGGGTCAAGAGCAGGGTGAGCGCCGCCAATCTGGCCGGGACGCTGGCGGTGACGGCGGTGGCGGTGGCGGATGTGAATTCGCTGCTGGGCATGGGCACAGGGGCCATTGAAAAGATGTCCTCCTTTGCCAATGTGCTGCTGCCCACGGTGGCGGCGGTGACGGCGGCCACGGGGGCAATTACCGGGGCGGCGGCGCGGCAGATGGCGGCGGCGCTGTTCTCCGATCTGCTCATCAGCCTCATCAGCGGCCTGCTGGTGCCGCTTTTATACGGCTATATTGCCGCCTCGGTGGCCCAGGCGGCGCTGGGAAGGGAGGAGCTGAAGCGCATGGCAGATCTGTTCAAATGGACGGTGACCACCCTGATTACCATTGTGATGACCGCCTTTGTCAGCTACCTCGCCGCCAGCGGCGTGGTGGCCGGGTCGGCGGACGCGGCGGCGGTAAAGGCGGCCCGGTTTGCCATTTCCGGGGCTATCCCGGTGGTGGGGGGTATTTTGTCCGACGCGGCGGAAACGATGCTGGCCTCGGCGGGGGTGCTGCGAGGGACGGTGGGGGTATTCGGCATGATTACCGTTTTAGGGATATGCCTGGTGCCGCTGCTGCGTCTGGCGGTGCATTATCTGGCCTATAAGCTGGTGGCGGCGCTGGCCTCCGCCTTTGGGGATGGGCCGGTATGTACCCTGGTGGATCGGCTGAGCTCCGCCTTTGGGCTGGTGCTGGGCATGACGGGGGCGTGCTGCCTGCTGCTGCTCATTGCGCTGGTATCCTGCGTGTCGGTGGCGGCGGTATGATGGGGGCGGTGCGCGGCTGGCTGCTGGGGGTGACCGCCGCCGCCCTGGTGCTGGCGCTGGCGGAGGCCCTGGCCCCCGAGGGCGGCGCGAAGAAAGTGTGCCGCCTGGCGGGGGGCATGGCCCTGCTGCTGGCGGCGGTGAGGCCGCTGACAGGACTGTTGGACGGCGATTTTTTTACGCAAGCCGTGGATGGCTGGCGGAACCGGGCCCAGAGCTATGAGCAGGAGCTGGAGGAGAAAAATGATTTGTTTTATCTGTCCATCATAGAGGAGGAGACCGCCGCATATATTGTGGACAAGGCGAAGGAAATTGGCTTCGATTGTCAGGCGGAGGTGACCTACGGCTATGACGAGGACAGCGTGCCCCGGCCCTGGGAGGTCACCGCCCGGGGAAGCTGGACACAGGAACAGCGGGAACAGCTCGGCCGGCTGCTGGAGGAGGAGCTGGGCGTACCCGCCGAACGGCAGTATTACGAGGAGACACAGCCATGAGATTCCAATGGAAAAAGCCGGAGGCGGAGCAGGTTTGGAAGCTGCTGGAGAAATACAAGTATGTGCTGATCATCCTGGCGGCGGGGCTGATTTTGCTGCTGTGGCCCACGGGGGAGAAGGAGAAGCAGTCAGAAAGCGCCGACCGCAGCGCCCCGGAGGAATTCGATCTGGCCGCGTTGGAGGAGAAGCTGTCCCAGACCCTGTCCCAGGTGGAGGGGGCGGGAAAGGTGACGGTGGCCCTCACGGTGAAGAGCGGCATGGAACAGGTGCCGGTCACAGACCGATCCACCTCCGTGACGGAGCGGGGAAACAGTTTAGAGGAAAAGACGGTGGTCATCAACACCGGCTCGGGCCAGGAGATGATGGTGCGGGTTCAGCGCTATCCCCAGTTCCAGGGGGCGGTGGTAGTGTGCCAGGGGGGCGATCGGGCCGACGTGCGGCTGCTGCTCACCCAGGCGGTGTCCGCCCTTACCGGGCTGGGCGCGGACAGAATTACCGTATGTAAAGGGGGATGAGATCCCCCAACAATGAAAAATGGGAGGACAGAAACATGAATGTGTGGAAACGGAACGCGGTCGTGGTGGCCATCGTGCTCTTTGTGGGGGCGGCGGTGTACCTGAACTGGTCTTACAGCAGGGAGGCGTCGGCCACCGACGGAACCGGCGACAACAATGGGAGCGGCAAGCTGCTGGGTCAGGCCGCCCTGGTCAACGGCAAGGAGGACACTGCGGCCAGCGCGTCCCCCTCCGCCGACCCCAGCGCCCAGCCCAGCGCCGCCGGGGAGAGTACCGGCTACTTCGCCTCTGCCCGGCTCAACCGCCAGCAGGCCCGGGACAGCGCCCTCCAGCTGCTACAGCAGGCGGCCGCGGACGCGGGAGCGCAGCAGGACATTATTGACGAAGCCAACGCCTCCATCCAGGCCATGGCGGCCGTTACCCTGTCGGAGGCCAATATCGAGAACCTGATTACCGCCAAGGGCTATGGCGACTGCATCTGCTTCATCAACGACAACAGCGCCAGCGTGGTGGTGTCGTCCACGGAGAACGGCCTGAGCGGGAATGACGCCACCAAGATCATGGAGATCGTCAAGGAGGAGACCGGCCTGGCGGCGGAGAAGATCACGATCATCGAGGCGGAGCCGTAAATAAAGATTGTAATTTGACGGACAGGGTGATATAATAGCCTCAGTATCGAAAAGGAGCGTGAGGCGACATGGCCGACGGCAAAGAATATATCTCCCACGAGGGCGAACTGGGCAGCGTCAGCATTTCCGAGGAGGTGCTGGCCGTCATCGCCGCCGCCGCAGCGGTGGATGTGGAGGGCGTGAGCTGCCTGGGCAACGGAGTGGGCCGGGAGCTGTCCGACCCCGCCAACCGCAAGGCGCTGACCAAGGGTGTGCGCCTGTGGGTGGAGGACGAGCGGGTGAGCGTGGATCTGCCCATCCTGGTACGGTATGGCTACGTGGTCACCGATGTGGCCAAGGCCGTGCAGGACGCGGTGTTCAGCGCCGTGGAGAACACCAGCGGGCTGGAAGTGGCTCAGGTCAACGTCACGGTGGTGGGCGTGAGCTTCCAAAAGTGATAGACGCGTCTGAACAGGAGCCGGGACAGAAGTCCCGGCTCTTTTTTGCGCAAAGAGGGGCGGGAGAAGGCCGGTTTGCCGGAAATTTTTATGGGCTGGATTTTCCCCTTGACAATATGGTTTACTTGCTGTAAACTGAGCTTAGACGACAACTTGTAGACTGGTTATGAGGGGAGGAATCGACATGGCACAATATAAACTGGGCGAGGTGGAGGCCGCCTTCGCCGACCTGATCTGGGACAACGCGCCGCTGAGCTCCAGCCGTTTGGTGGAGCTGTGCGCTTCGACGCTGGACTGGAAGAAGTCCACCACCTACACCGTGCTGCGGCGGCTGTGCCAGAAGGGCATTTTTCAGAATGAGGGCGGAGTGGTGACCTCCCTGATCGGCCGGGAGGAGTTTGCCGCCCGGCAGAGCGAGGAGTTTGTGGAGCAGGCATTTGACGGCTCCCTGCCCAAATTTTTGACTGCCTTTGCCAGCCGGAAAAAGCTGAGCGGCGAGGAGATCGAGCAGCTCCAGCGGCTCATCGACGAACAAAGGAGGTAAGGGGATGGAAGCCTTATTTCTCAAGGTGCTGAGCATGAGCGCCACGGCGGCAGTGGTCATCTTGGTGGTGCTGCTGGCCCGGCTGTTGCTGCGGAGAGCGCCCAAGGTATTTTCCTACGCCCTGTGGGCGGTGGTGCTGTTCCGGCTGCTGTGCCCGTTTACCATTCAAATTCCCTGGAGCCTGACCCCCTCCATCCAGGTGGAGCCTGCCGGAGAGGGCCTGAATATGGTGGAAATCAACATGGAACGGGTGGAAGTGGTCATCCGGGTGGATGATTCCCCGACGGGCCGCCCGGGCTCTATACCCTCTGACGGGCCGGCAGAGCCGTCGGATCACCCGGATGCCGCTGTCCAAGCCCCCAGCCTTTTGGCCGCTGTCAGCATTGTCTGGCTGACCGGGGCCGCGATCCTGCTGGGATACAGCGCCCTGTCTCTGCTGCGGCTGCGGCAGAAGTTGGTGGGGTCGGCTCCGCTGGAAGGGGAGAAGAACGTCCGGCTGGCCGACCACATCCCTTCCCCCTTTGTGCTGGGGCTGTTCCGGCCGAACATCTATCTGCCCTCCGATTTGCCCGAGGGGGAGCGGGACTATGTCCTCCTCCACGAGCGCACCCACATCCGCCGCCGTGACCACCTGTTCCGGACGCTGGCCTGGCTGGCGTTGGCCATCCACTGGTTCAACCCCCTGGTGTGGCTGGCGTTCCACCTGGCGGGGAAGGACATGGAGATGTCCTGCGACGAGACCGTGCTGCGCAAAATGGGCCGGGACGTCCGGGCGGACTATTCCTCGTCCCTGCTGAGGTTGTCCGCGGGGAAGCGCCTGCCGGCGGGGCCGCTGGCCTTCGGCGACGGCGACCCCACCAGCCGCATCAAAAACGTGCTGAGCTACAAAAAGCCCGCCCTGTGGGTGATCGTCATTGCACTCATTGGGGTATTGTGCGCTGGGGTGGCGCTGGCCACCGACCGGATGGTGGCTATCCGGGATTCGGACTTCCCCGCTTTTGACCCGGACAGCGTTACCGCCGACCTGACCTTCTCCCTGGAAGATGTGGGCACCGGCCCCTTAGTCCGAATCGCCGGGACGGCGGGCGGCGTTGAGCTGAGCAGGGTGGTTTGGCGCCCGGAGGGCTTGGACACCCTGTTTGGGGAACACCTCGGCGGCGAGTTGAGCATGGCGGAATACAAGACCGATAGCTGGGGGGCGTGGGTCACTGCCTGGTGGACGGACGAGGGCCGCACGTCAGTCACCGTGTCCACGCTCATGTCCGCGATGCTCAGCAGCCAGTCCAATGTGGGCTGGTGGGAGTTCACCGTGGATCTGGGCAGCGGAACCGTCACCTCGATGAATGGCTGCTCCTTCCGGGAGGGCTACCCGGACGCAGAGACTTACTTCTACCCCGAAGCCATCTCCGATGAGGAGGCGGTGAAAGCGGCCCGCATCGCCGCCAAGCTGCTGACGGCGGCGGAGGACTACTACAATAACGTGCCGGTACAGGCGGATGCCCCCGATTTCCCTGTTTTGGCGGGCGGCGATGCCTGGATGGAGGTACTCCCCGGGACGGTCACCCCCACCGGGTTGACGTATCAGATCCACAATGAGACCCAGAGTGAGCTGATGTATGGGAACCCGTACGGCCTCCAGGTGGAGGACGGCGGCGTTTGGCATGGTGTGGACACCTCCGTCCGGGTGGCTTTCACCACGGAGGGGTATATCCTGCCGGGAAACGCCAGCGCCTCCAAAACCATAAACTGGAGCTACGCCTATGGGGAATTGCCTCCGGGGCACTACCGCGTCACCACAAAGGTGCACCTGGAACCGGGGCGGGAGGACATAACGCTGACCGCGGAGTTTGAGATCGAAGGATAAATCAGAGACAATCAAAAACGATCACAGAAGAAGCCCGCCCCTTGGAATAAAGAGGGGCGGACTTCTTTTGTCCTAAGCCGATTTGTGCAAATGCACCAAAATCAGGGCTGCATTTTTGTGAGCGAAAATGATTGAAAATGATTGACTTTGACGGAGGGCTATGGTAGGATTCAATTAAGGAAAATCAATCGCGTTCAATCAAATAAAATCAGGAAAGGAAGTTGTGACCATGCGTATCACCGATCTGCTCAACGTAAACGGGATCCAGCTCCACGCCGCCCCGGCAGACAAGAGCGCCGCCATCGACCTGCTGGCCGATCTCCAGGAGAAGGCCGGCAACATCACCGACAAAGCCGCGTATAAGAAGGAGATCTGGGCCCGTGAAGAGCTGGACTCCACCGCCGTGGAAAACGGCGTGGCCGTCCCCCATGCCCGGTGCGCCGCCGTCAAGCGGGCGGGCCTGGCCGCTATGACCGTCCCCGGCGGGGTGGACTACGGCGCGGAGGACGGGGAGCCTTCCACCCTGTTCTTCATGATCGCGGCCCCGGAAAACGGCGGCGACGTCCATATGGAGATGCTGTCCCACCTGATGGTGATGCTGATGGACGAGGAGTTCTGCCAAAAGCTGCTGGACGCGGAAAAGACCGAGGACTTCCTGGCCCTCATCGACGCCCAGGAACGGGTGAAGTTCCCCGAGGAAGCCCCGGTGGAGGAGAAGAAGCCGGATGGCTCCCTGCGGGTACTGGCCATCACCGCCTGCCCCACCGGCATCGCTCATACCTATATGGCCGCCGAGGCCCTGGAGAAGAAGGGCCGTGAGCTGAACATCGGCGTCAAGGCGGAGACCCAGGGCTCCGGCGGCGCGAAGAACATCCTCACCAGGGAAGAGATCGCCGCCTGTGACGGCATCATCATCGCCGCCGACAAGAACGTGGATCTGGCCCGGTTCGACGGCAAGCCCCTGCTGCGGGTGCCCGTGTCCGACGGCATCAACAAGCCCCAGGAGCTGATCGAGAAGATCGTCAACGGTCAGGCGCCCATCTACCACCACGAGGGCGGCGCCGTCGTGGAGGACGCGGGCAATGAGAGCCTGGGCCGCCGGCTCTACAAGCACCTGATGAACGGCGTGTCCCATATGCTCCCCTTCGTCATCGGCGGCGGCATCGTCATGGCGCTGTCCTTCCTGCTGGACGGCGGCGCGGCGGGCACCTCCGCCTTCGGCTCCTCCTGGGCCCTGCCCGCGTTCTTCAACAAGGTGGGCAATATCGCCTTCGGCTTCATGGTGCCCATTCTGGCGGCGTTCATTGCCCAGTCCATCGCCGACCGTCCNGGCCTGATGGTGGGCTTCGTGGGCGGCTCCCTGGCGGCNACCGGCGCCACCTTCGCCTACTTCGCCGACCCCACNGTGCCCATCGTCCCCGCCGGGTTCCTGGGCGGNCTGCTGGCCGGTTTCGTGGGCGGCTGGTTNATGAAAGTNCTGCGCAANGNCTGNGATAAGCTGCCNCAGTCCCTGGANGGCTTGAAGCCCATCCTCATCTACCCCGTNGTGGGNCTGCTGTTCATCGGCGCGTTNATGTGCCTGGTCAACCCNGTGGTGGGNATGCTCAACGACGCCCTCATCAACGGTCTGAACTCCATGGGNGGNTCCTCCGCCATCCTGCTGGGCGCNCTGGTGGCCGGGATGCAGGCCNCCGACATGGGCGGCCCCATCAACAAGGCGNCCTATGTGTTCGGCACCGCCTCCATCGCCATGGTGGAGGGCGGCTTNTCCCCGGTGATGGCCGCCGTNATGGCGGGCGGCATGGTGCCCCCCATCGCCATCGCCCTGGCNACTCTGTTCTTTAAGAACCGCTTCACNGCGGAGGAGCGCAAGTCCGGCCCCGTGAACTTCATCATGGGCCTGTCCTACATCACCGAGGGNGCCATTCCCTTTGCCGCCTCCGACCCCCTGCACGTCATCCCCTCCTGCGTGGTGGGTTCNGCTGTGGCGGGCGCGCTGTCCATGGCCTTCGGCTGCGCNTCCCCGGCTCCCCACGGCGGACTGTTCGTGTTCCCGGTNATGCACAACCCCCTGGGCTANGCCGCCGCCNTCGNCATNGGTTCCGTGGCCGGNATGCTCATGCTGGGCTTGCTGAAAAAGAAGAAGGTGTGATANAATNAATCANCGGGGCCGTCTCCGNACGGCCCCCGCCNANCNAANNGNGAAAGGCAGGTNTTTGNCATGANTGANANNAAGCAGNTNCGCTGGGCNGTGCTGGGCACCGGGGTCATCGCCAACCAAATGGCCGCGGCGCTCCANNCCATGGGCCGCNCGCTGGACGCGGTGGGCAACCGCACCTANGANANNGCGGTGGCTTTCGNGNNNCAATACGGCGTGAAAAAGGTCTACCGCGANTATCACGAGATGTTCACCGACCCGGANATCGACGNGATCTATCTCACCACNCCCCACAATACCCACATGGCCTATCTGGANCAGGCCCTGTCNCACGGNAAGCACGTGCTGTGCGAGAAGTCCATCACCCTCAACAGCGCCGAGCTGGCGCGGGCGGCCAAGCTGGCGGAGGAAAACCANGTGGTGCTGGCCGAGGCCATGACCATCTACCATATGCCGCTGTACCGGGCGCTGCGGGAGCGGGTGGCCTCNGGGGAGCTGGGNCGGGTGAACCTCATCCAGCTCAACTTCGGCAGCTTCAAGGANTACGANATGAANAACCGCTTTTTCAACCGCNGTCTGGCGGGNGGGGCCATGCTGGANATCGGGGTGTACGCCCTNTCNCTGGCNCGGCTGTTCCTGGCCTCCAACCCNGANCAGGTGAAGTCCTTNGTCCAAAAGGCCCCCACCGGGGTGGACGAGAGCGCNGCCATCGCCATGATGAACNNNGAGGGCCAGCTGGTCACGGCNNCGCTGTCCCTCCACTCCAAGCAGCCCAAGCGGGCGGTNNTCTCCTGCGAAAAGGGCTATATNGAGATCATGGANTANCCCCGGGCGGAGGANGCNGTCATCGTGGACGCCGCCACCGGCGAAANGGAANTCCTCCNNGTGGGGNGCACNGCCGANGCNCTGGTGTACGAGCTGGAGGACATGGAGGCGGCCATCCGNGGAGANGGNGNTATGCTGCTGCCCTANACCATGGACGTGATGGAGCTGATGACCGCCCTGCGGAGCGAGTGGGGCGTGGTCTACCCGGAGGAGGAANNCTGAGCGNATNCGCTTGACCCTGCTTGTTTTTGATGATATGATNGGATCAACANACAACGGAGAGGAGCCTGCGGTATGTTGGCGGAGCTGCGGATGGAGGCCATTCTGGCGGAGCTGGAGAAGGANCAGGCGGTGAGCGTGGCCCACCTGTGCCGGGTGACCGGNGCNTCGGAGGCCACCATCCGCCGGGATCTGAACGAGCTGGCCCGGCGGGGCAAGCTGAACAANGTCCACGGCGGCGCCCTGCCCGTCAAGGAGGANTTCCGCGGCGAGGAGCTGGACATGGATGTGAAGCGTGAGCTCCACACGCCGGANAAGCAGCGCATCGCCCGGTATGCCGCCGGCCTCATCCGCGACGACGACGTGGTCTATCTGGACGCGGGCTCCACCGTCATGCACNTGGTGGAGCATATCCAGGCNNNNCGNGCCACCTTCGTNACCAACAGCATCGAGTGCGCCCAGCGCCTGCCCCGGCGGGGCCTGCGGGCCTATGTGCTGGGGGGCGTGCTCAAGCCGGGCACNCTGGCCATCATCGGCGGGGAGGCCATGGAGGCGCTGAANCGGTACAACTTTACCAAGGCGTTTCTNGGAACCAACGGCATCGCCNTCGGCCCCGGCTTNACCACCCCNGACCCGGAGGAGGCCATGGTGAAGGCNANNGCCGCCGCCCNCGCCCGGGAGACCTGGGTGCTGGCCGATTCCAGCAAGTTCGGCACCATCACCGCCGCGTCCGTNCTGCCCCTGGACGGGGCCCGGATNGTCACCGACCGGCTGGACGACCGCAGATATTCAGAATATACCGACATCAAGGAGGTTTGACCGATCATGGTTTATACCGTTACCTTTAATCCCGCCCTGGACTATGTGGTNCGCATGAGCAGCTTTGAGGCCGGGGCGACCAACCGCACCGAGAGCGACGAGCTCCAGTGGGGCGGCAANGGCATCAACGTGTCCACNGTNCTGCGCAANNTNGGNNTNGACAATGTGGCNCTGGGNTTCCTGGCGGGCTTCACCGGCCAGGCCCTGGATCAGGGCCTGCAAAAGGTGGGCATCGCCACCGACTTCATCTGGCTCCCCGAGGGGCTGACCCGCATCAACGTGAAGATCAAGGCGGGGCAGGAGACCGAGATCAACGGCATGGGCCCCGGCATCCCCGCCGCCGCCCTGGAGGAGCTGTTCGCCAAGCTGGATCGTCTGCAAAAGGGGGATGTGCTGGTGCTGGCGGGATCCATCCCCGCCTCTCTGCCCGATGATGTGTACCAGCGCATCCTGGCCCGGTTGGAGGGGAGGGACATCCTCACGGTAGTGGACGCCACCCGCGACCTGCTGTGCGCGGTGCTGCCCTACCGCCCCTTCCTCATCAAGCCCAACAACCACGAGCTGGGGGAGATCTTCGGCAAGGTGCTGACCACCGACGGGGAGATCGAGGACTGCGCCCGCAGGCTCCAGGAGCGGGGCGCCCGGAACGTGCTGGTGTCCATGGCGGGGGCGGGGTCGCTCCTGCTGGACGAGACGGGGGCGGTCCACCGCCTGGGCGTGCCAAAGGGCAAGGTGGTCAACTCCGTGGGCGCGGGGGACTCCATGGTGGCCGGGTTCCTGGCCGGCTGGCTGGAGCACCGCGACTACGCCATGGCCCACCGCCTGGGCGCGGCCACCGGCTCCGCCACCGCCTTCTCCGAGGGGTTGGCCACCAAGGAGCAGGTGCTGGAGCTGCTGAACTCCTTCTAAATACGATGAAAACCCCCGGCAGCCTGCGGGCTGCCGGGGGTTGA
>JAAVHT010000037.1 GCA_014799565.1 Clostridiales bacterium
ACAGCGGCTTGGCCAGCTATCGGAGCGGACAGGCTGAGTATAACCGCGGGCTGAAGGAATACCAGGAGAATATGGCCTTACTGGAGCAGCAGGAGGCCCAGGGGAAAAAGGATCTGGAAGCCAACCTGGCGGCGCTTGAGCCGATGAAAGAGCGCAACCCAATGGGTTATGCCGCCGCTGTGGCGGAACTGATGGCCAAGGCCCAGGAGGGTCAGGCGCAATTGGAGGCGGCGAAAGCTCAGCTGGCGGCGGGTAAGGCCCAGCTGGACGCCGGAGCGGCACAGCTCAGCGGCGCTTCGTCAGAGCTGGGCAAAGCCAGGCAGGAGCTGGACGAGGCCAAGAAGGAGCTGGACGAGGCCAAGGCTGAGTTGGAGGAGGGAGAACAAGAGCTGGCGGACGCCGAGGCTGAGCTGGCCGACGCGGAACAAGAGCTGGCGGACGCGAAGAAGGAGCTGGACGACGCCAAAATCGAACTGGACGACGCCTGGGCCAAGCTGGAGGACGCCAGGGCCGAGCTGGAGCAGGGGGAGATCGACCTCCGGGACGGCTGGGCGGATTACAACAAAGGCGTGGCGGATCTGCGTCAGGCCCGCGCGGACGGGCGGCAGGAGCTGGACGACGCCCTGGCCGAGCTGAACGACGGCGAGCAGAAGTACGCGGACGGTCTCCGGGAGTACGAGGACGGCAAAGCGGAGGCGAACGAGGAGATCGCCGACGCCCAGAAGAAGCTGGACGACGCCCAGGCCGAGCTGGACGACGTGGAGGACTGCGAGTGGTACGTCCTGAGCCGGTTCACCAATGCGGGCATTGTGGGCTACTCCCAGGACTCCGACCGGGTGAGCAACCTGGCCAACGTGTTCCCGGTGATTTTCTTCCTGGTGGCGGCGCTGGCCTGCCTGACCACCATGACGAGAATGGTGGAGGAGCAGCGCACCCAGATCGGCTCGCTGAAGGCCCTGGGCTTCTCCAGGCTGGCCATCGCCAAAAAGTACATCGGCTACGCCTTTTCCGCCAGCCTGGTGGGCGGTATNCTGGGNCTGNNNNTGGGCTGCACCCTGATCCCGNTGGTCATCGCCAACGCNTTCAACATCATGTACGCCATTCCCGCCCTGGAGTTCAAGCCCCAGGTGGGGCTGTACATTTGGGCGGTGCTGGCGGCNGTGGCGTGNACCACCGGGGCGGCGCTGTGGGCCTGNCTGTCCACCCTCATCGCCACCCCTGCCAANCTGATGCGGCCNCGGGCNCCCAAGGCGGGCAAGCGGGTGTTCCTGGAGCGGATCCGCCCCATCTGGAAGCGGCTGACCTTCACNTGGAAGGTGACCATGCGCAACCTGTTCCGCTATCAGCGGCGGTTCTGGATGACCGTCATCGGCATCGGCGGCTGCACCGCCCTGATCGTCACCGGNTTNGGCCTGCACGAGTCCATCTTCTCCATCTTGAACGAGCAGTTTGACCATGTGTTCCTCTANGANGCCACNGTGGGNCTGGANAAGGACGCGGGNGCGCAGANGCTGGGGGCGGTGGAGCGGTATTTGACCGACAGCCCCTGGGTGGAGGACTATCTGCTCACCAGCGAGAAGCTGCTGGAGGTGTCCAGCNGCGGGCCGGCGCAAAACGTCTATCTGTTTGCCGTGGACGANCTGGNGCGCTTCAANGAGTTNATCCANNTGGGCCACCGGCTGAACAGCGAGCCTGTCACCCTGCCCGACAGCGGGGTGGTCATCACTGAGAAGCTGTCNGAGCTGCTGGANGTGTCGGTGGGCGACACCATCACCNTGGAGGANGACGGNAAGCGNGTGGACGCCGTGGTNGCNGACATNGCGGAGAACTATGTCTCCCACTACNTTTACCTGTCCAATACCTGCTATCAGGAGCTGTTCGGCGAGGAGCCGGAGCAGAACGTGATGCTNCTGCGCTANGCCGATGGGGCGGGGGAGGAGGAGTCGGACACGGTGTCCAGCCAGCTGATGGCCATGGANGGGGTGGACTCNTACTCCTACATNGCCACCCTGCGGGACAACTTCACCGACAGNATGGAGGCNATTGACTACGCNGTGGTCATCNTCATCNNNGCGGCGGCGGCGCTGGCCTTNGTGGTGCTNTACAACCTGACCAACATCAACATCACNGAGCGNNNNCGGGAGCTGGCCACGCTCAAGGTGTTGGGCTTCTTTGACCGGGAGGTCACCGCCTACGTCTACCGGGAGAACCTGTTCCTCACCCTGTTCGGTATCATTTTGGGGCTGGTGATGGGCCGGTTCCTCCACGCCTGGATGGTGCTGACGGTGGAGGTGGATATCGTGATGTTCGGCCGCACGGCGCCCCCCTACGCCTACGTCTTGGCGGCGGCGCTGACGGTGGTGTTCTCCGTGGCGGTGAACATTGCCGCCCACTTCAAGCTGAAAAAGGTGGACATGGTGGAGAGCCTGAAAACCGTGGAATGACCTGTGTTATGCAGACATGAAAATGGCCCCGGAGGAAAACCCTCCGGGGCCGTTTTTGCTGTGTGCGGGGAAAGCTGCTGACGGAGGACATGGCTGTTGACGGAGAAGCCGCAAGTCAAAGCCCAGTCAGTCCGGGGACGGGAAGTCCTTTACCGCTTCTGAGATATCGGTTCCGGCTCCGATTTTGGCCAGCATCTGCCACCATGCGGTGCGCGCCTGGGCCCATCCGGGGGTGATCTGATAATAGTCGCCCATATATGGCATAAAAATGCTGTATTCCGTCATGAGCATATCATTCTGATAGATATTGTCCATATCCCGTACCGGCCAGTAGGAGGAGGTCTGGACTGCTTTTGTGTAGGTCGCGTCATTCTCGGTAATATAGCGGATAAAGGTTTTGGCCGCCTCGGCCCGCGCCTCGCTGCCGTTGTCAAAAATACCAAATCCCCAGATGCCGCCCTGAAGCTCCGGCGCGTCCCCGTCGGTGGGAAAGGCCATGGGGAAAACCTCGAAATCCAAATCAGGGCTGTTGATGGTTTGCTGGATCTCTACGGACGCGTTCCAGCAGAAGCACATGGCGGTTTCCTTTTTGCAGAACAGATCGATCGCGTCGGAGGACGTGAGGGACGGCTCAAAGGTAATGCCCTCTAGATCATAGAGAAGCTGTAGGGCCTGCTTGTTCTCCTCGCTGTCAACGGTATAAGATGTGTGGGTATCATCAGTGAAGGAGCCGCTGTACAGATTGGTGACCAGCGCGCGCGTCCCCTGATCCCCGCTTTGGTTTTTGCAGTAGACAATGCCCGCGCTTTTCTGCCCATAGGCGGTCAGGGCCTGAACCGCCTGGATAAAATCGTCCGTGGTCCAGGTGTGGGTTTCCTCGTCGATGTACTGGAGGGCCCCCGCGTCCCGGAACATATCATAGTTGATGGCCATGCAGTGGGCGGACATACAGATGGGGAATTCATAATAGGCCCCATCGCTGTGCCGGCAGGCCTCTCGGATATTGTCATAGATCTCACCGGCCTGCTGGGATTCCCACAGATCGGACAAATCCACCATCCAGCCCTGCTCCCCCCAGCTTGTCACAAGGCGCTCCGGGCCCTCCAGGATGAGATCCGGAGCGCTGCCGTCCAGAACGGCCTGNNTGACNCGTTCATCTCCGGTATCGTAATTCAGATATTCCACGGAAATATGGATGTCTGGATACTCCTTATGAAAGCCGGTCAATATGGCGGACACCGCGGTGGGATTGCCCCAGTTGCCCACCGGAAANGTCCACAGNNTCAGCTCNATATCATCGCTGGGNNNGTCGCNGCTGTCGTCAGGCTCNATGGCNGGGNTGCCGCCGCAGGAGGACAAAAGAGCGANAGACAGCAGAAGGCATANCAAAGCAAGCAGCTTTTTCATGTCNANCATTCTCCTTTTCTTAACNGATGATCCTAGTGCAGATACTGNCTCAGCAGGGAGAGAACCTCGTCCGGNTCCAGGGGNTTNGCCGTATGGGCGTTCATCCCGCAGTTGAGGCATTTTTGAATGTCCTCCTGAAACGCGTCGGCGCTGATGGCGATNATCGGGATGGTTCGCGCNTCCTNCCGCGGGAGNGCCCGGATGGCCTGGGCGGCTTCAAGGCCCGTCATAACGGGCATACGCAGATCCATCAATATGGCGTCNTACCAGCCGGGGGCNGACGCCTCCAATTTCTCCACNCAGATCNGNCCGTTTTCCGCCCACTCCATTTCCAGCCCNAATTCGCANAGCAGNTCGNTGGCGATTTCCCAGTTNAGCTCNTTGTCCTCCGCCANGAGGACGCGNCTGCCTGTCAGNTCGANTTCAGCTTCCNNCTNCTGCGNCTGCGGCGNCGGNGCCATATCNATGAAGCGGCGCAGGCCATANTAAAGGNNGGANCGGAACAGCGGNTTTGAAATGAAGCCGCNGATGCCGGCNGCGTCCACCTTTGCCTCCAGCTCATCCCATTCGCCGTCNGTGAGCAGTATNATCGGCAGGTCTGGGCCGAAGCGGNNGNACAGCTCTTCCGCNGCCTGTATGCCGTCCTGCCCCTGGATGTCCCAGTCCAGCAGGAGCATATGNTAGGGCTCGNTTCCNCGGCGGCGNNCCTCGATCANTTGGGAAGCCTGATNGANATCCGTCAGCNGCTTCCGCCCGAAGCCCGATGGATTCCANCGCGGAGACGGCGAGCCNGCCNGNGGTTTCNTCATCATCNATNATCAGGATATTCCGNCTGGGCAGGCGCAGNTCTTTCTCNTGAGGGGCCGCTTTTTCCATNTCCAANCTGANGTGGAAATGGCTNCCCTTTCCCTGCTCGCTCTCNATGNCNATNGNGCCGCCCATGGCGTCTACNATGNANTTGGTGATGGTCATGCCCATNCCGGCGCCCGCCGCCTTNTCCACGCGGGCNCTGTCCTCNCTGGCGAAGGGCTCAAATATCCTGCTCTGGAATTCCTTGGACATACCGATGCCNTTNTCNCTGATGTGCAGNTGNGAACGGATNTAGTCGNNCCCNTTTGGNGAGGGNTCCTCGTACAGCTCCGCCTCGATNNNGCCGCCCTCCGGGGTGAANTTNACNGAGTTTCCAAGNATATTCAGCAGGATCTGNGCCAGCCGAACCCTGTCCGAGCACACATTTTCATGNTANATNTCATGNACGTANATGCTNAANNGNTGNTNTTTCTCCTGNATCTGNGGCTGGATNATNGTCATNANNTTCTGCATGATCTCNCGNANGGAGAGGGGNTCCATATTNAAAGCGAGATTTCCGCTCTCGATTTTGGACATATCCAGCATATCGTTAATGAGGCCCAGCAGNTGCCGGCTGGATACGTGGATCCGCTTCAGGCAGGAGCGCACCCGGGACGGATTGTCCAGNCTGCCGATGGCGATGGACGTCATNCCCATGATGCCNTTCATCGGCGTGCGGATATCATGGCTCATNTTGGAGAGNAATTCGTTTTTCGCCCGGTTGGAGCGNTCCGCCGACAGCTTGGCCTCCTCGGCGGTTTTTCTGGCGTCNTCCANNGCGTGCATCTGCATTTTGGTCAGCCGGTAGTAGCCCACAAAGACAAGCANCAGGGCACAGACGATCAGACAGCAGCCGCCGATGGAGATGTACGACCATATTTTCTGAAGNAGGTCGATGGTTTCNTCCAGCGTNTTATGGGANATCTTCAAAANCAGGTGCCAGTCTGAATTGGGGAGGNTGGTACAGTAGACGTTCCANCGCTCGCCCGAGATCAGCACTTCGCTGGTATAATCCNTGTCGGTTTCCATGGCGGTGCGGAATTCNTTTACGTATTGGGCCGGANCCTTTCCGCCGTAGGTTTCGTAAAGACGCTCCACCCGGTCAAAATAATTCGTCTCTTCCGCGTCNTAGTTGTTCAAAACGTAACTGCCGTCGTCGCGGATGATGGAATATTCCATGCTGTCTTTTTGAATGTTGTTTTCCAATGTGTCGCCGAGGTATTGGGTGGGCAGNCCGGCNACCAGCGCGACGCTGGTATTCCCGTNNTCCATGGGNTAAACCGCCGGCACACCGACCAATACCACCGGAATCCCCGCCTCGTCTTTTCCCGCGCAGACGTTATGCTTGCCNCCCTGGACNGAGCGGTGNANGGCCTCCGGNACATCCGCCGTCACTTGGGAGCCGTANATCATATGGAAGCTTCCNTCGTCNGTATAAAANGCCAGATANTCAAATCCNGCCGAGCGGGCATTGTACGTCAGGTTGACCTGCATNGATGTCCCGCCGGTNGTGCGCCCNGGCGGNACGGAATTCACAAGGGANTCCACCTGGGACAGGCGAAGCTCAATGGTGGTTCCAAAATGGGACGACACCTGTTCGCTGATGCCCGACATATAAAAGATGCCCAGCCGCCGGACAGCGTTTNCACTCATCAGGCTCATGCAAACNGTTTGGACGATAAATATNACGACACAGAAAAGCGATACCAGAATAAGGCTTATATTTAAAAAACGTGTTGTTCTTTTTTCCATNATCCATATCTCCCAAACAGCATGATTCCNACTCTATACAAATCCCATTTTTTCATTTTATCAAAATATGAAGCCTATGGCAATCATATCTTCAGAATTTTTGATGCAGGGAGGCCGNTAAAAATATCGGCGCCNAAGCGTAAAGGNCTTGCGCAAATCNGGAAAATGCGATATAAATGATGGTGNCAGCTTNTACCTCACACTGAAAGGAGATCCCAATGAANCCATANGCGGAAATGACCAAAGAAGAGCTGAAAAGCCTGAAGGCTCAGCTGAAAGCCGAATATAAAGAATATCAGGGGAGAGGCCTGAGCCTGAATATGGCCNGAGGAAAGCCCTGTACCGANCAGCTGGATCTGTCCATGGGGATGATGGACGTGCTGAGCAGCGAGGTNGACCTGACCTGTGAGGACGGCACCGACTGCCGNAACTACGGCGTTTTGGACGGNATCAGGGANGCCAAGGAACTGATTGGGGANATGATGGAAAACCCCATTGACAGCATNATNATCTATGGAAATTCCAGCTTAAACGTGATGTACGATACCATTTCCCGCTCCATGACCCACGGCGTGATGGGGAGCACACCCTGGTGCAAGCTGGACAAGGTCAAATTCCTGTGCCCNGTTCCGGGNTANGACCGCCANTTTGCCATTACCCAGTATTTNGGCATTGAGATGATNAACGTGCCCATGACNCCCACNGGCCCGGANATGGATCTGGTGGAGGAGCTGGTAGCTTCGGATGAAGCGATCAAGGGTATCTGGTGTGTCCCCAAGTACTCCAATCCCCAGGGAATTTCTTACTCGGACGATACGGTGCGCCGNTTTGCCCGGCTGAAGCCGGCNGCCAAGGATTTCCGTATCTACTGGGACAACGCTTACGGCGTACATCACCTGTATGACCGGGATCAGGATCACTTGATTGAAATTTTGGCGGAGTGCAAACGGGCGGGGAATCCGGATCTGGTATACAAATTCGCCTCCACCTCCAAGATCAGCTTCCCCGGCTCCGGGCTTGCGGCCATTGCCACGTCCCCCAACAATATGGAAGACATCAAGGCGCAGCTGGCCATCCAGACCATCGGCCACGACAAGGTGAATCAGCTCCGCCATGTACGGTTCTTCGGCGATATCCACGGCCTGGTGGAGCATATGCGCCTCCATGCGGACATCCTCCGCCCCAAGTTCGAGATCGTGACCGACACCCTGGAGCGCGAACTGGGCGGCCTGGAAATCGGCACGTGGACAACGCCCAAAGGCGGGTACTTTATCTCCTTTGATTCCCTTGACGGCTGCGCGAAGGCCATCGTGGCCAAGGCGAAAAAAGCCGGTGTGGTGATGACCGGAGCGGGCGCGACCTATCCTTATGGGAAAGACCCCCATGACAGCAATATCCGGATCGCCCCCACCTATCCGTCCCAGGAGGATCTGCGGACGGCCATGGAGATCTTTACCCTCTGCGTCAAGCTGGTCGCCATTGACAAGCTGCTGGACGAGGATGCCGCCCGCTGAACAAGACGTTGGAATAAATGGAGAAAACCCTCTGATTTCTACGGAAATCAGAGGGTTTTTGGCTGTGCGGATGGGGAGTAAACCTGTGGGCCTCGGGCCGTGAGCCGCGCCGTTATAGCACGGATTTTGATGCTGACTTTTCAGGAATAATATGTTAATATAAAAATGAATCCTTCGACATATTCTCCGCGGCTTTGACTGAGACCAAAGAAAAATCAGGAAAAGGAGGATGTGGCTGCACAGATCTTCTGTGTCGGCCATGTAAAGAGACGATGGAAATTTCGTTACCAAAGCGCATTCAAGAAAAGCTCCAGCAGGATCCCACGGCTGATGCCAATATCGTAAACCTGAGCAAAAATGTTTCCCCNTACTACACACTGTCTCCCTGCTTTTTCCCGNATTACACGATACATGGANTAGATCATGTCAATGCGGTTCTCGATNTGGCGGANCATCTGATNCCAGACNAGACGATGGNNTGNCTGNGGCCCAAAGANATGGCGATTCTGNNGGCGGGCATCATGATNCACGACATNGGGATGTTCATCACAGAGGACGGCTTGGAGNGNATCCTGACCGGAGACCGNGCGGGNAATTTGGTAAAAAGGCTGGACAGCCAGCCGTGGCGTGACGCCTGGGCCGACTACTGCAAAAAAATCAAACGCTGNACNGACCGGGAGCTGTTCCGCGCCTTTGGCGACGAAGAGCCCATTGAGTCCATAGGTACAGTCTGCAATGGGATGCGNAAGAAGGATCGCTTGGTTTGCGGCGAGTTTATCCGACGGCAGCACCACCGGCTGGCCCATGAGATCGCGCTGAACGGTTTTATGGGAAGCGAGGATGTGGACATTTTCAGAAACACGGACTTTGCACAGAAGGAGAAGGATCTGATCGGCCTCCTGGCGCGAAGCCATGGAATGTCTATCCGTGACACAGAACCCTATCTCAAAGCTTTTTATTCCGATGCTAGGTGTCCTCGGGGCATCCGTCTGGCTTATCTGATGGTGATTCTGCGNATCGCGGACTATCTGGACGCCGGACAGCACCGCGCGCCCAAGNCTTTGGAGNANCGGCAGGGGATNGACGTTCCCATTTCACAGAGGGAGTGGGTCTGGAACAGGCGCATCTGCTATGAGGACTACCATTGGGCCCATGACCGCATGAGCCTTGTGATCGAGGCAGAACCAGACACAACGTCGCTCTTTGCCAAGACAGAAAAATGGCTCCACGGCTTGCAGCGGGANCTGGATCTGTCCTGGGCTATCATAATGGAGTACTATCCGCGAACAGANATACAGCTTTCCATCCATCGGATNGAAAGCAATATTCTGNAGGATACAACAAGGNCCGAGATGAATCNGNAGTTTCTCATAAAAGAAACGAGGCTGACGGCAAATCCGGATCTGTTGAAATTACTGATCCAGCCCTTGTATGGCAANGATCCCAGCTTTGGGGTTCGGGAGCTGCTGCAAAACGCNGTGGATGCCTGCACNGAACGGAAGCATCTGGAGCGGGACGAAAACTATCGCGGGAAAGTGACCATCTCNATCNNNTCTGNGGATNANACAATNACCNTTACAGACAACGGCATTGGCATGAATGAGGATGTGCTGCGGAACTACTACCTGTCGGCNGGNTCCTCTTACCGGNACAGNGACAGNTGGATGGCNGATTTNNCNCAGGNNCGGGANGCGCAGATCGNGCGCAGCGGNCGGTTCGGGGTCGGCGTTTTATCCATATTTCTCCTTGGCANCTCAGTTCACGTTGAGACGCGGCANNTAAAAGACGATCNGGGTTACGCCTTCGATTTTACCATGGATCANGAGAGCATNGANGTGCGGCGCATCGACNGNNAGGTGGGAACCACCNNAACNGTANAGCTGAGCGANGCGGCGTTAGACCGTTTGGGAAGACCGAAGAGGTGGTGTGAATGGTATGCATTCAAGGAGCCNGAGGTTCGGTATTATGTGNANGGGAAGGAGATCAACCCGCTGGAATCCAGAACNATTGTTCCCCAGACAGACGATGAAGATCCCGAATGGTTTTCTTATCACAGCCCGGATTATGAAAGCTTCCTATGGCGATATGACCGATATGACGACTATGCTAAAGCCTATTGTAATGGAATTTCANTCAAATCAATCAATGAGCACCAGCTGGGTGTGGACACAGGGATGAGGATCGAGACGCCCTGTATCTCCATTGTTGACAGAATGGCCCGGCTCCCAATTGATTTGTCNCGGTCTACCATNTTTGAGTTCCCGGATAAAAANGGNNTTATNNNGGAAGCCTANCGNNNTNTGCTGGCCAAATTGCTGCTGACCAAATGGGATTCCAGTCAAGATAGTCAGGTTCTTCTCNATTACGGTCTTGATCTCTGGATGTGCGGGAGGTGGAACCCGTCATATATTTTTTCCAAACAAGGATTCACGCTGAATCATGATACATTTTTGACCGCGGCAGACATACNCCGGCTGTTGGGCTTTGGATATTACTACGACACGCTGCCCCCTGATTTTTATGATGTGCAAACGACCATTCCAATGGCTTTCATCCCAATAGATAACCATCAGATAGACAGTGAAATATATCATGGTTTTATGGATGGAGGAAGCTTTTCAACGAGTACTGCCCCCTGTCGTATCTGGGGAAAGAAGTGGGAATTTGATCTAGCCAGAAAAGATCTCCCCAAATANCTTTTTGCGACATATCAGGAATGGACCACNTGCCCCGGCTACCGCCGGTATGACCNGNAGGGAGCCACAGAGCCNGCGCCGTCNTTTGTTGAAGATTACTTGGANGNGAATNTCTNNCNNNTTGCGGCTGAATATAGGTTTGACCCTCAAAAGAAAAATCCCGTCCCAGATGACCAAAATATTATGCTGAAGCTCCTCCGGGAATATTTGGGNCAGGACATATGGATCCCCATTAAGATGGAGGAGCGGGTAAAGAAGTTCCCGAAAGCCTTCCAAGAGTTGAAATACTATATTGACAAACTGCAGAACCTACCCGACGANGCNTTCGACGCTCCCGTTTGAGCCGCTCTTTTTATGGAACGGCACACGAAATATATTATAGATTGTGGCGGCCTGTTTTTGCAAATGGGCCGCCACAATTGTCGTTAAAAGCGGAGCGTTCCATTTTGTGCCTGAATCTGGATCAAAGCCGCGAAATCCTTGCGCGGCGGCACAAATCAATTTTGGGGTCTTGACCGATTTGGTCAACGGCGGTATGGTGAGAATGAAAGGGGGGACTGCCGTGAACCCGAAATTTTTCAATCTCTCTCAGGAGCGTCAGGATCTGATCCGAAACAGCGCCATGACAGAGTTTGGCGCGGCCACCTTCAAAAAGACCTCCGCCGACTCCATCGCCAAACGGGCCGGGGTATCCAAGAGCCTGCTGTTCCACTATTTCAAAGACAAGCGGGAGCTGTACCTCTACCTGTTCCAGTACGCCATTGACGAGTGCATGAACATCTTCAACCGGCATATTATGAAGGCCAGCTATTTTGGGGAGACGGACTTTTTCCGGACGCTGGAGATCGGGCACAAGGTGAAAATGGACATGGTGCGCCGCCATCCGGGGCTGTTCCGTTTCGTCATGCGGGCCTATTATGAGCGGGACAGCGTACTTACTCCCGGACTGCGGAAAAAGCTGGACGATGTGCTGGCCCAGAGCACCGACCAATTCCTCAGCCGGATGGATCTCCACAAGTTCAAGGACGGCGTGGATCCGAAAACGGTGGTACGGCTGCTGACGCTGGCGGCGGAGGGGATGCTGGCGGAGACGGGGGCGTATACCGCCGAGGAGATCAACAAGCTGTTTCTGGAATATAAAAAATACGCGGATATGCTGCGGCAGCATCTCTACAAGGAGGAATACCTGTGATTCAACTTGAGAAGCTCACCAAGCGCTACGGTAAAGCCCGTGGGGTGACAGACCTGACCCTCCTTGTCCCGGAGGGCGGCTGTTTCGGCTTCATCGGCCCCAACGGGGCGGGTAAATCCACCACCATCCGAACCCTGCTGGGACTGCTGTCCCCAACCGCCGGAATGGCCAAAGTGCTGGGGCTGGACTGCGTGCGGGATCGGGAAAAAATACTGGCCCAAGTGGGCTATATGCCCTCCGAGGCCATGTTTTATCCGGATATGCGGGTATCGGAGGTTATAAAGCTGTCCGCCAATCTGCGCAAAACCGACTGCCATGCCCAGGCGGACGAGCTGTGCGAGGTGCTGGAGCTGGACACCCGGAAGCGCATCCGGGAGCTGAGCCTGGGCAACCGGAAAAAGGTATCCATCGTGTGCGCCATGCAGCACCGGCCCCGGCTGTACATCCTGGACGAGCCCACCAGCGGCCTGGATCCGCTGGTTCAGCGGGCCTTCTGGTCTGAGCTGGAGGCCCGGCGGAAGGAGGGGGCCACGGTGTTTCTGTCCTCTCACGTACTTTACGAGGTGCAGCGGTACTGCGACCGGGCCGCCATCATCCGGGAGGGGCGGCTGGTGGTGGAGGGAACCACCGCCGAGCTGGACATTGAGAACCGGTTTTTCGACTACTACGAGGGGAGGGCAGGGCAATGACCGTGTTTCGCAAAGAACTGCGGGAAGGGACAGTGAGCTTGCTGGTGTGGTCGGCCATTCTGGGCGGCCTGATGGCGGTGTGCGTCGGCATTTATCCGTCCATGTCGGATTCCATAGAGGATATGTCCGCCCTCTTTGCCGGAATGGGAGACTTTTCCGCCGCCTTTGGACTGGACAAGCTGCAATACGGCTCTATGATGGGATTTTACGGAACGGAGTGCGGCAACATTTTGGGCCTGGGCGGGGCGTTTTACGCCGCTCTCACCGCCATGGGCCTGCTGGCGGGCGAGGAGGGCGGTCATACGGCGGAATTTCTGCTCACCCACCCCGTCAGCCGCCTGCGGGTGGCTGGGGAAAAGCTGGCGGCGCTGGCGGTGCTGGTGGTGGGGCTGAATCTGGTCTGCTTCACCTGCGGCGCGGTAGGTATCCTGGCCATTGGCGAGGAAGCGGACTGGGGCGATCTGCTCTGCTACCATGGCGCGCTGCTGCTGATGCAGTTGGAGATTGGAGCTCTGTGCTTCGGCCTGTCGGCGCTGCTGCGCCGGGGCGGGCTGGGGCTGGCTATGGGACTGGCCGCGCTGCTGTACTTCGCGGGTCTGCTCATCAATCTGGATCAGGGGCTGGACTGGCTGCGCTTCGTCACGCCCTATTACTATGCCGACGCGGCCCGGATCTTTGCCGGGGAAACGCTGGCCGGCCCCATGCTGGCGGGCTGTGCCCTGGGCGCGCT
Organism: Clostridiales bacterium; assembly: GCA_014799565.1. Classification (GTDB taxonomy): domain Bacteria; phylum Bacillota; class Clostridia; order Oscillospirales; family Oscillospiraceae; genus Enterenecus. The sequence continues at coordinate 13,274 of JAAVHT010000037.1, forward strand.
TGGGGCGGGCTTCGGCCTGTGGTGGTATCGGCGGAAGGATATCGCATAAAAGCGCCCCTTCCCTTGAAATTTTCCCCCACAAGTAGTAAAATTCCACTTAAAATCAGCCTGCGAGGGTTCAGGTGCATGGCTGAACGGCTGGGGGAAACGGGATATGATCTATGACTGCCTGATAATAGATGACGAAAAGCTGCTGGCGGACAGCACAGCGGAATATTTTAACCTGTTCGGGGTCAAAACCGCAGTTGCGTACAGTGCTTCCGACTGCCGGGACTTCTTGAAGGAAAACGCGGCGCGTCTGCTGCTGCTTGACATCAACCTGGGCGACGGGAGCGGCTTTGAGCTGTGCAAAGAGCTTCGGGAGACCATGGATATCCCGATCCTGTTTATCTCCGCCCGAACCAGCGACGACGACCAGATTATTGCTCTGAGCATCGGCGGTGATGACTATATCCAAAAGCCCTATTCCCTCAGTGTGCTGCTGGCCAAGGTCAAGGCGGTGCTGAAGCGCTGCGGGGATAAGGGGGGTGCAGGCTATGCCGACGGGCGGCTGAGCGTGGACTTTGACGGGCGGCAGGTTTTTGCCGATGAGGTTCCCGTCAAGCTGACGGCCCTGGAATTTAAGCTGCTGGCCTATCTGGTCCAGAACGAGGGCAGGGTGATCCCTAAGCAAGAGCTGTTTGAAAAGGTCTGGGAGGACAAATTCACGGGGGACGGCACGCTGAACGTGCACATCCGCAAAATCCGGGAAGCCATCGAGCGGGAGCCGGGCAGCCCCGAATATATCCTCACAGTCTGGGGCGAGGGCTACCGGTTCAAGGGAGGCAGTCAATGAGGAGCCGCGCCTTTTTCGCCGGCCTGTTCCTGGTTTTCGCGGCAGAGCTTGCCGTGCTGGTTTTGCTCATGGGCCATGGAACCGAGAGCCCCCAGGATACGGTGGCGGTCAATGAGATCGTGCAGACCGTGCAGCGCGACTGGGATTCTTTGGCCAACCACGCCGACGACACCGGCTTTGACTATGTGGTGCTGGGCGCTGACGGGGCAGTTTTATATCGGACAAGGCCGGGACTGAGCGAAAGCATAAACGCCGCAATTGCTCACAAGGACACGATGCTGGACGTTGAAGTTGGCGGGGCGCCCGTGGGAAAGCTCATCATTTACAATGATGATGTGCTGGTGCTTCAATCGGAACAGCGAACCATTATTTTTGCTGTGGCAGCGGCAATGATCTTGCAGCTCGGCATCTGCGCGGGGTATTTCTGTTATCTGCGCCGTACGATAGTGGCCCCATTCCGCAAGCTGGAGCAGTTCGCCCAGCGCGTGGCGGAGGGTAACCTGGACATTCCGCTGAAAATGGATCGGCACAATCTGTTCGGGGCCTTCACCGAGAGCTTCGACCTCATGCGCAGCCAGCTGAAGCAGGCGCGGCTTGCCGAGGCAAAAGCGGCTGCGGCCAAAAAGGAGCTGGTGGCCAAGCTGTCCCATGACATCAAAACGCCGGTGGCCAGTATCAAAGCCGCGTCCGAGGTGGGCGCGGCACGGGCTTTGGATGACAAGAACAGGGAGAATTACCGGCAAATCATCCAGAAGGCGGATCAGATCAACACGCTGGTGACCAACCTGTTTTCCGCCACGCTGGAGGAGCTTGACGAGCTGACCGTCACGCCGTCGGACATGAAAAGCGAGGAACTGCGCGCCCTTCTGGAAAACGCCGACTATCTGCACCGGGCGGCGCTGCCCAACATCCCTGACTGCCTCCTGTTTGCGGACAGGCTCCGCCTACAGCAGGTGTTTGACAATATCTTTGCCAACTCCTATAAATACGCCGGTACAAAAATTGACGTGGCCGCAGAGCTGAAAGAGGGTTATTTGACGGTCTGCGTGGAGGACTGCGGCGGCGGGGTCAGCGAGCAGGAGTTGCGCCACCTGAAAGAAAAATTCAAACGGGGCGCCAACGCCAAAGACATCGAGGGCGCCGGACTGGGGCTGTACATCTCCGACCACTGTATGCGGGAAATGGGGGGACGGCTGGAGCTGGAAAACGGGGTTTCCGGGTTGAAAGTGGTGGTATGGATTTCCTTAAGTTGCGGGATTTAAGGGATATTTAAGGATTGCATAAAGACAGTTAAGGTTTGAACCCTCATAATGGAGCGTGCAAAGGAGGGTATCCCGTTATGAAAGAAATCCTGTTGAAAACAGAAAAATTGAGCAAATCCTTTTCAAACGGCGGTTCCATGCAGCACGTTCTGAAAAACATCGACCTGGAGCTGTACAAAGGCGACTTCACCGTCATCATGGGGGCCAGCGGCGCAGGCAAGTCCACCCTGCTGTACGCCCTGTCCGGGATGGACACGCCCACGTTAGGCACCATCACCTTCGGCGAGCGCGTCATCTCCGACCTGTCCCAGGATGGGCTGGCGGTGTTCCGGCGGGAGCACTGCGGATTTGTGTTCCAGCAGATTTACCTCATCGACGGCATGAGCGTGATGGACAACGTGCTGTCCGCCGGGCTGCTGGTGAGCCGAGACAAAAAGGCCTTGATCCGGCGGGCGGAGGAGCTGTTCGCGGCGGTGGGCATCGACCAGGAGACCCAGCGGAAATTCTCCACCCAGATCTCCGGCGGCGAGGCCCAGCGGGTGGGCATTGTCCGGGCACTTATTAATTCTCCCGAGATTTTGTTTGCCGATGAGCCCACCGGCGCGCTCAACTCCCAGACGGGCCTCGACGTGCTGGACACCCTGACCCGGTTCAACGAGCAGGGCCAGAGTGTGGTCATGGTGACCCACGATATGCGCTCTGCCCGACGGGGGAACCGCATCCTGTACCTCAAGGACGGCGTGATCCTGGGCGAGTGCGACCTGGGCCGGTATGCCCCCGGCGACACCCAGCGGCACAAGAGGCTGGCCGCCTTCCTCCAGGATATGGGGTGGTAATCATGAGAAAAAGCCTTTTGATTGCCCGCTCCAATATGCGCAGGGCAAAGGGTCAGGCGGTGGCCATCGTCGTTTTGATTCTCATCGCCGCCATGATGCTCAACCTCTGGCTGATGCTGGCCATGGACTACAAGGCCAACTTCGACCGGTATCACGACAAGCTCAACGACGGGCACGTCACCCTGGCGGTGGACAGCGACACCGCTGAGTTCCGCGCCTTTCTCACCGAGACGCTGGAGCAGGACAGCCGCACCGACCAGTTCCACCTGGGTTCCTGTATGCACATGGTGGCCAGGTTTGACTACAACGGCGGCGAGATCAACAGCGAGATGATTTTCCTGGACAAAGACGCCGCCCTGTCCCGCTCCATCGGGACGGTGGAACTGGTGGAGGAGGGCGGCGGCTCCAGCGGGGTCTATCTGCCCATGCTCTACAAAACGGGCGAGATCGACCTGGGCAGGCCCATTGAGATCTCCATCGGAAGCACCCAGGTGACCTACACGGTGTGCGGCTTTTTCAACAGTGTGATGATGGGCTCCCATAACTGCGCCATGATGGAGCTGATCCTCACCGGGGACAAATACGAGGAGCTGGAGGCGCTGGGCTGCGCGCCCCAGGCGGTGCTGTGCTCCGTGCGGCTCCAGGACAAGGCGGAGAGCCAGGTATTCGAGGCGGATCTGAAAACGGCGGTGTCCGGCCAGTTCCCGGAGACCCGGGCGGTGAGCAATTCCTATGCCCTGGTGACCCAGTCCCGCTACATCTCCCAGATGATCTGCTCCGGCGTCATAAGCGTCATGGCCTTTTTCGTGCTGCTCATCGCGCTGATCGTCATCGCGTCCAACATCATCAACTACATCCAGGTCAACATGAAGAACCTGGGCGCGCTGAAGGCCGTGGGCTACACCTCCCGGCAGTTGGTGGGCTCTCTACTGACGCAGTTCCTGGGGCTGTCCCTGGCGGCGGCGGTGGCGGGCGCGGGGCTCTCCTATGCCCTGTTCCCCGGGCTCAACTCCATGATGATCGGGCAGACGGGCATCCCCTACGCGCTTCACTTACTGCCCCTGCCTTTCGCCCTCACCCTGGCCATGTTAGGCGCGGCGGTGGCGCTCTCGGTCTGGCTGGCCGCCCGCAGGATCAAAAAGATCGAGCCCATCACGGCGCTGCGCGCGGGGCTGTCCACCCACAATTTCAAGCGCAATCATATTCCGCTGGACAGGACAAGCGCGTCCCTGGACCTTGCCCTGGCGCTCAAGACCACCATGTCCGGGCTCAAGCACAATGTGACGGTGTGCGCCACCATGCTGGTGCTGTCCCTGGTGGTGGTGTTTTCCGGGCTGATGCTGGAAAACATGATCTGGGATATAGAGCCGTTCGTCAATTTGATCGTCGGCGAGACGGCGGACACCTGCATCAACGTTCAGACGGACATTGAGGATGACGTTCTGGCTGAACTGGCGGCAGACAGCCGGGTGGAAAAGGTGTATCTGTACAGTGGCGCCAAGGTCTGGCACGTGGGCGGGGTTGAGCTGGATGGCATCATATGCGATGATTTCGCACAGGCCAATAATCAGAGCGTGGTGTTTGGCGGGCGATTCCCCAAATTTGACAACGAGATCGCCATCGCGGCCAAGTACGCCCGGGAGCAGGGCTTTGCCGTCGGGGACGAGATCGAGATCACGTCCAACGGCAGGCAGACGCATTATCTGATTACGGGCTTCACCCAAATGTCCAACTACCTGGGCCGGGAATGCCTGCTGACCCGGGCGGGCTATGAGCGGCTTGGGACGCTGACCAACGCCACCTATTACCTCAACCTTTCCGAGGGGACGGACATCGACGGCTTCAACGGGGAAATGGAGGAGCGGTTTGCCGGAAGCATAAACGCGGCCATGAATATTCAAGCGATTATAGTCAGTATGGGGGGTGTTTACGTCTCGCTGATGACGGTGATCGTCATCGCGATCCTGGTGCTGTCCGCCGTCATCATCGCCTTTGTGCTGTACCTGCTGGTGCGCACCATGCTGACCCAGAAAAGCCGGGACTACGGCGTCATGAAGGCGCTGGGCTTCACCACCGGGCAGCTGATCTTGCAGACGGCGCTGTCCTTTATGCCCACGGCGATCGTGTCCACCGCGCTGGGGCTTGTCGTGTGCGGCTTCATCATCAACCCGCTGATGGCGCTGTTTTTGAGCGGGATCGGGGTGGTCAAATGCACGTTCACCATCCCGGTGGGATTTACCGTGGCCGCGGGGGCAGGGTTGGTGCTGTTTGCCTTTGGGACGCTCTGCCTGCTGTCTTTGAGGATCAAAAAAATTGCTCCAAGAGCATTGCTTTCGGGGGAATAGGAGAGCACAAACGATGGTGGTGCTGCTTTAGCAGGCGGCAAATAAAAAGGGGAGTATCTGTGCTGACAGCGGCACGGATGCTCCCCTTTTCCACAATCCCCATCCTGGACGCCATGTGTGAATGGGGAGATGTGAACCGTCTGCCGTGAGCTGGAGCAAAGGAACACAGTGATTCTCCCTCGATGAAGGAAGAAAAAGCGGGCTTATCTCTTTTGTTTTTTCGGAGCGAATAGGCGGAATAGCACTTGATAATCTTCCATATAAATGATATGATGAAAAATATCAACTGTAAGATGGGTTGCTGTAGTTAACAGGAAGCGATTATCAGCGCAAATACGGAATTCAAAAAAGGTAGGGGATAGAATGTCCATCTTTGATTATTTTGCCCCAAAATCAACGGACGAGCAGGAAAGGAAATCATTTTCCCCCAATCCCTACAAAAAGCTGTTTTCAGAACTGGACGCGAAAGGCGACGAGCTGAAAACGCAGCATCCGGATGACGGCAAAATGGTGGATAATTTTGTCAGGGCTATAAAGGATACCTACAAAGCTCGATGCAAGAAGGCGCCGGATGGCAATCCGCAGATCCTGAAGGCAAAGGCGTGCTTTTTTCTGACAGCGGATCGGATGAGTGCCTATGCGTGTCTGCTCCCGCCGGAGAACGGTGGGGAAGAGATCACCTTGGAAGAGTTTCTGGAGGATATGCGCTACGAGGGCATCCACTATGGCGTTTTACAGGAAGAGATCCCGCAGGAGCTGGCGTCTGGATACTTTCGCATATTTCTGATCGCGCGGGGAACGTCGCCCCAGGCAGGGGAAGACGGCAAGGTGACAGAGCTTTTCCAGCGGCGCAGAACCATGTGTTTGGAAATACAGAATGAAGGCCAGGTGGATTTCAGCCAAGATATCCCATTGCAGCCTGTTCGGAAAGGGGCAGTCATCTGTTTGATCCGGCCCTCAAAGGCAGGGACGGACGGCATGGATGTAACGGGACGCGAGCTTCCCTGCCCACAGGCCGTCAGCGCCAACATCCCCCAAGGGGAGAACACCACCATCAGCAGGGGTGGACAGGCTCTCACAGCGACCGTAGATGGGATTCTATATATTCAAAATGACCTGTTCTGCATTCATGAACAGAAAATCATTGACGGTGATGTAGACCAATTCCAGGGAGTATTACAGATTTCCGGCAATCTCTACATCGGCGGGAATGTGGACGGCGGGGTCGATATAGAGGCGTCCGGTGATATTGTAATCAATGGGAAGCTGGGCCAGGCCCGGGTGAAATCTCTGGGCGGAACGATTCATGTTCAGCAGGGTATTTATGGAACAAGCGGTAAAACCTTTTTAAGCGCGGCCCATCAGGTGCAGTCTCCTGTGGTGGAATGGGCGGAAATCAGTGCCGGAACCAACGTGGTCGCTGAAATGATCTCCAACAGCACGATCCAGTGTGAAGGCACGGTGTATGCCCTGACCGGGCGTGGAATGATTACAGGCAGCGTGATCCAGGCGGGAGACAGTATCCTGTGCCTGCGAGTTGGTAATCTCGCTGGAGACCGCAGCCAGTTTTCAGTCGGCTATCCCCCGAACAGCCCTGAGTCGTGGCACCGAGTGAAGACAGAACTGGCGGAGGTACAGTCGACCATTAAAAAGCTGTGGTCGTCGATTGGCGATTTGCGCAAAAAAGGCAGCCGCATTTCGGACGTAGAGAAATCGGTGCTGGATCAACTTGTGGTACAGCGGGATCTTTATGTTGAGAAACGAGAAGGGTTGACGGCCGAGCTGAATGATCTGGATAAGGTGCTGGACAAAAAGAGCACCGGAAGAATAAAGTGCGAAACATTGCATCCGTTTGTGACCGTTCGGATTGGCAGATTGACGGAAGAAATCACGACAGCGGAGGAAAACTGCAACATCCATATGGTGGGGAATAGAATGCTCTTAAAGTAAGGATCGATTTATTTTATGCGGCAGGGCGCCGCCGGGATTTGTTGTCATAGGAAGGCAATGAGCGGGGATATCCTTTGGATATCCCCGCTCATTTAAACTGTGCCCGCTGTGCATATGCAGGCCGATCATCGCGCTTTATGCGCTGTTCCGCTCTTGCGCAGCAGGGCCTCGTGCATCACAACCATGACGACAAGGATGACCAGCAGATACACCGGCAGCAGCGCCGCGCTGATATGGGCGGCGATGAAACCAAACAGAGGCGGCATGAGACAGGTGCCGATATAAGCGCTGGCCATCTGCACACCGATGACGGCCTGGGACTTGTCGGCGCCGAAGTGATCCGGGGTGGAGTGGATGACACAGGGGTAAATAGGGGCGCACCCCAGGCCGATGAGCGCCAGACCTACCAGGGTGACGTATTCATGCAGCGGCAGCGCCATGGCGGCGATGCCCACCGCCGTGACCGCCTGACCCAGCCGGATCATCTGACTGTCGCTGAGCTTTATGGTGAGGAAGCCGCTGAGAGCCCGCCCCCCTGTGATGCCGATGAAAAACAGTCCGGCGTAGCTTGCCGCTGTCTCTGCCGGAACGCCCTTATGCAGATTCAGGTAGCTGCTGGCCCAGAGGATCGCGGTCTGCTCCACCGCGCAGTAGCAGAAAAAGGTGATCATGACCTCCTTCGCGCCGGGGATGCGGAGGATCTGCGGCAGGGTCAGCGGCGGCGCGGCCGTCTCGTTTTCGCCGGCCTTCGCCCCCCGGTGGATACGCCAGAGGGGCAGGCTTACCACCAGGATCACGGTGAGTACCACCTGGATCATGCTGATGTAGCGATAGCCCATATGCCACCCTGAACCGCCGGACAGGGCAAAGCCCATGACGTAGGGCCCAACGGCGGCCCCCAGTCCCCACATACAGTGGAGCCAGCTCATGTGGCGGCTGGCGTAGTGGAGGGCCACATAATTGTTCAGCGCCGCGTCCACGCTGCCGGCCCCCAGACCGTAGGGGACGGCCCACAGGCACAGCATCCAGAAGGAACCGCTGACGGAAAAGCCAAACAGGGCCGCTGCCGTCATACCCACGCTGATGGCGGTCACCCTTCCCGTGCCCAGCTTTTTGGTGAGCCGGTCGCTTTGCAGGCTGGACACGACGGTTCCGGCAGAAATAATGATGGAGATGGCTCCGGCCCAGGACATGGGGACGCTCAATTCCGTGTGCATCACCGGCCAGGCAGAGCCCAGCAGGGAGTCGGGCAAGCCCAGACTGATGAAAGAGAGGTAAATAACAGCTAAAAGCAGATGTATCATATTGTGCTCCTCCTTTTTTGCTGGTATGATTATACCAGCAGAGATATGGAATATCTATAACAAAACAGCGCGATTCTATCAATATTCCGTCCGAAATCAAGGGGAGCAGCATGGCCCTTGCATCGTGCGGCATGCAGATCAACGAACAGGGCCGGGAACTGGTACAGCATGGCACACCCCAGTTTCCCATTGCCTGTTATTATGACGACTTACTCAAAAGCC
>JAAVHT010000038.1 GCA_014799565.1 Clostridiales bacterium
ACATGGCCGCTGTCCATCACCAGCACCGAACGGGTCTTGCGGCCAAAGCTGGCGTCGATGAGCACGCCCCGCTCCCGGGCCTCCTGCCCCAGCCGCTTTACAGGGGCGGAGTCCGGGCTTACGATGGCCACCACCCGCTGGGCGGACACCATATTGCCGAATCCGATATTGACCAGCTTCATCCCGTCACTCCAGGTTCTGAACCTGCTCGCGGATCTTCTCGATTTCCGCCTTCATATCCACCACCCGGCGGGTGATCTCAATGTCGCTGCACTTGGAGCCGATGGTGTTGGTCTCCCGGTTGAACTCCTGAATGAGGAAGTCCAGCTTGCGCCCCACGGCCCCGCCGGCGGCCAGCAGCTCCCGCAGCTGGCCCAGGTGGCTGTGCAGCCGCACCGTCTCCTCGTCCACCGCCACCTTGTCGGCGAAGATGGCCGCCTCAGTGAGCAGCCGCCCCTCGTCGATCTGGGTGTTCTGGAGTACCTCACGCATCTTGGCCTCCAGCCGGGCACGGTAATCGGACACAGTCTGCGGGGAGCGCTCCTCCACCTCACCCAGCAGGCGCTCGATAGCGTCCGCCCGGCCCAGGATGTCATCCATCAGGCGCTGGCCCTCACGGGCCCGCATGATATTGAAGTCCTCAATGGCCAGCCCCAGCACGGTGAGCAGCCGCTCCTTCATCTCGTCCAGATCCTCTTCCCGCTTTTCCACCGTCAGCACGTCGGGAATCCGGGCCAGCTCGGCGGCGGCGAACTTTTTCTTGACGCTGCCCCCTCCCAGCTCCCGGAGGCGCTTGAACGCCCCCAAGTAGCTCTTGGCCAGCGCCTCGTTCACCGTGACGGTGACCTCATCCCCGCAGTCGCGGGTGATGGTGACGAACACGTCCACCTTGCCCCGGCCCACGCCGCTCTGCACCTTGGACTTCATGGCGTCCTCCGCGAAGATGTACGCCCTGGGCATCTTCACCGTACAGTCCAGGTACCGGTTGTTCACCGAGCGCAGCTCCACCACGATTTGAACGCCCTCAAAGGTCTTCTCTCCCCGGCCATAGCCGGTCATGCTTTTCACCATGTTCCCTCTCCGCCTTTCTAATGAACTGCCCGCTGAACCCGGGCGATATACACCGCAATCAGCCTGCCAAATCCGTAATCATATGCCAAAAAGACCACATTCGCCGCCAGGTACAGCACCCACACCGAGCTTCCCAGCGCCTCGGGCAGGGAGCCCAGCATGGCCGACGCCATCGTCAGGTACAGCACCGTGAAGGCGGCGTTGAAAAAGGCCAGCTTCAGCAGGTATTCCACCGGCTTTTTCCGCAGCCCCTCCGTCAGGGACTTCACCATGGGGTACAGCCCGAACAGCGCGGCGAACAGCAGAGCGCAGAATTTGTCCGGCGCCAACAGCAGGGTCAGAACAGCCGCCCCTGCCCAGCACAAAAAGCCCGCCTTCAGCCCCACCGAGATCACCGCCGCGGCGGGCAGCAGCCCCGCGGCCGCCACAATGCCCCACTGGCCCGTGGGGGCCAGACAGGCCAGATATACCAAAATCACCGCCAACGCACCTAAAACCGCTGGATAGGCCACTTGGACAGCCTTGCTTTTCCTTCTCATATCAGCGGCAGCCCCCGCACAGACAATTCATGCACATCATGGCGGTGCAGCAGTCCATCCCGTCGCACTGGGCCCCCGTCATGTCCGGCTGGTAGCCGTAGCCGCCCCGCTGCATCATGCTGAAGGCCTGACGGTATTCCATGTTGTTGGGATCCATCTGGACGGCGATCTGGTAGTTCTGCCGCGCCTCGTCCAGCCAGCCCCGGCGGTGTGCAATGGAGCCCATGAGGAAGTACCATTCCCCATTCCGGGACGCCCCTTGGAGGAGCTGCTCCGCCCCGTCCAGATCCCCCCGGCTGACGGCCTGCCGGGCCTGGGCGTATACGCCGCTCCCGCCGCTCTGCCGCTGCTGCTGGTAGGCGGAGCCGGATGAGTATGAGTAGCCATAGCCGTACCCGCTCTGAGCGGCGCTTCCGCTCCCATACGCGGAGCCGCCGCCAGACCGGGCCTTGGTGACGGCGTCATAGGCCTGGTTGATCTCCTTCATCTTCTCCTCGGCCAGATCGGCCAGAGGGTTGTTCTGATAGTTGTCCGGGTGATATTTTCGCGCCAACTCCCGGTACGCCTTTTTGATCTCGTCGTCGCTGGCGTCAGGGCTCACGCCCAGCACCTCGTAGGGATCTTTCATGGGGCTTCCACCTCCCCTTTCTCATTTCTTTCCACCGGCCGTCCAGCACGGCGCTCTGCACCGCCGGCAGGCCAAGGTAGAGTATATTTTCCACAATGGGCGTCCATGAGCCCAGCTCCAGCAGGCTGGCCGCGCTCCCCGCCAGCCGCAGGGAATGGGTAACGGTGGCCTCCAGATACTCCCGGTTTTCCCGGGCCTGTCCCCGAAAACGGGCGTCCAGAGGGTTGTAGCGGCCCTTTTTCTTGTCGTCGTCCAGATCGTCCCAGGCGTCCATCAGGTACACCCACCGGCCCAGGTGGTAAAGCAGCTGAGTCAGAGCCCGCCGCTCCCCCTCTTTGGGAACGGCCTGGGCGGCGCAGGCCAGAATGCTGGCAAAGGCGTCCGCCGCCCGATCCAGCTCCGGGGAGCCGGCCTCCTCCAGCGCCCGCAGGCGAACCAGCCCCTCCCGGGTCTGGGCGTCAAAGTCAGGCTGAGCCTTTGCCGCCCGGCGGTATGAGCGCCGGAACAGCCGCCGCACAAAGCGATAGGGCAGGCCGGTGAAAAAGCCATGGTCGTCCACATCGTCGGACAGCTTGTGCCAGGTGAGGATGACGCTCTGGTCGGCGGCGGCATCCATTTGACGCCCCGCCAGACAGGCCCGAGGCTTTCGGAATGGATTGGCCGGGCACCGGCGGCAGACACACTCTCCCTCCCCCTCGCCCGCTGTGAGCAGAATGGTCAGGAAGGTGAAATCATACTGCAGGGTCAGTCGGGCCAGCGGGCCGTGCCGCTTTCCCAGCGCGTGGCACAGGCCGCAGTAGGCGCTCTGGTAGGCGTCCCGCCGCTCCTGATCCAGCCTCTCCAGGGCGGGGCGAACGTAACCGAACACCGCTCAGCCGTCCTGAGCCAGGGAAACCACCACCGTATAGCTGGCAGGGTTCACCACACCCACGTCCCCCTCGGAACCGGCGCTGTTCAGATAGATACTGGCGGACACGGTGTGCTGCCCTGAGGCCACGTTGATCTCCTGCAGATTGACCACCGCCCAGATATTCTCCTCAGTGAGCTCGTCCAGCAGCGCCGCGGTTCCCCGAACCTTCACCTTAAGCACCTGAGTAATGATGCTGGGCTGCCAGCCCTCGGGGACATTGGTGGTGCTGATGCGGTCGGCCCTTACCTCAAATTCTCGGGTTTCCACCTGTTTGCGTATCTTCAGCGTGACCGTCACCTCGGTGATGCCGCTGACGTTTTCCAACTCATCGGTGAGGGGGATGGGGCAGATTCGCTCGCCGCCGTTTTCGGCCACGTCATCCTCCAGGGCGGCCAGGTCGATGCTGGCCACAGTGATGGCCCCCAGATTTACCAGGGCGTCCACCGCCTCCCGGCTGCCCGCTACCACGATGGAATCGGTGTCCAGCTGGATGTCCACATCGTCCACTCCCAGCCCGCCGCCAGGCGTGACCTTCACCTCAAGGGGAATCTCCGCTGTGGCCCGGATGGGGAAGGATGTGTAGATCGTATCCACGTCACAGCTGATGTCCAGATCCAGCGGGTCGCCGCTGGCGCCGATGAGCTGGAAGGGGAAGTAATCCCCCACCGACTCCGTCAAATCCTCCCCGGTGACGATGACTTTGGCGTAGGCCACCTGGTTGACCAGCTCCGCCCGACCGCTGATGGTCAGTGTACCCGGGTCAAACCGGAAGTCGTCCTTGTCCCCGGCCAGATAGCCCTCCGCCGTCGAGCCCTGCCACTCGCCCCGGATCTCAATGCCCTCCCGGCGCAGGGATCGGGCCACCTCTACATTCACCACGGTGCCGCCGCCCCCGCTGATGTATTCCACATCGTTTTCACTGATGCCGCTGCCGCTGGGCAGACGGGTAGAATAGGCCACCCGGTGGGTGCCCTCCGAGTTGATGCTGGACACGTTGACGATGAGCTGGGGCGGATTGTTGCTCAAGGTAGCCAATATCATAGGCGTGGCCCGCACCCTGACGTTTGCCGTGACGTTTTGGCTGACGATCATCAGCCCCCGATCCTCCAGAATATCCACTCCCTCAAAGGTGACAGGCAGGTTAAAGGTCTGCGTCTCCTTGTTCTCATCCCGGGAGGTCACCCAGATCCACAGGGACAGGGAGATGAGGATGGAGAGAACCATATATAGGATTTTGCTGTCAAGAATCTTCTTTCCCATTGGAATTATCTCCCTTTTTGCCCTTGAATACGTTGGACAGCCGGGCGGCGGCGGAGGGCTTGCTCTCCTCATCCGCCCTGGGCATCAGCTCCCGGCGGAGCAGCTGCTCCAGCGTCTCCGGCGACAGGTGTCGCTTGAGCATCCCGTTGATGGCCACCGAGATAGACCCCGTCTCCTCGGACACAATGGCCACCACCGCGTCCGAGTTCTCGCTGATACCAATACCGGCCCGATGGCGCATACCCAGATCACGGCTCAGGTTCACGTTGCCGGACAGGGGGAGCATACAGCCCGCTCCCACGATGCGCCCATTGCGCACAACCACCGCCCCATCGTGGAGGGGGGCCTTATTCCAAAAGAGATTCTTTAAAAGCTCGGCGGATACCTGGCAGTCCAGGGTAGTGCCGGTCTTGAGCACGTCGTCCAGCAGAGTGCGCCGCTCAAACACCATCAGCGCTCCCACCTTGTCCCGGGACAGGGGAGCGTAGGCCTCCACCGTCTCCTTGACGGCGGTCTCCAGGTCATTGCTGTAGCTCTCCGCCACGAACAGCTCCTTGATCTTGCCGCTGCCCATCTGCTCCAAAAAGCGGCGCAGCTCCGGCTGAAACAGGATGATGAGGGCGATGACGCCCAGCTCCACCGCGTTATTCAGCACCGTGCGGATGACCCGCAGATGAAACAGGTTGGCCAGTGCCATGGCCACCACGATGAAGGCGATGGCCTTGACCACCTGACCGGATCGGCTGCGGCGCACAAAGCGGAACAGGTGATAGATGCCAAAGGCGATGATGGCCATATCCAGAATATCGGTGAGGCCGATGAGTCTGAGGTATTCCGGCGCCAGCCGTATCGTCTGCAAAATCGCGTCCATATGCGCCACTCCTTCCCACACCGAAAAATGTGCGTGACAAACCATTGCCGCACTACGGCATTTTAAGCATTATATCCCATCCGGCTGAGGTTGGCAAGTGAATCGGGGAGAATTCAGAGAAAATTCATGAGAAGAAACCTGCCATAAAGCGCAAGGGCGCGGCTCATGCCGCGCCCTTGCGCTCATTTTTTCGCCGTTCCGGCCAATTCCCGGATCACTGCCGCCGCCCGATCCACCTGATCCGGACGGTTGAAGGCGGAGAAGCTGAACCGGATGGTGCCGGTGTCCTGGGTCCCAGCCGTCCGGTGGGCCAGCGGGGCGCAGTGCAGGCCGGCGCGCACCGCGATGTCCCGCTTCGCTAACTCCTCGCCCGCCTTCTCGCAGTCCATGCCGTCCAGGACGATGGAGCACAGGCCGCTCTGGCTGTCCCCCCGGAACACCGTCACCCCAGGTACGCGCTCCAGCCGATCCATCATGCGCCCGGCCAGCTCCCGCTCGTGGCGGTGGATGCGGGCAGCACCCGTCCGGCTGACGAACTTCATCCCCGCCAGCAGACCCGCCGCGCCGCACACGTTGTGGGTGCCCGCCTCCAGCCGGTCGGGCAGGAAGTCGGGCATATCCTGTTTCATCGAAAGGCTCCCCGTCCCGCCGTAGAGCAGAGGCTGGGCCTCCCCGCCGCACAGCAGCAGCCCGGTGCCCTGGGGCCCATAGAGCCCTTTGTGCCCCGGCATGGCCACAAACGCCGCCCCCCAGCCCTCCAGATCCACGTTCAGCGTGCCGGCGGACTGGGACGCGTCCACGATGAGGGGCACGCCCCGCTCCCTGCACAGCTGGGCAATGCGGTCCACCGGCTGGATGAATCCGAACACGTTGGACACATGATTGCACACCACCGCGTCCACCTCCGGCGTGACCGCCTGCTCAAAGGCAGCGAACACCCCGTCGCTGTCAAACAGCGGCCCCGCCGCCACCCGTACCTTCACGCCGGGAATGGCGTAAAGGGGCCGCGTGACGGCGTTGTGTTCATAGCCGGAGATGACCGCCGTCCCTCCGGGCCTCACCAGTGAGCGGATGGCCACGTTCAGTGCGTGGGTGGCGTTATAGGTAAGCACCACCTGTTCCGGGTCGCCCACATGAAAGAGCCGGGCCGCCTGCTCCCGCATCTGGTACATCAGATCCGCCGCCCCCATGCCTGGGGCGTGGCCCCCCCGGCCGGGACTGGCCAGGTGGGTCATCGCCCAGGCGGAGGCCCGAGGAACCTCCCGGGGCTTTTCCAGCGTGGTGGCGGCGCTGTCGAAATAGATCATGGCTTCACCTCACTGTACTCCCCCTCCGCCGTCTGGAGGAACACCTGCTTGGGGGCCATGCCCTCCCGGCGCAGCACCGTGAGCGCGTCGGTCAGCCGCCGCTCCGGAATGCGCACACAGTAGCCGCAGCCCTCCTTGGAGATGAGCTTGGGCGAGCGCTGGACGGAGCCGGAGATGCCCACCCGCTCCAGCACCTGGGCAGTGCGCTGGGCATAGGTGAGCGAGCGGCAGATAATGAGATAATAGACCATGGGCCCACCATTCCTTTCCCCTGTTTCTTGAGGAACGACAAACGCTCCTCTCAAGGACATCATATGCCTTGGGAGGAGCGCTTGTGAAAAAGAAGCGCGGAGCCGTCGTGAGCAGCCGTTAGGCCGCAAAGCGGCCATATAGGCCTAAGCCGCGCAAAGCGCGGCCCACGGCGGGCTAAGACCGGAGCGCAGAGGAAAACCGAGGCGGGGCCGTAGGCCCCAGAGCGGTTTTCCTCGAAGTCGGAGGGCTTAGAGCCGCGTCGCGAACAGGCGCAGCGTGACAACATTTATTTTTCTTCGATCAGCGCCACAGCGTGAGCGGCCATGCCCTCCCCCGTTCCGGTAAAGCCCAGGCCTTCCTCCGTGGTGGCCTTCACGCTGACCCGTCCGGGATCCACCCCCATGGCGGCGGCCAGCTTCTCCCGCATGGCGGGAATGTGGGGGGCCAGCTTGGGTCGCTGGGCCAGCACGGTGGCGTCCACGTTGCCGATTTTGTACCCGTTTTCATCCAGCACTTCTGCCACCCGTTTCAGCAGAGCCAGGCTGTCCGCCCCCTCGTAGGCGGGGTCGCTGTCCGGGAAGAGCTTTCCGATGTCCCCCAGCGCCGCCGCCCCCAGCAGGGCATCCATGACAGCGTGAGTCAGCACATCCGCGTCGGAGTGGCCCAGCAGCCCACGCTCATAGGCAATCTCCACCCCGCCCAGAATCAGCTTACGCCCCTCTACCAACCGGTGTACGTCGTAGCCGTGTCCGATCCTCATAGGGAGACCGCCTCCCCCACAAGCGCCTCACCGATGAGCAGATCGGTGGGGGTGGTGAGCTTGATGTTCCGCTCGTCTCCGGCGGTGAGCACCACCTTCATCCCCATCCGCTCCACGGCGGCGCAGTCGTCGGTGAGCTGAGCGCCGTCGTCCAGCGCCTTTTGCAGCGCCGCCCGGATCAGATCGCCGTCAAACACCTGGGGCGTTTGGATGGCGTACAGGCTCTCCCGCTCCAGCGTCCGCTCCACAATGCCGCCGTGGGCCTCCTTCACCGTATCCTTCACCGGTACGGCGGGGGCCGCCGCGCCATTTACCGCCGCCTGAGCAATGGCGTCCTCGACGACCTGAACGGTGACAAAGGGCCTGGCTCCGTCGTGGATGGCGATGAGCTTGGCCTTCTTGCCGCACTCCAGCGTGCCCATCCGGGCGGACTGGGTGCGGTTCTCCCCACCCCGGATCACCTTTGTCACCTTGGTCAGCCCGAACTCCTGGCACAGCCGGGCCACATCCGGCACCAGATCCGTCCGGGTGACCACCACCACCTCTGTGATGCTGGGAGCCTGCTGGAACGCCTCCAGACAGCGTACGATCACCGGCACGCCGCCCACCTCGGCCAGCACCTTGTCAAAGCCCATTCGGGTGGAAGCACCCGCGGCCACCACCACCACCGAGCAGGCAGGGCCGGCCTCTTTTTTCCGTCTGCGGAAAAGACCCATGTCGTCCTCACAAACTCCTTTCCACTGCGCCCGCCTCCCGGCGGGCATCCGTTCCATTCCGTTGCTCGTCCTCTCCCCACCGGACCCGCCTAACGGCTGAGCTCCGGCGGGGCCCCTTGCTCCTTCTGCGCAAAAAGGAGCCTTTCGGCCCCTCTCGCTTACAACCCGTCTTGTTCCATCAATGGCTCAGAACACTGTCCACGCTGCTCTCCACCGTCTCATAGGGCAGGCTCTGGGCCAGCACCAGCTCGGAGATGAGGATCTGCTTGGCCGTGTGGAGCATCTTGCGCTCCCCGTTGGACAGCCCCCGCTGGCTCTCCCGCTGGCGCAGGCCCTTGACCACCCGGGCCACTTCCAACAGATCGCCGCTCTTCAGCCGCTCCAGATTCTCCCGGTACCGGCGGTTCCAGTTCTGGGTCATATCCACCTCGATGCCTTCCATGGCGGTCATCAGCTCCTCCGCCTTCGCGCCGGACACCACCGGACGCATCCCGATCCCCCCGGTGTTGTCCGTGGGCACCATGACCACCATATTGCCCACGGAAAGCTTGAGCTGGTAATATTCCTGCACCTGCCCCGCCACCTTGCGCTGCACGATGGAGTCGATCACGCCCGCCCCATGCATGGGGTGAACCACCTTGTCGCCAACCTGAAACAATCCCTCACCTCCAAAATACGCATANCNTTCCACAAATATTATACCCATTTTCCNCCCGTAAAGCAACTATTTTCCTGAATTTTTTCTGAAATTTTCCACGAAAAAACCGTCTCCAGCACCATTTTNCGAGTAANTATATACCAAAGGNNNCCATTTTGTCAGTTTTTCAGNGGCNCCAAAAAACAAAAAGACCACGGCGGGCCCTGCGGCCGCCGCGGTCTTTTTTGTTATTTACCTGTAAAAATCGTGGGCCCCNATGGTGGTCACGTACGTGCGGTGCTTGTAGGCGTAGCTCCTGGCTCCCGCCGCGTTGAAGAACAGCGCCTCGGGCACCACCTGGACNCCCTCCAGCACCAGCATGGCCGCCACCTTGGACTCCCAGTTAGGCTCCTTGTAGATCGAGCCGCTGGAAGCGGGGCTGAACTGGTTTGCCTGGAACAGCACNTCGTACAGCGTGTTGGGGAACTGGGGNTTGNNCACCCGGTTCATCACCACGTTGCCCACGGCGATCTTGCCCTCCAGGGACTGGTTGCCGCTCTCNGCNTGGATGATGCGGGCAAGCCACACGACGGTCTCNCTGTCGTACATATCCTGCCCGGACGCCAGATAGGGCTCNGCACCCTCCTGGTGCGCCAGCANAACCTGNCCCGTCACGGCGTCATAGTCCACGGTGAGATTGAACACCTGNGCCAGCAGCCGCACGGGCACCGCCACCCGGCCGTTCAGGAGAATGGTGCCGCCGNCGGCATAGAGGTAGCGGCCATTGGCCGTAAAGTAGGACGCGCCCGCGATGGCAAAGAGGGCCANATCAGCGGTCAACACATTGGCGGCNTCCTCGATCCCATCGCCGTCGGTATCNACCGCCACGACCTGGGTAACGGTGGAGGCATTGACNGAGACCNCTCCGTCNCTTTCATCCACCATNGCCTCCGCGTCCANCGCGGACACGAAGGAGCTCACTGTCACATAGCACACGCCGTCCCGCATTTCGAACTCCATGGTGGGGACGGGCTCNCCATCNAGCAGGATGGTGCTGTCTATTTCTTCCTCNATTTCCGGAGCTTCCTCAGGAATCTCCTCAANAACNTCATCGAGGATCTCATCTGCATCCGCGGCCAGAGCCGGCNNAATCAGGCTNNCGACAGTGAGGACGGCCAGCAAAANGCTGGCANCTCGTTTTTTCATAGACATGAAATCTCTCCTCATTACAATTTGTTCTCAAATTGTAACCANATTGTAACTTATTCAAAACCNTTTTGCAACCTTTNNGATTCAGCAAAATAGCCGAACCTCTTGNATTAAGAGGTTCGGCTATTGTACATATTATACAGTTTTGACCAATTTCTCCAAAATATGATTGGAATTTTTTGGATCGNTCANCGGTAGAACCANTGGCATCCAATGGTGGTCACATAGGTCTGATTTTCCATNANCCAGTGGTTNNTTGTCANATTNGGGGCNANGAAGTACAANCTGTCCCCCGCCGCCCTGGCTCCGTCCAGCACCAGCTTGGCNGCCANNACGCTCTCCTGGGTGGGCTCGTTNTACACGGTGCCGTTGGCCACCGGGGTNAACTGCACGCCCCACTTGCGGTCGAAGATNACGTCGTAGATGGTGTCGGGGAACTCNTCACTGGCCACCCGGTTGAGCACCACCGTGCCCACCGCCAGCTTGCCCAGCAGCGGCTCNCCCNGGCTCTCGGCGGAGATGATGCGGGCCATCCAGTACAGNTCCTCCTCCGTGTAGGGCGCAGGCCCGGATCGCCCCGTCCCCGGGGTGAGGGTCACGCCGNNCCGGGCGCTCCAGTCCACCCGGCCGCCCAGCGCCTGGGCCAGCACCCGAATGGGCACCAGGGTGGTGCCGCCCTCCAGNNGNACGCCCTGGGGTATGTACAGCGCCCGGNCATTCACCGTCAGCCACTGCTCTCCNGGCTTGGCGGAAAGGGTCAGCCCCTCTCCCCGCACCCAGGCCGAGCCGCTTTCCCAGGTGACGTCGGCGTCCGGCGCCAGCACTCCGGCCACGGTGCGCAGGGACACGTAGGTGGTGTTCCCCACCAGACGGGCCTTGGCCTGAGTCCATAGGTTTTGCCCGTTGACGGACAGCACGTCCGCCGCCGAGGCGGGCAGGACCAGCGCCGCCGCCAGCGCCAGCCCCAGAATAGCTCGTTTGATTTTCATGCTCTGTCACTCCTTGGGGTTGGTATGGGCATATTGTAACTGTTTTGTAACTGTTCGGCAAGCCACAATGGTTTCCACCCCAGAGAGGATGTTCCAAAAGACTCCCCCCTCTTGGCGGAGGAGTTCTCTGGCTGCCTTTTCAGGCGCCGCAATGGTTTCCGCTTCCGGAAGAATATTCAAAAAACACCCCGCGTCCATGGACGCGGGGTGTTTCCNTATACCTTAATTTANTTGGGCGGACTTCAGCGCGCGNGCCAGCTGATCCGGGCAGGANGTGGGCTTCATGCCGCAGCGGATGCCNTCCATNCGGGCAATGGCCTCCTCCACGCTCATCCCCNTCAGCAGGGAGGAGATGCCNTTGAGGTTGCCGTTGCAGCCCCCCAGCACCCGCACCTCCTGAATGACGCCGTCCTCCACGTCGATCTCCATTCTCTGGGAGCACACGCCTCTGGGGGTATATTGGATGGTTTGCATATGTCTCTTCCTTTCTGTCCATTTTNNGGNCATTATANCANANCCNNAANNGAATGNCAAGCNCTTTNTCCGCGCCCCCAATTGTCCATTTACAAGCTTCGACAAAATTGGTATAATACNACNTATCTATGTCTGCCCGCCNCCGGCGGGCGTGNTTTAAGAGGAGGTACCCGTCCATGAAGCGAATCACCTGCCTGTTCTGCGCGCTGCTGCTCCTGCTGTCCGCCGGCTGCGGAAGNGAGAAACCNGAGCCCACCGCCGACCCCACCGAGTCCGTCCCTNTCATCNTCTCTGACGCCCCNAATACACCGGANCCTACGCCCACCCCCACGCCGGANCCCGCCTTCTATCACCCCCTCACCGGNCTGCCCTGNGAGGANGATCTGTCCCAGAAGCGCCCGGTGGCCGTNATGCTCAACAATNTGAAGGCCGCCCAGCCCCAGCAGGGCAACAGCCAGGCGGACATCATCTACGAGATGCTGGCCGAGGGCGGCATCACCCGGATGCTGGCGGTNTATCTGGAGCCNGAGGGCCTNGGNCTCNTCGGCTCGGTGCGCTCCGCCCGGCAGTACTACTGGGAGGTCGCCNAGGGGCANGACGCGGTGTACATCCACGCCGGNGCCAGCCCGGAGTTCTATGANACNAANAACNGNCTGGGCCTGTTCACCGTGGACGGCGTCAACGGCTACTACTCCAGCGCCAGCGCCGGAATGTTCTGGCGGNACCGGGAGCGGGTGGNNGGCCACTACTANGCCTNTGAGCACTCCCTGCTCACCTCCGGCGAGGCCATTACCGCCATGCTGGCCGCACGGGANCTGGANNANCACNCGGNNGGCTACGTCTATGANATGACCTTTGCCAANGACGGCACCCCCGCCGGCGGCNNCAGCGCCCTCACCGTCAGCGTCCCCTNCTCCAGCTCTAAGNCCACNGTNTTCCGCTATGACGGGGACACCGGCCTCTATNTGGTGGANGANTACGGCGAAGCCTACATCGACGGCAACGACGGAAGCCAGGTGGCGGTCACCAATCTGCTGGCGCTCCAGACCACCTATACNGTGGTGGACAANGCCGGACGGGTGAAGGTGGATCTGNCCTCCGGCAAGGGCTGGTTTGCCTGCGGCGGCAAGATGATCCCCATCACCTGGGAGAAGGGCNGCGCGGACGAGCAGCTGCGCTACTTCACCGAGGACGGCCAGCCCCTGGCTCTGGGCCGGGGTGTNAGCTATGTGTGCGTCATCCCCACCAGCCAAACCGTGACGGCGGAATGAGCCCAGTCNNTTGTCATTNNAAAAAATTTCCAGCATAGCGTCANAAACNCGGNGCAAACTACCCTCGTAACCATAAAACCGGGCTGTCTGCCTATGCGGCCGCCCCGGTTAAAGGAGGTTTTGTACCGTGTTTCTGGATAANATCGCNCTGNCGCTGGCNATCNTCGGCGGCCTGAACTGGGGCTGCGTCGGGCTGTTCCGCCTNGACCTGGTGGCGTTCCTGTTCGGCGGCTCCGACACCTGGCTGGCCCGCATCNTCTACGTGGTGATCGCGCTGGCCGCCGTCTGGTGCCTCACCCTGCTGTTCCGCACCGAGGACAACCGGGCTCGGGAAAGCCGCGCCTGACCCAGCGCCTAAGCACACAAAAAAGGCGGCCCCACGGCTTCAACGCCATGGGGCCGCCTTTTTATAAGGTTATGATATCGCTTTCCCGGCTGATCTGGGTGAGCGCACCATTTTCGATGAGATACGCCTCTCCCCGCAGCTCCTCCCGGCCATCCCGGCCCAGGAGGAAGCTGCCGTCCACCAGGACGTAAAACTTATGGCCCATGCTGTCGGCATAGGTGATGTCCTCATAGAGCCGCATCCCGTCCAGCATCCAATCCTTGTCCTGGTTGTAGTGCGGGATCGTCATCAGTTTGGTCAGCCCTAGCCCTGAGAGCCACCGCTGGTAATCCGGGTCGATGGCCTCCCCAGGTTCCTCCGGCTGGGCGTAGACCGCGTCGGCGGAGTTCATGCTGCCTGCGCTGACGCCGATCACCACGCCATCCCAGTCCTGCAAGCACTCCCGCAGAGCGATGTCCTGGAAAAACGCGTTCTGGGTGGGCACATGGCCGCCCACCAGGAAGATCAGCCCAGCGTTGGCGATCAGCTCCTCGCACCGATCCTGGTTTTCCCGCTCCAGCACTGTCACATCGGTGAGCGTCACGCCGATCTCAGCGAAGCTGTCCTGCATATCCTCCGCGAAGCCATAGGTGAGGGAGGGCTGATCCGGGTCAGAGCAGATGAACAGCGCGGAACACTGCCCAGGCAGGGCCTTTCGCAGCTCGTCCACAAAGCCGTTGGCCGGGTTCAGCGCCGGCGAATCGGGCAGGCAAGGGCTGCTGGTCAAGAAATATATCATATCGTCCTTCCTTTTGACGATTTTTGTTGCCGGGCGGAAATTTTGCAGATTATTACGCTGGTAGTCAGCGAATTAAAGTTCTTTTTGGTTACTTTTTCTTTCAAGAAAAAGCAGCTTACAGCCTTTCCCGGATGGCCCGGAGGAACTCCAGCCCGGTCACCTTCTGGGCCTTGGCCTCCCCTTCCCACAGGCCCACCAGGTCGCCGGTCATGATGCCGCTCTCGATGGTGTCGATGGCGGCCTGCTCCAGCTTTTTGGCGAAGGCGGTCAGCTCGGGCAGGTTGTCCAGCTCGCCCCGCTTGGCCAGGGCCCCCGTCCAGGCAAAAATGGTGGCCATGGGGTTGGTGGACACCTGCTCCCCCTTCAGGTGGCGGTAGTAGTGCTGGGTGACGGTGCCGTGGGCGGCCTCGTACTCATAATTTCCGTCGGGGGACACCAGCACGGAGGTCATCATGGCCAGGGAGCCGAAGGCGGTGGACACCATGTCGCTCATCACGTCGCCGTCGTAGTTCTTGCAGGCCCAGATGAAGCCGCCTTTGGAGCGGATGACCCGAGCCACCGCGTCGTCAATGAGGGTGTAGAAGTAGGTGATCCCAGCCTGTTTAAATTTCTCCGCGTATTCCGCCTCGTATACCTCGGCGAACACATCCTTAAAGGTGTGGTCGTACTGCTTGGAGATGGTGTCCTTGGTGGAGAACCACAGGTCTTGCTTGGTGTCCAGGGCGTACTGGAAGCAGGAGTGGGCGAAGGAGGTGATGGAGGCGTTCACGTTGAACTGCCCCTGGAGCACGCCGGGGCCGTCAAACTGATGGATGGTCTGGCGGGTCTCCTGCCCGTCAGCGCCGGTAAACACCAACTCCGCCGTGCCGGGGCCGGGAACCTTGTACTCCGAGGCCTTGTACACGTCGCCGAAGGCGTGGCGGGCGATGGTGATGGGGTGCTGCCAGTTCTTCACCACCGGGTTTAACCCCTTCACCATGATGGGGGAGCGGAACACGGTGCCGTCCAGAATGGCACGGATGGTGCCGTTGGGGGATCTCCACATCTGGGACAGCTTGTACTCCTCCACCCGCTGGGCATTGGGTGTAATGGTGGCGCACTTGACGGCCACGCCATACTTTTTGTTGGCCTCGGCGGCGTCGATGGTCACCTGGTCGCCCGTCTCCTCCCGGTGGGGCAGGCCCAGGTCATAGTATTCCGTTTTCAGATCAATGAACGGCTCCAGCAGTTCCTCTTTGATCTGCTGCCAGAGAATGCGGGTCATCTCGTCGCCGTCCATCTCCACCAGAGGGGTTTTCATCTGCAATTTGTCCATGGATTTATCGCTCCTTTTCAAAGTAAAAGCGGGGGCAGGCGGTCGGCAGACCGCCGGACCGGTCGTTCGCCGGGCAGCCGGAAGGCTGCCGGGACAGTCGTTCGGCAAAGCCGAATGACGTCCCTTCGGCGAATGACGGTCCTCGACTGCCAGGTCAGTTTACTCAATTCCAGGGGTCATCTTTGGGGGGCTTCGGGGGCCTGGGCGCGCCTCCGCCGTTCTGGGCGCCGGGGCCGATGCCCATACCGGAGTTGGGGCCGGTCGTTCGGGTGTAATCGGCGGGCTGTCCCCAGCCGTCCTGCCCTCCGCCAAAGCCGGAGGCCGGATGGGGCCTGTCTCCACCCCGCGCCCAGTCGTAGAACAGCGCCCTCGCGCCGGTGATATAAGGGGT
>JAAVHT010000039.1 GCA_014799565.1 Clostridiales bacterium
CCATGGCTCCCGGCGGCTTCGCCATCTTCGGCATCCTGATCGCCATCATCAACAAGGCCAGCAACGGCAAGGCCATCAAGAGAAAAGACTTCAGCTGTGAGGGCTGCCCCAGCGCCGCCGCGTGCAACGGGCAGAACTGCGCTGAGAAGAGGGAGGCTGCCGCGAAATGAACGAATTCAAAATCCTGGTTTCCATCGTCATGTCGGCGGTGCTGGTGAACAACTACGTGCTGGCCCAGTTCCTGGGCATCTGCCCCTTCCTGGGCGTGTCCAAGAAGCTGGATCAGGCCGCCGGCATGAGCGTGGCCGTCATCTTCGTCATGCTGCTGGCCACCGCCGTCACCTATCCCATCCAGTACTTCGTGCTCAACAGCCTGGGGTTGGGCTATCTCCAGACCATCGTATTCATCCTGGTCATCGCCGCCCTGGTGCAGCTGGTGGAGATCATCCTCAAGAAGTACATCCCCGCGCTCCATGCCTCCCTGGGCGTGTACCTGCCCCTCATCACCACCAACTGCGCCGTGCTGGGCGTGTGCATCAGCAACATCGACAACTACCTGGTGGAGAAGGCCAGCTTCGGCGGCGGCTTCGTCCAGGCCATGTTCAACTCCCTGGGCTCCGGCCTGGGCTTCCTGCTGGCCATGGTGCTGTTTGCCGGTGTGCGCAGCAAGGTGGACAAGTGCAAGTGCCCCGAGTGCTTCAAGGGTATGCCCATCACCCTGATCTCCGCGGCCATCGTGTCCGTGTCCTTCATGGGCTTTGCCGGCATCGTGGATAACCTGCTGGGCGTTTAAGGAGGGAAGCGTAATATGGATCCTGTAACTATCGTAATCGCTGTGGTGGTCGTGGGCGTCATCGGCCTGCTGTGCGCCGTGATGCTGACCATCGCCTCCAAGTTCATGGCCGTGGAAGTGGACGAGCGCATCCCTATGGTGCGTGAGTGCCTGCCCGGCGCCAACTGCGGCGCCTGCGGCTTCGCCGGGTGCGACGGCTACGCCGCCGCCCTGGTGGAGGATCCCGACCTGTCCGTCAGCCTGTGCGTCCCCGGCGGGGCCACCGCCTCCGCCAACATCGGCAAGGTGCTGGGCCGCGAGGCCGGCGACGTTGCCAAGCAGGTGGCGGAAGTGCGCTGCTCCGGCACCTGTGAGGCCACCTCCGTGAAGATGGACTACAAGGGCCTGGAGAGCTGCGCCGCCGCCAAGCTGCTGTTCGGCGGCACGGGCAAGTGTGTCTACGGCTGCATCGGCCTGGGCGACTGCGCCCAGGTGTGCCCCGTGGGGGCCATCCACATCAATGGCGGGCTGGCCCGGGTGGACACCACCGTCTGCATCGGCTGTGGCCTGTGCGCCAAGACCTGCCCCAACGGCGTCATCGCCATCCGTCCCGCCGACGCCCATATGGTGGTGGACTGCAACAGCCACCAGAAGGGCGCGGGCACCCGCAAGAGCTGCTCCGTGGGCTGCATCGGCTGCCGTCTGTGCGAGAAGAACTGCCACAACGGGGCCATCACCGTCACCGACAACCTGGCGAGCATCGACTATGCCAAGTGCGACGGCTGCGGCAAGTGCATCGAGGTGTGTAAGGCCGGGTGCCTGGTGGCGCTGAATATCAGCAACGCCACCGTGGTCAACGGCTGACAAAAGATACCTTAACCGCAACGAGGGAAGGCCGGGAGGGCTTTCCCTCTGTTGCGGTTTGAGAGGTTGTGTCCATCTCCGGCGGGGTTGTTTCCGAAGATGGACAGAGGCTCTGAAAAAAGGAGGACACGGGTTCGGTGAACTGGCTGAAAACCCATCGAAACGACGTTTTGCTTGTTGCCGGCCTGCTCATTCTGGGCGGGGCGCTGGCCCTGTTCCTGTACGCTACCCGGCAGGCCGGGGGATATGTGTCCGTCCGGGTGGATGGGGAGCTGCTCATGGAGCTGCCTTTGAGCGAGGATACCCAGGTTGCATTGGGGGAAGGGGAGCATACCAATACCTTGGTGATTGAGAATGGTACGGCCCGGGTGGTGGAGGCGTCCTGCCCGGATCAGATCTGCGTCAACCAGGGGGCCGTCCGGTACGCTGGAGAGTCCATCGTCTGCCTGCCGCATAAATTGGTGGTCACGGTGGAGGGCGGACAGGCGAATGATGTGGACGCGACGGCCAAGTAAGGGGTGGAGCATGAAAGCGTCAAAAGTCGCCCAGTATGGGCTGATCACCGCCCTGGCCCTGGTGCTGTCCTACCTGGAGTCCCTCCTGCCGCCCCTGGGCGTGCCGGGGGTGAAGCTGGGCCTGCCCAATTTGGCTGTCGTGTTCGCGCTGTACCGGCTGAGCTGGAGGGATGCCTGCGTCATCTCGCTGGTGCGGGTAGCGCTGGTGGCCCTGCTGTTTGGCAACGGGGCCAGCCTGGCCTACAGCGCGGCGGGGGCCATGTTAAGTCTCATAGTCATGGGATTGCTGTGGAGGACGGGGAAGTTTTCCTCGGTAGGCGTCAGCGTAGCGGGGGGCGTGGCCCACAACGCGGGGCAGATTCTGGTGGCCATGGCGATGCTGGAGACATCCCGGCTGGCGTGGTATCTCCCGGTGCTGTGGATCTCCGGGACGGTGGCCGGGGTGCTGATCGGCGTTGTGTCCGGGGTGCTGGTGAAGCGTGTCCCCAACAAAAAATGAGGTGAACTACGTGAAAAGGGATAGGTTCAATTTAATCATGGCTGTCATATACGGGCTCTGTGCGGTGGGCTGGATTGCTAACTGCGTGAAGGATTTTATGTACCGAACGCCGGGTTCCATTGACGGCTGGGATATCGCCCTCGCTGTTGTTTGGAGCGCCGCTTTCGCGGCGCAGCTTTGCGGATTTTTTATCGGGCGCAAAAAGGAAAAATAAGGAGGTTTTTATGAGTAAGAAAAAGAAGCCCATCTACCTGCCGCTGCCCTTTGTGGTGATGTACGGGGTGTGCGCGGCCCTTTGGGTCTTGCTGTGCGTGGTCGATATGGCAAACGCGAACAAAGTGGAGGTCTGGAAGATTGTCTGCACGGCTGTGTTCGGCGTCAGCTTTTTGGCGCTGCTCGTTGTGTATTGTATAGGCCGCAAGAAGCAATAGGAGGCTTTGAGTATGAATTTGGAGATAAACGGGCTGTTTGACCTGAGCCACACCCTGGCGGGGGACTATCTGGCCCGATTTCAATACCCCTGGCAGGCGCTGGACGGCATCAAGGATTTGATTTTGTCCTTGGGCCCTGGGCTGGGGGAGGATTATGAAGAGCGCGCTCCCCAGGTATGGGTGCATAAGACGGCCCAGGTGGCTCCCACCGCCTTCCTGGGCGCGC
The DNA here is from genome assembly GCA_014799565.1 of Clostridiales bacterium. Classification (GTDB taxonomy): domain Bacteria; phylum Bacillota; class Clostridia; order Oscillospirales; family Oscillospiraceae; genus Enterenecus. Next base: position 3,308 of record JAAVHT010000039.1, read on the forward strand.
CCTGCATCATCGGGCCGGACACCGAGGTGCGCCACTGCGCCTTCATCCGGGGCTCCGCCCTGGTGGGAGCAAACTGCGTGGTGGGCAACTCGGTGGAGCTGAAAAACGTCATCCTGTTTGACAATGTCCAGACCCCCCACTACAACTACGTGGGCGACTCCATCCTGGGCTACAAGAGCCACATGGGAGCGGGCTCCATCACCTCCAATGTGAAGTCCGACAAGACGCTGGTGGTGGTGAAAAACGAGGGCGAGGCCATCGAGACGGGCCGCAAGAAGTTCGGCGCGATGCTGGGCGACTTCGTGGAGGTGGGCTGCAACAGCGTGCTCAATCCGGGCACCGTCATCGGCCCCCACAGCAACGTCTATCCCGTGTCCTGCGTCCGAGGGGTCATCCCGGCGGACAGCATCTATAAGACAGGCGGGGTCATCGTCCCCAAGGGAAAGGAAGATTGAATTATGGGTAAATATTTCGGCACCGACGGCTTCCGCGGCAAAGCAAATGTGGAGCTCACCGCCGATCATGCCTACGAGGTGGGCCGGTTTCTGGGCTGGTACTATGGCCGGGGGGGCAATAAGGCCCGCGTCGTGGTGGGCAAGGACACCCGGCGCTCCAGCTACGTGCTGGAGTACGCCATCAGCGCGGGCATGGCCGCCTCCGGGGCGGATGTGTATCTGCTTCACGTCACCACCACCCCCTCCGTGTCCTACGTCACCCGGACGGACGGGTTTGACTGCGGCGTGATGATTTCCGCCTCCCACAACCCCTACTATGACAACGGCATCAAGCTGCTCAATCGGGAAGGGGAGAAGATGGACGAGGCAACCATCCGGCTGGTGGAGGACTACCTGGACGGCCATCTGGAGGTGGACGGCAACCCGGTGAACAGGTTGCCCTTCGCCACAGGCGAGGCCGTGGGCAGCATTGTGGATCACGCCGCGGGGCGCAACCGCTATATGGGCTACCTGATCTCGCTGGCGGTGTACTCCTTCCGGGGGAAGAAAATTGCCCTGGACTGCGCCAACGGTTCCGCCTGGTCCATCGCGCCCAACGTGTTTCGCTCCCTGGGGGCGGACGTGCGGGTCATCAATGACCACCCGGACGGGCTGAACATCAACCTGGACGCGGGCTCCACCCACATTGACGGCCTGCGGAAATACGTGGTGGAGAACGGCTGTGACGCGGGCTTCGCCTTCGACGGCGACGCGGATCGCTGCCTTGCCGTAGACGAGAAGGGGAACGTGGTCAACGGCGACCAGATCATGTACCTGTACGGCCTGTACATGAAGGAGCGGGGGAAGCTGCTGACCAACACAGTGGTGACCACCGTCATGTCCAACTTCGGGCTGTACAAAGCGCTGGACAAGGCAGGCATCGACTACGCCAAAACCGCTGTGGGCGATAAATACGTGTACGAGGAGATGGTGCACGGGGGTCACCGCATCGGCGGCGAGCAGTCGGGACACATCATCTTCTCCAAGTATGCCCGGACGGGGGACGGAATTCTGACGTCCCTGAAGATCATGGAAGTGATGATGGCCAAGAAGGAGACGCTGAGCCGTCTGGCCGAGCCGGTGACCATTTATCCCCAGGTGCTCATCAATGTGCGGGTGAAGGACAAGAAAACCGCTCAGGACGACCCGGCGGTGCAGGCGGCGGTGAAGGCCGTGGCTGATGAGCTGGGCGACACGGGCCGTATTCTGGTGCGGGAGTCCGGCACCGAGCCGCTGGTGCGGGTGATGGTCGAGGCTCAGTCAAAGAGCCAGTGCCAGAGCCTGGCCCAGCGGGTGGTGGACGTGATCGCCGCCCAGGGGCACGAAGCGGACTGACTATCATGATAAAACGGCTGACCGCAATTGCGGCCAGCCGTTTTGGTGTTCTGGACAGGTTATCTGTCCCACTTCTCGATGAGCGCCAGGATCTGCTTCTCGAATTTGGCCAGATCCTTGTTGGCGCCGCCCTTGTTGTGGGCGATGACGTCCATGAGCTTCCGGCCCACGTCCTCCAGCCGACGCCAGGCGGGGGAACCGGCGTCCACGGGGGCGGGCGCCTTGGGCTCCAGCACGATGCCCGGAGATATCATGCGGTTTTCCAGCAGATCGTAGACCTCCTCATAGTTGGGCGCGTGGGCGGAAAAGCCCAGCTCGGTGAGGGTCTGGGTGTAGTTATCCGCGGCCCGCTCGTCGCCGTGAACCACGAACACCTGCTGAGGCTTGGGGGTGTAGTGGCTGATCCACCGCACCAGCCCGTCCCGGTCGGCGTGGGAGCTGAGCCCGTGGAAGCGGACGATCCGCGCCCGGACGGCGATTTCCTCGCCGAACAGCCTCACGTGCTGGGCTCCGTCCAGAATGCGCCTGCCCAGGGAGCCATCCGCCTGGTAGCCCACGAACAGGATGGTGGACTCAGGCCGCCATAGGTTGTGCTTCAAGTGGTGGCGGATGCGGCCGGCGTCGCACATGCCGGAGGCGGATATGATGACCTTGGGCCGGGGATCCAAATTCAGCCCTCGGGACTCGTCGGTGCTCTCGGTGATGTTCAGCCCGGGGAAGCGGAACAGCGCCCCGCCCCGCAGGTTTTCAATGGCATCCTCGTCCAGGTAGCCGGTCAGGTCGCCGGAGAAGATCTCTGTGGCCGCCCCCGCCAGAGGGGAGTCCACATACACCTGGAAATCGGGGTCGCACCCCACCAGGTGCCGTTCCTTGATCTGCCGGATGAAGTACAGCAGTTCTTGAGTGCGGCCCACGGCGAAGGAGGGAATGATCAGGTTGCCTCCCTTGGACAGCGTCTCCTCGATGACCTGGGCCAGCTCGCCGGAGTAGTCGGGCTTTTCCTTCACGTTGTGCAGCCGGTCGCCGTAGGTACTCTCCGTGACCACGTAATCCGCTTCGGTGATGGGCTGGGGGGAGCGGATAATAGGGGTCTTGCGGTTGCCGATGTCGCCGGAGAACACGATCTTCTTGGTGACATCGTTCTCCGTCAGCCACATCTCCACGCAGGCCGAGCCCAACAGGTGGCCCGCGTCCACAAAGCGGATCTTGATGCCCTCGGCGATTTCCAGCTCCCAGCCGTATTCGCAGGTGACGATGTGCCGAAGGGCTCGTTCCACGTCCACCAGGGTGTACAGCGGCTCCACCGGCTCCTTGCCCGCGCGCTTGCCCTTCTGGTTCTCGTAGGCGGCGTCGCTCTCCTGGATCTGGGCGGAGTCCCGCAGCATGATGGACAGTAGCTGGGCCGTCAGCCGGGTGCAGTAGATGTTGCCCCGGAAGCCCTGCTTCACCAGCAGGGGAATGCGGCCTGAGTGGTCGATGTGGGCGTGGGTGACCACCACGTCGTCGATGTAAGAGGGGGCGAAATCCAGCTCGCGGTTGTCCCGCTCGTCCTTGCCCTGCTGCAGGCCGCAGTCGATCAGCACCTTGCGCCCGTTGGCCTCCACGCAGTGGCAGCTGCCGGTGACCGCCTTGGCTGCACCAAAAAATGTAAGCTTCATCAAAAAGCACCTCCGAGCCTTGAAGTATGTTGTGCAGTTTTGCTAATTTTCATTGTATACCAGCGGCGGGGAAATGTAAAGATATACGGATTATTTTTATTTGATTTCCATTTTCTCCAATGGGGAAAAAGCGGCTTGTTTTTTGCTGCCGGCCTGTGATATAATGCCTGTATCGTGAGGGTCTATACCCTCTGGCCAGCCCGCTTCAAAGGGCGTGGGCCGTGAGTACCAAAAAAACAGCGCGGTTTGGGCGGCGCGCGGGCCGTGTATGGCGCTGGTTTGAAAAGGGGTTGTTTGCCTTGAAACGGGTTGCGGACAGACAGAAAATACTCATCGTAGACGACTCGGAGATGAACCGAGCCATCCTGGCCGATATGCTGGGCGGAGAGTATGAGATCCTGGAGGCGGAGAACGGCAAAGAAGGCGTGGCCATGATGCGGCAGTATGGGCCGGAGATTTCCCTGGTGCTGCTGGACATCGTCATGCCCGAGATGGACGGTTTCGGCGTGCTCACCACGATGAATAAATACCACTGGATCGAGGACATCCCGGTCATCATGATCTCGGCGGAGCGGGGCACCAGCCACATCGAGCGGGCCTTCGAGCTGGGCATCACCGATTTCATCAGCCGGCCCTTCGACGCCCTCATCGTCCACCGCCGGGTGGTGAATACCATCCTGCTGTATGCCAAGCAGAAAAAGCTGGCCTCCATGGTGGCCGAGCAGATTTACGAAAAAGAGCACCGCAGCGGCCTGATGATCGACATACTCAGCCACATCGTGGAGTTCCGCAACGGCGAAAGCGGCCTCCATGTGCGCCATGTGAACATACTCACCGCGGTCATGCTCAAGGCGCTGCTCCAGAGGACGGACAAGTACCACCTCACCCAGTCGGACATCTCCGTCATCAGCACCGCTTCCGCCCTCCACGACATCGGCAAGATCGCCATCCCGGAGGAGATCCTGAACAAGCCGGGCAGGTTTACCCCTGAGGAGTTCGCCATTATGAAGACCCACTCCATCGAGGGCGCGAAGATGCTGGAAGCCCTGCCCGCCTATCAGGATGAGCCGCTGGTAAAGGCCGCGTACCAAATCTGCCGCTGGCACCATGAGCGGTGGGACGGCCGGGGCTACCCCGACGGGCTGAAGGGGGACGAAATCCCCATCTCCGCCCAGATGGTGGCGCTGGCCGACGTGTACGACGCGCTGACCTCCGAGCGGGTGTATAAGCCCGCCTTTACCCACGAGAAAGCGGTGGAGATGATCCTCAGCGGGGAGTGCGGCGCCTTCAACCCCCTGGTGATGGACTGCCTCAGGGACTGCGCCGACGATATTCAGGCAGAACTGAGCCAGGACAGCTTCGAGGAGCGCAGCCGCCGGGAGCGGCGCAACGTGGCCCAGGAGCTGCACAAGCACGAGGAACTCACCGCCTCCGAGCGCACGCTGGAGCTGCTGGAGCACGAGCGGATGAAGTACAGCTTCTTCGCCTCCCTCACCAAAGAGATCCAGTTCGAGTACAGCCTCACGCCGCCCTGCCTGGTGATGAACACCTGGGGAGCGGAGAAGCTGGATCTGCCCGAGACCGTCATGGATCCCTATCAGAGCATCAAGACCCGGGCCATCATCGCCGAGGAGGATCTGGAAAATCTGACGGACGCCATCCATTCCACCACGCCGGGCAGCCCTGTGGTGCAATACGACTGTAAGCTGAGCATCGCCGGGGAGGAGCGATGGCACCGGATCATTGCCCGAGCCTCCTGGTCTTCGGAGGAACCGCCCCGGTATACCGGCTGCATCGGAAAGACCATCGACATCCACAGTACCCGCCTCCAGCTGGAAAATCTGGAGCGTCAGGCCTCCCACGACGCCCTCACGGGACTGCTCAACCGGGCCTATGCCCAAAAGCGGATCGTAGAGCGGCTGGAGGATCGGCCCAGTGGGCACTATGCCCTGGCCATCCTGGATCTGGATCATTTCAAGCAGGCCAACGATACCTATGGACATCTGTTCGGTGACGAGGCGCTGAAATTCCTGGCCGAGCGGCTGCGCCGCAGCATCCGGGGCGGAGACATCGCCGCCCGGGTGGGTGGGGACGAGTTCCTCATCTTCCTGGAGTACAAGGAGGATCTGGAGTCCACCATCGAGGGGATCTACAGCCGTCTGGCCGGAGGGGACTACCAGGGTTTCCCCATTTCGGTGAGTATGGGCGTAGCCAGTGCTGACATGGTGGGGGTTGATTACGAAAACCTGTTCCGCTGCGCGGATCAGGCGCTCTATGTGGTGAAGCACAGCGGCAAGAAGGGACGCTACAACTACTATCACAAGGATAATGCCATAGACACGGCGGTTTCGGCGGTGTCCCCCATCGACGGAGGCCGCAAAGAGGGCAAAGGCGAGGAGGAGAGCAAATGACGCTGAAGGAATGCTATACCGCCCTGGGCGGCGACTATGATGAAGTGATGGGCCGGCTGCGCAGCGAGCGGCTGGTGCAGAAATTTGTGCTGAAATTTTTGAATGACGGCAGCTATCAGCTGCTGTGTGACTCCTTGGCGGCGGGGAACCGGGAGGAGGCCTTCCGGGCTGCCCACACGGTCAAAGGCGTGTGCGCCAATTTGGCCTTCAACACCCTGCTGGAGTCTGCCGAGGCCCTTACCGAGGCTCTGCGGGACGGTAAGCCAGCCGAAGCGGGGGAGGAGGCGCTGGTGGCGCGTGTGAAGGAGGACTATCAGCGCACCCGCCAGGCCATTGAGGCATTTCAGGAGGGCGCCGGGGGATGAAGAACAAGACGACACGGTTGCTGACGGTCAGCCTGATCGGGGTGGCGTTGCTGTGCGTGTGTGTCTTTTCCTTCTTGGCAATCCATATGAGCGCCCAGAGTGCCAAGACGATCAATGAGGTTGGGACGCTCTATATGTCCACCATGAGCAGGCAGACCTCCATCCACTTTGACTCCATTGTCACCCTGCGCATGGATCAGCTGGATGTGCTGATGGGAACCGTGCCCGCAGATAAGATCCATACGGATCAGGATGTGCGGGACGAGCTGATCGAGGATGGACGCTCCCGGGATTTCGATTATCTGGCCTTCTACAAGACCGACGGAACCTTTGAGATGCTGTACGGCTCGGAACTGACGGTCAGCAACCCGGAACCATTTCTGGACTCCCTGCTGAAGGGGGAGAACAAAGTGACCGTCGGCATCAACGCCGAAGGGGAAAAGGTGGTGCTGCTGGGGGTGCCCTCGTCCCATTCCGCCGTGGAGGAGTACCCATGCGCGGGCCTGGTGGCCGGGCTGCCGGTGAGCTATATCAGTGAGCACCTGTCCCTGGATGAGAACAATGAGCGGGTCTACTCCTTCATCATCCGCCGGGACGGCTCCTTTGTGCTGCGCACCGCCGACGCCTACGGCAACAGCTATTTCGAGCGGGCCCGAACCCTCTATGACAACGTGGGCGGCATGACGCCGGATCAGTACATAGAGACCCTCAGCGGCGCCATGGAGCGGGAGGAGAACTACACCTCCGAAGTGACTATGAAGGATGGGGAGCGGTATCATCTGTACTGCACCAGCCTGCCCTATTCCGAGTGGCACCTCATCACCTTCATGCCCTATGGCTCGGTGGACACCATCGTCAGCAACTTCAGCTGGGAGTGGGGCAGCCTCACCGTATTCAGCGGGCTGATCGTCTTGTCGGCGCTGCTGCTGGTGTTTTTTAAGTACTTCGGGATTACCCGGCAGCAGCTCCGGGAGGTGGAAAACGCCCGCGCCGCGGCAGAGGTGGCGCAGAAGGAGGCCGAACACGCCAACCGGGCCAAGAGTGAGTTTTTGTCCAACATGAGCCATGACATCCGCACCCCCATGAACGCCATTGTGGGCATGACCGCCATCGCCACCGCCAATATCGACGACACGCAGCAGGTGAAGCACTGCCTGAAGAAGATCACGCTGTCCAGCAAGCATCTGCTGGGCCTCATCAACGATGTGCTGGATATGTCCAAGATCGAGAGCGGAAAGATGACGCTGAACCCGGATCAGGTATCTCTGCGGGAGGTGGTGGACGGCATCGTGTCCATCTGCCAGCCCCAGGTGAGGGCCAAGCGGCAGCATTTTGACGTGTTCATCCACGATATCTCCACCGAAAACGTGATCTGCGACAGTGTGCGGCTGAACCAGGTGCTGATTAACCTGCTGTCCAACGCCATCAAGTTCACCCCCGAGGGCGGGGAGATCCATATGGCGCTGTACGAGGAGCCGTCCCCCAGGGGGGACAGCTATGTGCGCATCCACGTCCAGGTGAAGGATACCGGCATCGGAATGTCGGAGGAATTCCAAAAACACATTTTTGACTCCTTTGCCCGGGAGGACAGCGCCCGCGTCCACCGCACCGAGGGCACCGGCCTGGGCATGGCCATCACCAAATTCATTGTGGTGGATGCCATGGGCGGCACCATTGATGTGAACAGCCGCCAGGGTGAGGGCACTGAATTCAATGTCACGCTGGATCTGGAAAAGGCCGAGGTGATGGAGGAGGACATGGTTCTCCCCAACTGGGATATGCTGGTGGTGGACGACGACCGGCAGCTGTGCGAGTCGACCGCGTCCGCCCTGCGCTCCATCGGGGTAAACGCGGAGTGGACGCTGGACGGCGAGAGCGCCGTGGAGATGGTGGTGAAGCGCCGCCACCGGGGGGACGATTACGAGATCATCCTGCTGGACTGGAAGCTGCCGGGGATGGACGGCATCGCCACCGCCCGGCGCATCCGCCAGGAGCTGGGGGACGCCGTGCCCATCCTGCTCATATCCGCTTACGACTGGGGGGAGATCGAGCACGAGGCCAGAGCCGCCGGCATCACCGGATTCATTTCCAAGCCGCTGTTCCGCTCCACGCTGTTCAACTCCCTGCGGCAGTTTGCCGGGATAGAAGCGGCGCCGGAGGCGCCGAAGGTCACCGCGGACAAGAACCGGGATCTCACCGGGAAGCGCATCCTGCTGGCCGAGGACAACGAGCTCAACTGGGAGATCGCCTCGGAGCTGCTCTCTGCCGAGGGACTGGAGCTGGAATGGGCGGAGAACGGCGAGATCTGCGTGAAAAAGTTCCAGCAGTCCCCGGCGGGCTTCTACGACGCAATATTGATGGATATCCGGATGCCGATCATGGGAGGCTACGAGGCCACCCAGGTGATCCGCACTCTGGAGCGCCCGGATCGGGATCTGCCCATCATTGCCATGACGGCGGACGCCTTTGCCGAGGATGTGCGCCGCAGTCTGGAGTGCGGCATGAACGCCCACGTGGCCAAGCCCATCGACGTGCAGGAGGTCATGCGCCTGCTGGAAAAGTACATCAAGTGACCAAACGTCCCTCGGGCAGTGCCGGGGGACGTTTTTGGGGTTGCGGGGCCCGCACACCGGCCAAAACACCCTATAAATTGGAGCTCCTGGCAGGACTTTAATGAAAGAAATACTTGCGCCTTTTAGTACACTGTGCTATAATAGCGGAGTTGAATTATGTCCTTTTGCGCTTTTGCAGGGGTAATGCCTCCAAAAAATGGGAAATACCGCCATTTTTTTCCAGCTTTGCGGGGGATGTTGAAAATCTGGAACATTGTTCCGCGTCGACATTTTTTCCCATGGGGACAAGTTGCGGGCACGGCGGTATTTTTCGTGAAAGCATTTCATAATATCCATTTGCGCCATGGAGAGACGCCGTGGCCGGAAGATTCAGGAGGATCGGATCATGATGGACTTTCTAATGAGCAACTCCCAGCTCCTGCTGGAAAAATCTGCGGGCTTCCTCTGGACGAAGCAGGCGGCGATCCTCGACAATATCGCCAACGCCGAAACGCCCAACTATAAGGCCAAGGTCGTGACCTTTGAGGAGAGCATCCGCTCCAAGCTGGAGGAGGCGGCCAGCCGCCCCACCGGGGCGGGAAAGGCCGTGCGGGACATCCTGGAGGATTCCGAGCTCACCGTGTTCGAGGCCCAGGAGCAGACCCGTATGGACGACAACGGCGTGAACATCACCAGCGAGATGACTGAGATGATCCGCAACGCCTATCAGCAGCAGTATGTCTACCAGGCCATCAACAAGCACTACGCCATGCTGAGCAAGGCTGTCAAGGGCCAGTGAATCAAGGCGTGACGACATCGGGAGGTACATAAATTATGGCTTTTATGAATTCCATCAACATCATCGGCTCCGGGCTCACCGCCCAACAGCTCCGGTTAGATATCGTGTCGGAAAATGTCACAAACTCCCAGACCACCCGCACTGAGAACGGCGACGGCGCTTACCGCCGGAAAGTGGTGGTGTTTGAGGCGGTCAGCGGCCGGGACTCCTTCCGGGACGCCATGGCCAAGGCGGCCAACGGCCTGATTGCCAACACCGCCACCGGGGCCAGCCCCAACGCCGGCGGCGTGCGAGTGACACAGATCGTGGAGGATGAGTCCCCCATGAAGATGGTGTATGACCCCACTCACCCCGACGCCAACGAGGAGGGTTACCTGGAAATGCCCAACGTGGACATGGTGAAGGAGATCGCCGACGCCATGGCCGCCAGCCGGGCCTACGCTTCCAACGTCACCGCGTTCAACACGCTGAAGTCCGTCATCTCCAGCGGCCTGGAGATCGGCCGGTAAGGCTTAGTTTGATACATAAAAGGAGAAAACAGCCATGAGCACTCCCATTGAGGGCATCACCAATACCGGGATCACCGGCATCACTAATACCATCCCCAAGATCACGCCTCCCACCTGGGGGACGCAGGAGGAGAAGGCCGCCGGACTTGGCGAGATCAAAGACAGTCCCTTCGGCTCCATTTTCAGCTCCCTGATTCAAAACGTGAAGGACACCGACGCCGAGTTCACCCAGGCGCAGTATCTGCTGGCTACCGGCCAGCTGGACAATCCCGTCCAGCTGGGCATTTCCGCCTATAAGGCGGACATCGCGCTGGATCTGCTGATCCAAATGCGCAACAGGGCGCTGGACGCTTATAACGAGCTGAAGAACATGAGCGTCTAAGGCAGATCGCCGTCTGGAAGAAAGAACGCGGAAAGCGGGGTGATGGGGCTTGGACAAGGAGAAGCTGAAGGGCTATCTCGACAAAGTTAAGACAGCCCTTGGAAAGATTTCTAAGAAAATCTGGATCATCATCGCGATTGCGGTGGCCGTCCTGGTCATCGCCATCGTCATTTTCCTAAAAACAAGGCCCTACTCTACTCTGATTACTGGAGCCACCGATGAGGAGATGGCCACCGTGCTCTCCTGGCTCCAGGAGAATGGGTTTACGGATTATAAGATGGAGGGCTCCGGCACGATCTTGGTGCCCGCGGGCCAGGCCCCCAGCCTGAAGGCGAGGCTTCTCCAGGAGCAGTACTCTCAGTCCAACTTCCCCTATAGCTTGTACTTTGAGCAGGTGGGCGCCCTTTCCACCCAGGAGGATCGCCGTGTGGCCCAGTTGGCGACCCTTGTCGACAACTTTAGGAAAACCATCCGCCAGTTCCCTGGGGTGCGGGATGTGACTGTGGAAATCAACCCGGGCGAGGATCGGGGCTACGTATTGGATCCGAATAACAGGGTGGAGGCGTCCGCCGGCGTCATGCTCTATATGCAGAACGGCAAAACCCTCACCGAAGGGCAGGCCAATGCCATTCGAAATTACATCGCCGCCGGCGTGGCCGGACTGGACGTCAAGAACGTGAAGATCGAGGACAGCAACGGCACCGACTACAGCGGCGTCAGCAGCGGCAACGCCACTGCCGCGGCCAGCTCGGCGCTGAAGCTCCAGCTGGAGAACCAGTGGAGAGAGCGGATCCGCGAGGAGCTCGAGCGGTTCTTGGCCGGAACCTTTGGCCCGGATAATGTGACCGTTTCGGTCACCCCCACCGTGGAGCTGGGCGAAAAGACCATCAATGATTACAAAGTGACCCTGCCCGAGTTTGCCGAGAATGGGGAGACCGGCGGCAGGGGCATCATCGGCACGGAGGTTTACGTCTATCAGTTCACCACCTCCGATGAGGGCGCCGTAGGCGGCGTGGTGGGCACCGAGACCAACGCCGACCTGCCCACCTATGTGGAGCAGGGGGACGCCCAGGCGGAGCTCCAGAGGATTCTGGAGGAGCAGGTGGAGCGAAACTACGACAACTCCAAGACCCAGACCCAGATGGTGATCACCGCCGCTACCCTGACCAATGTCACTGTGACGGTGACCATCGACTCTGTGAATTATGGGCCGGTGGACGTCAGCGATGTTCGCTCCGCCGTGGCCACCGCCGCCGGCATCGAGGCCCCGCTGGAGCTGCCGGAGGGCATGACCGCCGACGACTACCTGGCCCGAAAGATCTCGGTGGTCAACATCCCGTTCTATCGCGAGCCCGCGCCCACGCCGACCCCCACTTTCTTTGAGCGGCTGGGCATCCCCGAGTGGGTGGTGTATGCCGCCATCGGCGGGCTGGTGCTGTTCCTGATTATCCTGGTGACCATCATCCTGCTGGTACGCGGCCACAAGAAGAAAAAGCAGGCGGCGGAGCAGAAGGCTGTAGAGGAGCTTATGGCTACGGCCATGCCCGGCCAGGTGATGGTGGAGATCGGGGCGGACGGGCAGCCTGTTGTGCAGCCCGTGCTGGATGAGAACGGCAACCCCGTGTCCGGCGCCGATGTGATGGATATGCACACCGAGCGCAGCATGGAGCTGCGGCAGAACATCCGGGATTACGTGGACGAGAATATGGAAGTCGCCGCCTTGCTGCTCAAGAGCTGGCTGAAGGAGGATGGAGACAATGGCTGACGCTGCGGTCGTGGAACAAAAAGCGGCTCCCGCCGAGGCCGGCGCCTCCGCGCCCGCCGGCAAGAAGCCGATCAAGAACGAAATCCCTCTCACCGGCGCTCAGCGGGCCGCTACCGTGATCATCGCCCTGGGGGTGGAGCGGGCATCCGTGCTCTACAAGCACATGGAGCCCGAGGACGTGGAACAGCTCACCCTGGAAGTGGCCAAAATGGGTTTTCTGGGTTCGGAGCAGACCGAGTCCATCCTGAATGAGTTTTATCAGCTGTGCCGCACCAACCGGGCGGTCACCGAGGGCGGCCTGGAATACGCCCGCACCGTGCTGGAAAAGGCGTATGGCGCGCAAGCGGCAGAGGAGCTGCTGGGCAAGGTGACCAAGTCCCTGCAAAACCGCAACTTCTCCTTCATGGAGAAGGCGGACGACAAGTCGCTGTTCTCCGCCCTGCAGAACGAGCGCCCCCAGACCATCTCTCTGGTGCTGTCCTATGTGGATCCGGACAAGGCCGCCGGGGTCATCTCCCAGCTGGACGAGAAGCGGCAGATCCAGGTGGTGGAGAGCATGGCCAAAATCGAGAGCGTATCTCCCACCGCTGTCAAGATCATCGAGGCCGAGATGCGCAAGAAGTTCTCCAGCATCGTCACCAGCGCCAATGTGAAGGTGGGCGGCATCGACTACGTGGCCAACGTGATGAACAACTTGGATCGCACCAGCGAGAAGAACATCTTCGACGGCCTGTCCGCCTACGACCAGGAGCTGGCCGAGGAGATCCGCAAGCGGATGTTCGTGTTCGAGGATATCATCACCATGGACGACCGCTCCGTGCAGCGTTTCGTTCGGGACTGCGATCCCCGGGATCTGGTGCTGGCCCTCAAGGCCGCCAACGAGGAGGTCTCCAAGAAGCTGCTCAGCAATATGTCCACCCGTATGGCTCAGAACATCCGGGACGACCTGGAGATCACAACCAATGTCCGCATGAAGGACGTGGAGGACGCCCAGCAGCGTATCGTGGATATCATCCGCGACCTGGAGGAGAAGAACGAGATCGTGATCGCGAAGGGCGGAAAGGACGATATCATTGCCTAACATATTCAAAGCGTTCCTGTTTGGGGAGGCCAAGGATAAGTCTGATTCCGAGACAAAGGTGGAGCCCTACCGCTTCCCAGACGCGGCGGAGCTGGTAGTGGAGCCCGAGCCTGCGGAAGAGCCACCCGCGACCGAGCTGGATCTGTTCATCGAGCCGGACGGTGGCGCGGGCCTTCAGGGGGGATTCGACGCGCTCATTGCCGACCCGGAACCCGAGCCGGAGCCTGAGAGTAAGACGAGCCCCATCACCTTCGCCCAGATACAGGCCGAGGAGATCCTGGCCGACGCCCGGCGGGACGCGGAGCGCATTTTGAAGCAGGCCAGGGACGATGCTGACCGGGAGGCGGAGAACGTGTTCGCCAAAGCCCGGGAGGAGGGCTACCAGGAGGGCTATGTCCAGGGCATGGCCCAGGCGGCCGAGGAGTCCAAGCAGCTCCGGGAGGAGCAGGCCCAGCGCATGGAGGAGGAAGTGCACCGTTTCATGGAGCACGCCGGCGTGGCGCTGGATCGGCAGATGGATCAGAGCGTGGACGACCTGCGGGATCTGGCCCTGGCGGTGGCGGAAAAGGTGGTGTGCGTCAGCCTGAAGAGCAGCGCCGACGTCATCAGCCGGATGATCCAGACCGCCATCGACAAGCGCAAGAAAAAAGAGTGGGTGCACATCTATATCTCGGAGTGCGACGCCAAGCGGCTCAGTCAGATCCCTGCCTCCCTGTCCGCGGCGCTCAGCGCCCTGTCCGACCGGGTGCGCATCATCCCCATGGCGGACGATGAGTCGGGCACCTGCATCATCGAGATGCCGGATGAGATCGTGGACGCCAGCGCCGCCACCCAACTGCATAACCTGCGCACCATCCTGACGGACACCGCCAACAGCGCGTCCGGGATCACAATATTTTAAGAATTTGACAGGGCTTCCCATTCTCCCAGGCCGGGAAGGAAGCGCTGAAGCACAGGCCGGTGGAGTAAATCATGCCTTCCATCTTTCAACAAATGACCCGTCAGGTCTACAACGCGGAGCCCTACAGCCTGACGGGGAAAATTGAAAATATCGTGGGTATGTCCATTGAGGCCTCCGGCGGACGTGCCGCCGTGGGCGACATCTGCCGCATCTACAACGGCGACTCCGGCGGACAGGTCACCGCCGAGGTGGTGGGCTTCAAGAACGACCACATCCTGCTCATGCCCTACTCGGACATGAGCGGCATCTCGGCGGGAAACTTCGTGCGCAACACCGGCGCGCAGCTCACCCTTCAGGTGGGCGAGTTTCTCCGGGGCCGCATCATCAACGCCCTGGGCCAGCCCATCGACGGCAAGGGCCCCTTTGAGGGGGGCACCCCTTACTGTGTGGGCGGCAGCTACATAAATCCCCTGGAGCGTCCCCCCATCCGGGAGCGCATCCAGTTCGGCGTGAAGGCCATCGACGGGCTTATCACGATTGGAAAAGGTCAGCGTATCGGCATATTCGCCGGCTCAGGCGTGGGAAAATCCACACTGATGGGCATGATCGCGAAAAACGTCACCGCTGACATCAACGTCATCGCCCTGGTGGGCGAGCGCGGACGAGAAGTTCTCGAATTTGTGGAAAAGGATCTGGGCCCGGAGGGCATGAAGCGGTCTATTCTGGTGGTGGCCACCTCCGACCAGCCCGCCATGCTGCGGATGCGCTGCCCCAGCGTGGCCACCGGCATCGCGGAGTACTTCCGGGATCAGGGATACGACGTGCTGCTGATGATGGATTCCCTCACCCGTTTCGCCATGGCCCAGCGGGAGATCGGCCTGGCCATCGGCGAGCCGCCGGTGTCCAGAGGCTATACCCCGTCTATGTACGCGGAAATGCCCAAGCTGCTGGAGCGCAGCGGCAATTTCAGCCGGGGCTCCATCACCGGCGTCTACACCGTGCTGGTGGAGGGCGACGACACCAACGAGCCCATTGCGGACACGGTGCGCGGCATTCTGGACGGACACATCGTCCTGTCCCGGCAGCTGGCCAATTCCAACCACTATCCGGCTATTGACGTGTCCGCTAGCATCTCCCGTCTGATGGTGGAAATCGTCTCCCCGGAGCACAGGCAGCTGGCCTCCCGTCTCCGGGACATCATGAGCGTTTATGAGAAAAATGCCGATCTGGTGGCCATTGGAGCCTATAAGCCGGGGAGCAACCGCAAGCTGGACTACGCCATGTCCAAGATCGACGCGGTGAACGACTTCCTCACTCAGGACGTGAACCAGGCTTTTTCCTATGACCAGTGTGTGGCCGAAATGGCCCAGCTGCTCAAATAAAACCCCCGCGAGGTGCTGAAGAAAGATGAAGAAATTCAAATTTGCGCTGGACTCGGTGCTGTCCTACAAAGAGCAGGTGCTGGAGTCCCTCCAGGGCGAACACGCCGCCATCCTGGCCCAGGTTCGGGAGCAGGAGGAAGTGCTGGAAGCCGTCTGGCAGGACTACCGCGATTGCAATGAGGAGTACCGCCAGCGCAAGACCGAGGGACTGTCCATTGTGGATGCCATGCTTTACCAGAACGGCCTGCGGGCGCTGGAGGCGGAGATCCAACAGGAGACCCAGCGGCTGGAGGAGCTGAAAAAGCAAGAAGAGGCCAAGCGCCAAGAGGTGGTGGACGCCAAGATCGACACCTCGTCCATTGAGAAGCTGAAGGACAAAAAGCGGGAGCTTTACAACAAGGAAGTGGCCAAGAGCGAGGAACTGCTCATCGACGAGTTCGTCAGCTCCGCCCGGGCGCGGGCCAGCATCGGAGCATAGATAAGAAGGGGCCTCCACAAAGCCGGTTTTCAGGCTTTGTGGGGAGAGGAGGAGCAAGGGAGCACAGTGGGAAACACCCGAAGGGTGTTTTCCATGGAGCGGACTTTGCGACGACGATGTCCAAACTCGGCGGATTTTCGCCGTTTGGAAATATATATCCCAATATAAGGAGGTGTAACAAAAATGGATCAAATGAATAGCTTGGCCATGTCCATGCTTCAGACCGCGGCCAGCGCCACCGAACTGCCTAAGACCGGAAAGAGCGGCGGGACGGACGAGTTCCAGAAGCTGCTGGATGAGAAGACCCAGGAAAAGGATTCCTTGATGGAGCAGCCGTCTAAGACCCAGGCCAAGCCTCAGACCCCTGCCAAGAAGACCGAAAAGGTCCCTGCCAAGACCGAGGAGAACCCCATCGAGACCTCCAAGAAGGCCCAGGTGATCGTGGTGGGCCAGCTGGATCCTGAGACGCTGCCCGATCCCGTCATCTTGGAAAACCCCGTGACAGGAGGGGAACTCACCATCATCCAAGGCGACTGGGCCCCCCAAGTCTGGGCTTACGAGTCCACTCCGGAGGAGATTGCCGGCGATCCCAGCGCCATAGGTGAGGGTATGCAGATGATCGATGTCTCCGACCCCGAGGCTGACGCCATCCTGGAAGCCACCGCCCCCGGCGCGGACAACAGCCCCGCGGCCATGCTGGAAAAGCTGGTGGACGAGGAGATCGGCCAGGTGGCCCAGACCGCCGTCGAGGAGGTCAAGCCCCAGGACGAGGACGACGACCAGGTGGANCTCGTCGACGTGGAGCAGGGCTCCCAGCGNATTTTCCACGANGTGGAGGCCGCCCCGGTGAAGGTGGGCGAAGCGGANNGNNCAGAGCAGACCAATGAGGCCGACGTGGTTCAGCAGGTGAANGACCACATCGCCCAGGTGATCCAGAGCGGCGAGTCCACCGTGACGGTGCGGCTCAACCCGGAGAANTTGGGAGAGGTCACCGTGCAGGTCAGCATGAAGTCNGACGGCGTCCTCAACGTGGCCATCAGCGCCCGCAACGACGACACCAGGGCACTGCTGGAGCGCCACNCCGCCNATCTNCAGGAGNTGGTCAGCAGCCGCACCCAGCAGAGCGTGGAAGTGAACGTCCAGCGCCAGCAGGAGAGCCAGCAGAACCAGAACCAGCAGAGCTATGACGGCCACAACGGCCACGCCCAGGACGGGCAGGAGCGCCGCCAGCATCGCCAGCAGCACACNAGCCCNGAGGACTTTATGCAGCAGCTGCGGCTGGGCCTCATCCCCACGGACGGGGAAATGTAAAAAAACAGAAAGGAGTACTTAGCGAATGGGAACCAGTTCGTATTCTATGGCTGACATCGCCAATCTGACCAAGTCGACCGCTATCGCTACGGCGAAAAACAGCACCAGCCGCACCGGCAACACCGAGCTGACCATGCAGGACTTCCTCCAGCTCATGGTGGTGCAGCTCCAGAACCAGTCCATCGACGACACCATGGANACCAGCGAGATGATGAACCAGATGGTGCAGATGCAGATGGTCACCGCGATCACCAACATGAACGAGATCAGCGTTATGACCTACGCCAGCTCCATGGTGGGTAAGATCGTCACCATCGGNATCGTGCAGAACAACGCCCTGGAGGAGCGGGAGGTCGAGGTCATCGGCACCGGCATTTCCAACGGCCAGCAGGTCATCTTCGGCAGGGACGGCAAGGGCAANGTGGAGACCTACGCGCTGAACCAGATCATGGCCGTGGGCAGGCTGCCCGAGATCCAGAAGGGGCAGGGCGTTGTGGACGAGGACGGCAACCTGACCGACAAGACAGAAGGCACGGACAAGACGGAAGGCAGCGAGAACAACGGCAGCCAGACCCAGGAGCCCGATGTGGATCAGACCGATGGCACCAAGCCCCCCGAATACAACGGCGAGCAGGGAGCACCTACCGACAACACGTGAGAAAAACGAGGTGACATGAAATGATCCAGCGTGTATCAGGACTCCAGCGCACGGACGCGCCACAAGCCCGGGTACAGCAGCAGGGGCAGACAGGCGGCGGCTTCGGCGCCATGCTCCAGCAGGAGCTGGTCAAAAGCGAGCAGCCCCAGAGCGTGGCCTTTTCCAAGCACGCGATCTCCCGGGCACAGGAGCGGGGCATTGAGGTAACGCCGGATCTGATGGATCAGCTGGCGGGAAGCGTCATCCGGGCCCAGGCCAAGGGAGCCACCAACATCCTGGCCATGGACGCCGAGAAGGCCTTTATCATCAATGTGCCCAATGCCAAGGTGATTACAGCTATCACACAAGAGGAAATGAAACAAAATATCTTTACTAATATTGACGGCGCCGTTTTCCTGTAATATGATAAACAGATGGCAGGACCGGATTCGGATGCTATTGGCCCCATGTCCGACTGACATGGGCCGAACGGCGCCAAACCGAAAGGAGTTAATTATCACACTATGACTGGTGCAATGTATGCGGCCATCGCTGGCCTGCGAACCCATATGCAGAACCTGAACGTCATCGGCAACAACGTGGCCAACGTCAACACCCAGAGCTATAAATCCGCCCGTTCCGTGTTTAAGACGGCGATCTACACCACCATGTCCGGCGGCTCGGACGGCACCCAGGTCGTGGGCGGCGCCAACCCCTCCCAGATCGGCTACGGCTCCAATATGTCCAGCGTGGGCATCGACATGAGCACGGGCAACTACGCCGTCACCGGCAACGCCACCGACATGATGCTGGACGGCGACGGCTTCTTCCTCATGGGCAACAAGGACATCGCCGACACCTTCAACGGCAGCAACGGCGACGTGAGCAAGCTCACCTCCCTGACCCTCACCCGGCTGGGCAACTTCGGCTTCAAGGCCGACGGCTACCTGACCAACGACGACCTGTGCGTCTACGGCTTTATGTGCATCGGCGTTTACGGCGACGCGAACCACGAGGACATTCCCGCCGGCAAGAAGGCGGGCGACCCCATCTTCAGCGACCAGCTGGTGCCCATCCGCTTCCCTGGTGTGCGTACGGTAGAAAAGTACTACAATGAGGAGGGCGAGGAGCTCACCGGCGCTGAGTTGACAGCGGCCAAGGCGATGACTGCCGATCAGCGGGCGGCGCAGGGCATTACCATCGAAGAAGCGGGCGAGATCATGTATGCCACCACCGGCACCAACGGCATCGGCAGGCTCCAGGACGCCTACTATTATGAGTATAAGGACGAGAACGGCAATACAGTTACGAGCGAGACCCGTCCGGAGAATGGCACCGATATCACTCAGGTGCTTTACGACAAGGCCCAGTTCACCGGCATCACCGTGGATCAGAAGACCGGCCTGATCACCGGCACCAGCAACGAGACCAACGAAGTGGTCACCATCGGCTGCATCGCGGTGGGCCAGGTGACCAACCCCAACGGCGTGACCCAGATCGGCAACAGCTACTACAACGCGGGCGCCGGCTCCGGTGACCTGACCATCTCCGTCCTGGGCGGCGGCGCCTCGGATCTGGGCATCAACTACGTGAACGGCGAGCTCACCCGCGCCCGGGCGCAGGCCAATGCCGGGGACAACAACCAGGGCGGCAACGGCAACGCCGGCGACGCGGCCGCGGAGCCCGACTACGCCGAGGGGATGCGCATCCGCAACGGCGGCAAGACCACCATCCTGTCCAACGGCCTGGAGATGTCCAAGACCGACCTGGCCCAGGAGATCTCCAACATGATCCTGACCCAGCGCGGCTATCAGGCCAACACCCGTATCATCACCGTGACCGACTCCATGCTGGAGGAACTGGTCAACATGAAGCGCTGATTTTAAGTAATTGGAATGCGGCCCGGCCCGGGGGAGGGTGAAACCTCCCTCCGGGCCAGCCCCCTATGGGTTCCCACTAAAAAGGAGGTTCGCGCGATGATCGTCCTGACAAAACGCAACCATGAGAAATTCCTTGTCAACCATTTGCAGATCGAGTATATCGAGACNATCCCNGAATCCAAGATCGTCATGATGAACCACGACTTCTACCTCGTCCGCGAGAGCACGGAGGAGATCATTGATAAGATCGCNAANTACAACGCCAAGGTGATGGATATCCAGCGTGAGATCGCCGTGGTGGATAAGCGATAAAGACAGAGANAAAGCGTCCGGGCCNNCNACTCTTNCGCCCCGGGTATTGGAGGTAGTGCTGTAGTATGAATATTACATANATNATCGGCNTNGTNNNNGCNNTNNTGGTNTTCCTNCTGGGCTGNGTGCTGGGCATCAANATCGGGCCCANGNCGNNGNACGCNNCCACGGGGNNGCCGNTGCCNGTCTTNACGTTNANCCCCGGCAACCTGTGGAACTTCTTCGANGCGGCCAGTATCTTCATCGTNATCGGNTGTACCNTNGCCATCGTGGTGGCCAGCTTCCCGNCCNNCACNCTGTCGTCCATCCCCAAGCACTTCGGGGTNATGCTNAANGCCGGCAAGTTCAACCCCATGANCTACATCGANCAGCTGGTGGATCTGGCCCAGACCGCCCGTAANAACGGNCTGCTGGCTCTGGAAGGCAAGGCCAACGAGCAGGAGGATCCCTTCTTCAAGCAGGCCATCATGCTCATCGTGGACGCCAATGACCCGGATAAGGTGCGGGCCATCCTTGAGAACGATATCGACTGTATGTCAGCCCGGCATGAGGACGCGGCGGCGCTGTACGACAAAGCGTCGTCAGTGGCCCCGGCCTTCGGCATGGTGGGTACGCTGGTGGGTCTGATCAATATGCTGGCCTCCATGGATCCCACCAGCGGCGGCGGAGACCTGGGCAAGGACATGGGCACCGCCCTGATCACCACCCTGTACGGCTGTATTCTGGCCCATATGATCTTCGGCCCCATCGCCAACAACCTGCGGATCCGCGACAGCGAGGAAGTGCTGTGCAAGCAGATCATTGTGGAGGGCATCATGTCCATCCAGTCCGGTGAGAACCCCAAGGCTCTGCGGGAGAAGCTGTTGACCTACATCCCCCAGGGACAGCGGGAGGCCGCGAACAGTGCTGCCAGTTCCGGCGGAGAATAAGGCAGCTGTCATTTTCGCACGATGTGATATAAGGAGTTGAGAACATGGCGAAAAAGAAATCAGGCGGTGGCGGCGGCGCTAACTGGATGGATACATACGGCGACATGGTGACCCTGCTGCTGTGCTTCTTCGTGTTGCTCTATTCCATGTCCACCATCAGCGAGGACAAGTGGAAGGCTCTTGTGCAGAGCTTTAACCCCATGGCCACACTCACTACCACCGACCCCAACGGCAAGGGCGGCTCCTATTCCGACCCGGATGTGGGCGATCAATTTCCCGGCCTGGTGGATCCGTCGGATTTGGAAGCCCAGCAGGCTGACATCGAGGAGCTGCTGACAGAGATGGCGGCAGCGCTGGAGCAGATGGCCGCCGATGAGGGGCTTGCCAGCGCCATCTCTGTGGAGCTGACCGGCGGCAAGATCTATGTCAAGTTCAGCGATACTGTGTTCTTCGGCGGCAACAGCGCCGATCTGAAGCCGGAGGCCAAGGAGGTTCTGCTCAAGGTGTGCGCCGTGCTGGACGCGGGCAAAAGCGCCATTGAGGAGATCCGCATCCAGGGCCATACCGCCCAGGCGTCCAATACTACGCCCAACGAGGCCCACGGCGACCGCGAGCTGGCCAGTGACCGAGCCATGGAAGTTGTGGTCTTTATCCAGGAGAACAGCACCATCCATCCCGCCCGGCTCATCAGCGAGGGCTATGGCCAGTGGCGGCCCATTGATGACAACCAGGGTGAGGAGGGCAAGGCCCCCAACCGCCGGGTGGAAATGATCATCAGCGGCGTGGATCTGGAGAACAACAGCGAGCTGAGCGAGGCGTTGTCCAAATTCATCAGCTTGGACGGCGGGGAGCCGTAAGGTGCCACAAAAAATTCAGCAGATCAGGTGAGGTGATTCGATGGCTGAGGTATTGTCGCAGAGCCAAATTGATGCGCTTTTGAACTCGATGCGCAGCGGCGGCGATGCGGATAAGGCGGAGGAAAAGCAGCCGGAGAAAAAGTACCGGAAATATGACTTCACCACCCCCCGCAAATTTACCAAAGACCGGATCAAGATGCTCAACGGCATCTTTGAGAACTATACAAGGGTCATTAGCTCCCGGCTCAACGCCCAGCTGCGCACCAACTGCGAGATCACAGTGGAGAGCATCGAGGAGCAGAAGTTCTACGAGTTCAACAACGCCCTCACAGAGGGGGATGTGTTGGCCATGGTGGACACCACCATCCATCCCATTGCCCGCCCCGGAGATTCGGGGGGAGAGGCCAAGGACATCGTGGTGGAGGATCCGGTGATGGTGTACCTGTCCACATCCACCGCGCTGTCGATGATGGATCGGATGATGGGCAGCGAGGACAACTCGGAGCGGGATGTGCCCATGGGGTACACCTATACCGACCTGGAACTCCAGCTGTACGAACACCTGATGAGGGACATCATCACCCTGATGGGGAGCAGCTGGGAGAACTACGTACCCATTACCTTCGAGTACAACCGAACCCAGGTCAACCCCACCCTGGTTCAGCTGCTGAACCTGGACGAGACGGTGGTTCTGGTGGACATGAAGCTAAACTTCGGAGGCAGCGAGGGCCGCATGAGCATCGTGCTTCCGGGCAATATGCTGATGAGCGTATTCGGCGAGGTCAACCGGGAGAGCATGGGCCGCAAGGTGGCCAGCGAGGACAACTCGGACGAGATCTTCGACAAGCTGCGGGACTCCAGTTTGGAGATCATCGCCGCGCTGGGTGAGACCCGCCTCTCCCTGAGTGATATTTACCACTTGAACGTGGGCGATGTGGTGGATCTGGGCAGATCGAAAGATTCGCCGGTATTTTTGGAGATCGGCGGTTATCAGTGGTTCACCGGGCGCATGGGGACTCACAAGAAAAACATGGCCATCAAGATAGACGAGGTGTGCTATTCGGCCGAACAAAGGAGCGAATAACGGATGGAGAAGGAAATGTTCAGCCCAATGGCGATCGACGCCTTGGGCGAGATGATGAATATCAGCCTGGGCTCCTCGGCCACCGCGGTGTCAAATATGCTGGATCATCGGGTGGATATTACCACACCCACGGTCTCAGTGGTGGACGTGAAGGAGTTCTCCCTGGGCAATCTGGAGCCGGCCATCGGCGTGGAAATTAAGTACGTCGAGGGCCTGGAGGGCAGCAACATCATGCTGCTCAAGCGCAGCGACATCAAGATCATTGTGGACATCCTCATGGGAATGGAGACAGCCGAAGAGGACTTCGAGCTCAACGAGCTGACCATCAGCTGTGTGTGCGAGGTCATGAACCAGATGATGGGCTCGGCGGCCACCGCCATGTCTGACTTCCTGGGCTTCCGGGTGGACATCTCCACGCCCCAGTCCTTTGAGCTGGACAGCCTGGAGCATTTCAAGCAGGATCATATGCCCAAGGGCGCGGAGCAGGTGGTGGTGGTTCGCTTCTTCCTGAAGATCGAGAACGCGCTGGAAAGCGAATTCATGAACGTGATGAGCGTGTCCCTGGCTAAGGAACTGCTCAAGAGCCTGGGCTTGGAGAACGAGGTGTCCAGCGGTGTGCCGGACGGCGCCCCCCTCCCGGAGGCCGCCCCCGAGCCGGAGCTGAGCAACCGGGTGATGAGCCAGGAGGAGATCGAGGCCATGCTCCACGGAGGCGGGGCGGCTTCCGCTCCCGAACCGCCGGCTCCGGAGCCCAGCAACCGGATGATGAGCCAGGAGGAGATCGAGAAGATGCTGGCTGGGGGCATCCCGTCCGCCGAGCCGGAGCCCGCACCCGCTCCCGCTGGCGGCGACAAGAAAATGAGCCAGGAGGACATTGAGAAGATGCTGGCTGGTATGAACAGTGAGCCCGCTCCCGTAGCTCAGGCGGCACCCTCCCAGGCTCCAGCAGCCCAGGCGGCACCCGCTCAGGCTCCGGCGGCGCAGATGCCGCCCCAGGGAATGCCCGGCCCTCAGATGGGCCAGCCGGGGCAGATGCCTCCCTACCCCTATCCGCCCATGCCCGGGCCGGACGGACAGATGCAGGGCGGATACATGGGTTATCCCCCCATGTACTATCCGCCGTACCCCTACCCCTATCCCCCTCAGCCGGAGCAGCCCCAGAAGGCCCCTCCCGAGCCCAAGGTCATCGCCACCAAGCCCGCGCCCATGGAGCCGCTTGACGCGGCGGAGCGCCTGGGCAAAGAGCAGGCGCAGAACCTGGATCTCATCATGGAGGTGCCCCTTCAGGTGACGGTGGAGATCGGCAGGGCGCGCCGGAAGGTGCAGGATATCCTGGAATTCGCCAAGGGCTCGCTGGTGGTGCTGGATAAGCTGGCCGGCGACCAGGTGGATCTCTTTGTCAACGGCAAGTGCATCGCCCGGGGCGAGGTGGTGGTCATCGAGGACAACTTCGGCGTCCGCATCACCGAGATCGTGCAGACCCCAGGCATTGAAATGCTGGCAACCGGCAGATAAGGCCGAACTTATAAAATCCGCCCCGGAAAACACAAGCCGCGGGCCACAACATCAATGAAAAAGGATGGATTAACCAATGGCTAAGAAAATTCTGTTAGTGGACGACGCCGCTTTCATGCGCAAGATGATCAAAGACACCCTGACCAAGAATGGTTACACCGAGGTGTTCGAGGCTGTGGACGGCGCCGACGCCGTTGAGAAGTTCAGCGAGATCGGCCCCGACCTGGTGGTCATGGACATCACCATGCCCAACATGGACGGCCTGGAGGCCCTGAAGGCCATCCGCGCCAAGGACGGCAGCGCCAATGTGGTCATGTGCTCCGCCATGGGCCAGGAGTCCATGGTTATGGACGCCGTGCGTTCCGGCGCCAAGGACTTCATCGTCAAGCCCTTTAAGCCCGACCGCGTGCTCAAGACCGTCACCTCCATTCTGGGCGCGCCCTAACGGAGATGCCGCGGCATAACAGTCCGATTGCGCTGAGCACAGCATCTTTGGGAAACAATTTGCTCTCCCTGGCCTGGATGCTGGTGTGCGTGGCGGTCATCATTGTGCTGGCCTACCTGTTCACCAAGTACGCGGTGGGCAGGGGCGGCGGCTTTCTGGGCGCGGGCGGCGGCACGGATCGTTTCAAGGTGCTGTGCCGTCTGTCCCTAGGAAGGGATCAAGCCGCGGTGCTGGTTCAGGCGGGAGAGAAGTACCTCCTTCTGGGGGTGGCTCCCTCAGGCATCACGGTACTGACGGAGCTGACCCAGGAAGAAGCCGAGCCCCTGTATATGCGCCCTTCTGACCAGCCGGCGCCCCCCAGCTTTGGGGAAGCGCTGCGCACCGTACTCAAGCAAAAGAAACCGAGGTGAGGATGGGATGCCGACGGACAGTCTGAACAGTCTGGTCAATATCAACGGAGACAGCGTACAGACCCTGGAGATTCTGTTCCTCACCACCATGATCGCCCTGCTGCCCTCCATGCTGGTGATGATGACCTCCTTCACTCGGTACATCATCTCCCTGTCCTTCCTCCGCTCCGCCATGGGCACCAACCAGAGCCCGCCCAATGTGGTGCTGGTGGGCATTGCCATGTTCCTCACCCTCATTACCATGAACCCGGTGATTACCCGCATCCAGACGGACGCGTGGGAGCCCTATACCGAGCAGGAGATCGGCCAGGAGGAATTCCTGGCTCGGGCGTCCATCCCGCTGAAGGAGTTCATGCTGGACAATACGCAGCGCAATACCTTGCGGATGTTCTGCAATCTGGCCCATGTGGACGTACCCGACGACGCCGCCGGGCTGGAGGGGGTGGCGATGGATCTGCCCCTGCGCATCATCGTGCCCGCCTTCATGACCCAGGAACTGCAAAGGGCGTTCTACACCGGATTGCTGCTGTACATCCCCTTTATGCTCATCGACATCGTGGTATCCTCCACACTGATGAGTATGGGCATGATCATGCTGCCGCCGGCCATGATCTCCACCCCCTTCAAGCTGCTTTTGTTCGTGTCTGTCAACGGCTGGAGCCTGCTGTTCTCCTCGCTGGTGCAGAGCGTCAAGTAACCCCCGCCGCCAAGGAAGGAGTACATTATGGATACCTCGCAGGTGATGGATCTTCTTCGGGACGCGGTGGGCGTAGCCATTAAGCTGTGCAGCCCCATGCTGCTGCTGGCTATGCTGGTGGGCGTGGTGGTAGCCATTTTTCAGGCCGTCACCCAGATCCACGAGCAGACCATCGGCTTTGTGCTGAAGCTCATCGTGGTGGTGGCCGTACTTCTGCTGGGGGGCGCTTGGATGATGGACACCCTCCAGGACTATACCTATCAGATCTTTACCCTGATCGCCAGTTAGGCCGGGAGGGGGCGCTTCCATGATCGACTGGTCGGCACTGACCGCGTTTCTGTTTATCACCGCCCGCGTCAGCGGGTTCATCCTCTTCAACCCCATCCTGGGGCGCACCAACATCCCCGCCGCGTTCCGCACGGGCATGGCCTTGGTGCTGTCTGTTTTCGTGGCCTCGGTGTCCACCCTTCAGGTTACCGCGCCGGCGGGCATCATCGAGCTGTGCGTCCGGCTGCTGCTGGAGATTGCGGTGGGCTTTTTGCTGGGGATTGCGGTGAACTTTTTCTTCTATATCCCGCAGCTGGCGGGTTCCATGATCGACACCCAGATGGGCATGACCATGAACCAGATGTATGACCCGGGCTCTTCCGCCAACCTGTCGGTGACCGGGCAGCTCCTGAATACCCTGATGACCCTGCTGTTCTTCGCGGGGGGCGGGCATCTTACCCTGCTGCGGCTGTTTCTCACCTCGCAGGACGTCGTGCCCCTGGGCATGGTGTCCATCGGCCTGCCTGCCTACAATTTGCTGCTGGAGCTGTTCGTGGAGTGCACGGTGCTGGGCGTGAAGCTGTGTATGCCCGTCCTGGTGGCGGAGCTCATCGCCCAGGTGGGTATGGGGGTGCTGATGAAAGTTATCCCCCAGATCAACGTGTTTGCCATCAACATCGAGCTGAAGGTCATCGTGGGGCTGGCGCTGCTGCTGGTGCTGGTCATTCCCTTCAGCGAGTTCCTCCTCCAGACGGAGGCGGCCATGCTCAACGCGCTCCATGATATCCTGACCCTGACCGGGTGATGTTCTGACAGTACGCATTCACAAAATCCCATCCTCCACCCTTCTGAGGAGCGGGAACGCGCGGCCCAAAGGGGGGACAGACGTTGCCCGAGGGAAATAAAACAGAAAAAGCAACCCCGAAAAAACGACGGGACGAACGAAAAAAGGGCAACGTCTTTAAAAGCCAGGACGCGGTGGCGGTGGCCGGCCTGCTGACAACCTTTGCCACCCTGTGGCTGCTCACCGGCGCGTTTACCGACCAATTGGGGGGCTTTATGGCCCTTTGCCTGACCACCGTGGGGGAGGAACCCCGGGAGGTGGCCGGTCTGGCCGGCGAGCTGGAGGTTCAGGGCATCATGGTCATCCTCAAGACCGTGGGCATCGTGGCAGCGGTGGCCATTCTGGCCGCTGTGGCGGCTACCTTCGCCCAGACCAGGTTCCTGGTCAGCACGGAATCAATGAAGCCAAAATTCAGCCGGCTCAATCCTTTGGAGGGGTTCAAGCGGCTGTTTTCCCTAAAAAGTCTCGTTGAGACTTTGAAGAATCTCATTAAGATCGCCATCCTGATGGTCATCATCTTCCTGAGCATCCGGGATATGTTCCTGGAGAGCTCCCGATACCTGTACACCGACCTGACCGTTGCCGTGGCCCATCTGGTGCAGATGGCGGGGGGAATGGTGATGCGTATCTGCATCGCCTTCGTGGCGGTGGCCGCTCTGGACTTCTTCTACCAGTGGTGGGACTATGAGCGGCAGATGAAGATGACCAAGCAGGAGGTCAAGGAAGAGTACAAACAGATGGAAGGCGACCCCCAGGTGAAGGGGAAGATCAAGGAGATCCAGCGCCGCCGGGCTCAGCAGCGCATGATGCAGCAGGTGCCCGGGTCGGACGTGGTCATCCGTAACCCCACCCACTTCGCCGTGGCTCTCCGCTATAAGCCGGATGAGGACGACGCCCCCATCGTGCTGGCCAAGGGGCAGGACAACATCGCCATGCGCATTGTGGAGATCGCCCAGGAGAACAAAATCGCGGTGGTCGAGAATGTGCCTCTGGCCCGGGCGCTGTACGCCCAGACGGAACTGAACCAGATGATCCCGCCGGATCTGTACGGGCCGGTGGCGGAGGTGCTGGTGTACATCTTCAGGCTGAACGAAAAGAAGCAGATTGTAAAATAAAGGCCCTCAGGGCCCCCGCGAGAACCCAGCAAAGGAGGGTTGACCCGCCATGCTCAAACGCATTCTAAACAATGGCATAGCGCTGTTTGTGGTGGTCGTGGTCATGTTCCTGTTCATCCCGCTGCACCCGGTGATCCTGGACATCCTGCTCATCATCAACATCGGGCTGTCCATCATGATCCTGATGATTACCATGAACATCTCGGAGGCGCTGGATTTCTCCATTTTCCCATCCCTGCTGCTGATTACGACGCTGTTCCGGCTGGGCATGAACGTATCCAGTACCCGGATGATCCTCACCACCGGCTACCCCGGCGAAGTCATTGAAAACTTCGGACGGCTGGTCACCCAGGGCGATATCGTGGTGGGCTTCGTGATCTTCTTCATCATCGTGCTGGTGCAGCTCATCGTCATCACCAAGGGCGCGGAGCGCGTGTCCGAAGTGGCCGCCCGCTTCACCCTGGACGCCATGCCCGGCAAGCAGATGGCCATTGACGCAGACCTGTCCTCCGGCCTCATCGACGAGCAGACCGCTCGCATCCGCCGAGAGAAGATTCAGAAGGAGGCCGACTTCTACGGCGCCATGGATGGCGCCACCAAGATCGTCAAGGGCGACTCCACCATGTCCATCATCATCACCCTCATCAACCTGGTGGGCGGCATCATCATCGGCATGGTGGTCAAGGGCGGAAGCATCGGCGATGTGATGCAGCAGTACTGCATCCTCACCATCGGCGACGGCCTGGTGTCCCAGATCCCCTCCCTGATGATCTCCACCGCCACCGGCATGATCGTCACCCGGTCCGTGTCCGAGGGCAGCCTGAACGTGGACGTGATCTCCCAGTTCAAGGCCCAGCCCAGGGCTATCATGACCACCGGCGTGATCCTGCTGTTCCTGGGCGTCATTCCCGGTACGCCCACCATCCCCCTCCTGGTGGGCGGCGCGGCCCTGGTGGGCGGCGGATTCTTAGTTACCCGCCAGATGAGCGCTCAGCAGCAGGCGGAGGCGGCCGCGGCCCAGGCTCCTGCCGAGCCCGCCGAGCTGACCGCGCCCAGCGAGAGCGACTACTACAAGGATATCAACAACGTGTACACCCTGCTGTCGGTGGAGCCGGTGGAGATGGAGTTCGGCTACAGCCTCATCCCCCTGGTGGACGAGAGCCACGGCGGCAAGCTCATCAGCCGCATCGTCATCTTCCGGCGGCAGTACGCCCAGGATATGGGCTTTGTCATCCCGTCCATCCGCCTGCACGACGGCTCTGCGCTAGGCACCAACCAGTACTGCATCCGCATCAAGGGAGAAGTGGTGGCCCAGGGTGAGATTCTGGTGGATTACTACTTAGCCCTCGAACCGCCCAACCCCCTGGGCGAGATCGACGGCATCGAGACCATCGAGCCGGCCTACGGCATCCCCTCCCGGTGGATTCTGCCGGAGAACAAGGAGATGGCGGAGATTTACGGCTACAACGTCATCGACCCGCTGTCCGTCATGCTGACCCACTTGGCGGAGACGGTGAAAAAGCACGCCTACGAGCTGCTCAACCGGGCCGAGACCATCCGCCTGGTGGACAATCTGAAGCAGACCTCCCCGGAGCTGGTGGAGGAGGCGGTTCCCGCCATCATCCCCTACTCCAAGCTGGAGAAGCTGCTGCGCAACCTTCTCCAGGAGGGCGTGCCCATCAAGGATCTGGCCACCATTGTGGAGACCGCCGCCGACGCCTTCTCC
This sequence comes from Clostridiales bacterium, assembly GCA_014799565.1. Classification (GTDB taxonomy): domain Bacteria; phylum Bacillota; class Clostridia; order Oscillospirales; family Oscillospiraceae; genus Enterenecus. Next base: position 33,449 of record JAAVHT010000039.1, read on the forward strand.
CAGGGCCGGGATNTGGANATGGCCACCGAGCAGGTGCGCGGCGCNCTGGCCCGCACCATCACCCGCCGGTTCTGCGAGGANGGGCAGCTCCGGGTCATCACCCTGGACGCCGAGGTGGAGAAGAAGATCATNTCCTCCCTCACCCGCAACGAGCAGGGNGTGTACCTGGCCATGGGCCCCGACCTGATGCAGACCATCATCGCNCANATGGCGGAGCANCTGAAAAAGTTCGGNGACCTGTCCCAGACNCCGGTCATCCTGGTCAGCCAGGTGATCCGNGGCTATTTCAGCAAAATGATTACCCAATTCTACCCCAANGTNTATGTGCTGTCCTTCAATGAGATCACCAACACGGTGCAGATCCAGGCNNTGGGCAACATCACCGACCAGACGCCCGCNCAGGCCCATAGAAGGGCGGTGGGCACATGAGCNCGGGCGTTGTCCAGCGGAGATANACCCCGGACGAGGTCGAGGCCATGCCCACCNCCGAGCTGCTCTNGCTCTANAAGCAGACNGGGGACGAGGAGCTGAANTGGCCCCTGGTGCTGCGGTATGAGGGNCTNATCAAGANNGCGGCGCTNCANATACGGGGTGTGTACAGCAGCTTTGCNCAGGTGGACGANATCGTCAGCGAGGGCATCCTCACTCTGCTCAGCTCCATCGACAAGTTTGACCCGGACAAGGGCATCAAATTTGAGACCTATGTGGCCAAACGCATNCGCGGCATGGTCATCGANCTGGCCCGGAAGCAGGACTGGCTGCCCNGNAACATCCGGCAGCGGGCCAAGGAGATNGACGCCGCNGTGTCCAACCTGGCCAATGAGCTGGGGCGCTTNCCCACCGACCACGAGGTGGCGGATCANNTGGGTATGCCCACCGACAAGTANCAGAAGGAGGCCGCCCGGGTGGCGCTGAGCAACACCCTGTCCCTGGACGCGCTGATGGACGCCCGGGATCTGGAGGGCCACCGTTTTGAGGTGTCCACTGAGGATCCCACCGTNCAGCCGGAGACCGTGCTGGAGGATCAGGAGCTTCAGCAGACCCTGGCNCAGGGNATTGCCGCCCTCCAGGAAAACGAGCAGATCGTNTTGTCCCTCTANTATGAGAAAAACCTCCATATGAAGGAGATCGCTCAGGTGATGNGGGTCAGCGAACCCCGCATCTCCCAGATCCANTCCCGGGCCATNCAGAAGCTGCGGGATCATATGGGCGCGTANATGAACAGCGAAGCCCCNCAAAAAACCTCGAAAAAGCGGAAGAAGGTATGATGCAAGATGTTTAAGGGNTTTTANAANCTCACATCNGGNATGCTGACCCAGCAGCGCCACCTGAACGTGGTGGGCAACAACATGGTGAACATCTCCACCGCGGGTTTTAAGGAGAGCCGGTACACCGCCACCACCTTTGACGACGTGATGTACACCCGGGTGGGCAACAANGAGAAGGAGTATACCGAGATCGGACGGCAGAGCTATATCCGGGCCAACAGCGAGATTTACGTCACCTATGACCAGGGCATCCCGGAGCCCACCGANATCCCTCTGGATTTNGCCATCATGGGGGACGGCTTCTTCGCCATCCAGCAGGAGGGNGGAGACATCGTCTANACCCGGGCGGGCAGCTTCTCCCTGGATGATGAGGGCTATCTGTGCTTCCCCGGNGTGGGCAGGGTGCTGAGCAACGANGGNCAGCCCATTNTTCTGGGCACCGACAAGCTGGANGTGGATANCTTTGGAAACATCTCCCAGAAGGACGGCGGCTATTTGGGCCGNCTGGGTGTGTACAACTTCGAGGATCTGGAGCAGCTGGANNACAACGACGCGGGCTTCTTCACCGGAGAGGGCGCGGAGGCCATGGAGNCGCCCCAGGTCATGTGGAAGTACCTGGAGCGCTCCAANGTGGATATGATCCGCCAGATGACCGATATGCTNACCTGCCAGCGCGCCCTGCAGAGNGCGGCTTCGGTGACAAAGATGTACGATGAGGTTATGGGTCACGCCGCCAGCGACGTGGGCCGGTTAGGATGAGGTGAGAGAGCATGAATCAATCCTTTTACATNGGNGCNGTGGGCGCCCANATGCAGCAGCGGCGGATGAANATCATCGGCGACAACATCGCAAACCTGAACACGATCGGCTTCAAGGCCGACCGCTCCGACTTCACCGCCCTGATGTATCAGAACCATCGGGGGGCGCTGAANGGTGAGGANAATACGCAGCTGCCCATGGGCGTGGGCACNCGGCTGCTGATGACCTCTACCAACTTCACCCAGGGGCCGGTGGTGGACAACCAGCGCACCCTGGACTACATGATCGAGGGAGANGGNTTCTTCGCCCTGGTGGATTTGGCCACCGGCGAGGTCAGCTACACCCGNAACGGCGCGTTTGTCATGTCNGAGCTGGAGCGGGACACCGGCGAGGTGGACGAGAACGGTCAGCCCGTGATGAACAAGGTGTTTTGCCTNGGAGANAACGAGGGCCGCTTNGTGCTCAGCGATNNGGGCGGNCTCATNGANGTNACNGANCCCTCGGAGAAGCTGCCCATCGGNATCTTCGATTATGCCAACTATAANGGAATGCAGCAGCTGAGCGACACCCGCTATATGCCCATCGACAAGAACGGNGGACTTTGGTACGGCACCGGCAANCTCNTCCAGGGNGTGCTGGAGGGCTCCAACGCCGATTTGGCGGAGGAGTACACCAAGGTCATTGAGTCCCAGCGGGCGTACGGCATGGCGCTGAANATGGTGCAGACCTCCGATGAGATTGANGCCACCATTAANGGCCTGCGCAACTAAGGAGGGGGATTGAATGGCNATTAANAATTACGACGAGCTGAACTCGCTGGAGCTGGANACGCTCCGGGAGATCGGCAGCATGGGCACCGGCAACGCGGCCACCGCCCTGTCCCAGATGNTGGGNCGGGAGGTGCGCATCACGCTGCCCGAGGTGCGCATCATGGGCTANAACGAGGCCATNGANTGGATCGGCGGCCCGGAAGAGATNACCGCNGGCGTGCTGGTGAANCTCAGCGGGCAGATGACCGGCATCATGCTGTCGGTGCAGCCNCTGGAATTCGTCAACATNGTGCTGGAGANCATGATGGAGAAAACGGTGTCCGACTACANCGAGCTCACCGATATGGAGCACTCCGCCCTGNTAGAGGTGGGCAACATCATGATNTCCACCTTCATCAACGCNCTGAGCGGCCTGTCCGGCATAGATGTGAGCCTCACGGTGCCCGCTTTCACCGTNGATATGCAAGGGGCNATTCTGGCCGTGCCCATGGCGGAATACGGCGGACAGTCCGACTANATCATGACCATTGGGGGCAANTTCATCAGCGATGACAAGCAGGTTCCCTGCCGCCTGCTGCTGTCGCCCGACCTCAGGTCGCTGAATGCTTTATTACGGAAGCTGGGCGTAAGNGATGGCTGACAACAAGATCACGATCGGTATCGCGGACATGAAGATGGCCAAAGGGGAGGGTATGTTGGTCACCTACGCGCTGGGATCCTGCATCGGCATCTGCCTGCACGATCCGGTTCTCAANCTGGGAGCTTTGATCCATATNATGCTGCCGGTNAATATGGANGCAGGGCGTAAAAACACGATGAANTATGCCGATACCGGGATCAGAGAGACCTTGAAGCAGATGGAGGCCATGGGCGNCAGCCGNTCCAGNATCACCGCCAAAATNGCCGGCGGGGCNATGATGTTNAAGGACGGCACCGGTTCGCTGGGCAATATCGGTCAGCGGAATATCGAGAGTGTGAAGCTCAACCTGAAAAAAGAGGGCATCCATCTGCTGAANGAGGATGTGGGNGGGTCNGTGGCCCGCACCCTGCTTTTTGACGTGAACAGCGGCNTGGGCTGTGTGCGCTGCTACGGCCGGCCAGAGCTTATCATTTGACAGAGCAGAGTCCGCCTCAGCGGGCTCCAGATTGAAGGGAGAGTTGGAAATGATGGAACAAAGCAAGCAGGGCATTNTGCTGGAGTCCGGCACCAATGAGATCCAGATCATGAAGTTTACCATCGGGGGCAACCTGTACGGCATCAATGTGGCCAAGGTACGCGAGATCATGATCTCNGCCCCGGTGAAGCCCATGCCCCATGCCCACCCNNCGGTGGAGGGCATCTTCAAGCCCCGGGACACGGTGATCACCGTGGTGGATCTGCCCCAGTATCTGGGGGTGGAGAGCGNCAAGGATGATAAGGACATCTTCATCATTACCAATTTCAACAAGATGTTTATTGCCTTCCGNGTGCATACGGTGGATCGTATCAGCCGCATCTCCTGGANGGACATCTCNAANCCGGACAAAACCGTGTCCGGCGGCGAGGAGAGCGTGGCCACCGGCATCGCCCAGTGCGACGGCGAGNTGGTCACCATTCTGGACTTTGAGCGTATCGTGGCGGANATCGCCCCGGAGACCACGATCCAAATCTCCGAGGTGGAGGGGCTGGGCCCCCGGGAGCGCAACGACAAGCCCGTNTGGGTGGCGGAGGACTCCATCCTGCTGAGCAAGATGATCGNGGACTCTNTGCGCAAGGCCAATTACGTCAATCTGCNTATGTTNNCCAACGGCCTGGAGCTGTGGGAGNCCCTGNCNGNCCTGCCNNNCNACNNNGANCTGTCCCANGACGTGGCNCTCATCATCACCGACATTGAGATGCCCCAGATGGACGGCCACCGGCTGACCAAGCTGGTAAAGGACAACAGCCGGTTCAAGGATATCCCCGTCATCATTTTCTCCTCCCTGATCAATGAGGAGATGCGCCGCAAGGGCAGGGAGCTGGGGGCGGACGAACAGCTCACCAAGCCGGAGATCGGTCACCTGGTGGATGTGATGGATCACCTTCTCATGCTCCAGGAAAAAAAGGTCAAGGGATAAGGGATAGGATTAGGAGGCGCTTATGAGCGGCAAATATATCGTGCGGCAGCCCATCAGGGATCAAGCGGGGAGCACCATCGGGTATGAGATTCTCTACCATGGGGCCAATCAGGCCTTTAGCAGCGACAGCTCCACCTCCAGCGCGGAATTTGCCGCCGCCAACACGATCTATAATTTNCTCACCGACAACAGCCCCAAGGTGCTGAANGGTACGCTGAATTTTATGACCTTCACCACCATGCTGCTGATGAAAAAGACGCCCAGGCTTTTTGATAAAANCGACCTGGTCATTCANATCGACGACGCGGTGATNATCCACCCGCTGTCCATGCACCTGGTGCGNCAGTACGCCAANGAGGGCTACCGNGTCGCGGTGAACGACTTCCAGTTTACCCCCCGGTATNTGNCNCTGCTGGANGACATCCANTTCATNAAGATCAACGCGAAAAACGCCAGNGAGGTCACCATCCGCAACACGGTGGAGATCGCCCACAGCATGAACATCAAGTGCATTGTCACCCATGTGGACGACCCGCAGCTCTACCAGCGGGCGGTGGCTCTGGGGGCGGATGGGCTGGAGGGCTCCTATGTGGCCGACAAGCTCACCACCAGGGCTCACAGCAGCGCCTATATCCAGAGCAATTTCTTCCAGCTCATGGTNGCCGTTACCAAGGACGAGCCCAATGTGGAGGAGATCGAGCAGCTGATCGCCGCNGACGCCAGCCTGACCTACGGNCTGCTGAAAATGGTCAACTCCGCTTACTTTGCCCTGCGCCACCGGGCNACCACNATCACCCAGGCCATCATGACTCTGGGCCTGGGCCAGCTGAAGCAGTGGATTTATCTGCTCAGCGCCAGCAACGCGGAGAACGANGTGGANNCNGGCTCGGAGGAGTTCNTGAAGCGCTCCTTCATGCGGGCCAANTTCTGCAGCGAGCTGATGAACTACGCCAAGGATATGCCCATTTCCAAATCCGAGGGCTANCTGATGGGTATGTTCTCCACCCTGAACTANCTCATCGACGCTCCCCTNGAGGATATCCTGGCCGAGGTGCCGGTGGCCGACGAGATCAAGTCCGCCCTGCTCCGCCNCGAGGGGCGCTGCGGCAAGCTGTATGAGCTGGTGCTCAGCTANGAGTCNGCNGANTGGGAGCGCATCACCGNCCTGGCCGAGGAGCTGGGNATTCCGGANAANATGATGACCAGCGTCTACTTTATCTGCATGGAAAATGTAAATACNCTTTGGGAACAGCTTACCAATCCCTATCCCAGACAGGGTGAGCCTGTCGAGANGGAAGCACCCGAGNCCTAACGGGGNANAAGCTGGTTTCAGGACAAAAAAATCTCTGGCGGATCGTTNAACGATCCGCCAGAGATTTTCCATCGGGTCACNCTCGGCCGTGGTGGGGGCGCTCCATNACCAGCTTGCAGGCCTGGAGCAGCTGGGCCGTGATGTCNCTGCTGAACTTGCCCTCGTACACCGTCAGGCGGGGGATCATATCTCCCCGCTCCANNACCACNTACTTGGGNGGCAGGTTGTTCAGGGTGAGNGCCTTTACATCCTCCATGCAGCGCTCACAGCTGCACAGGCCGAACATCTGCACATATTTGGGNGCCTTTTCCTCCACCAGCACCTGCATGACGTTCATATAGCCGGGGTAGACAGGGAGATGNGANTCATCCCACTTGGNGGCTTCCTCNGCCTCGGGCTGAGCGGCGGGCGCGGNNTCNGGCTCCGNCTGAGGCTGGGGCTGGACGGCGGGCNCGGGTTCGGGCTCAGGCTGGGGGNCNGGNGCCGCCTGCTGGACNGGNGCNGGAGCNGCCTGCNGNGNGGCTGNCTGCTGCGGAACCATCTCGCCCTCCANCGCNTCCTCCAACGCNTTCTTGATCTGCACCGACACGGCGGCGTCNGGAGCNATGGAGGCGGCGATNGGNGTCTGGGCGGCGGGCGCGGCGGCCTCCTCGGGAGAGGCGGCGGGATCGGGCTTCTTGCTGAGCAGGTTCATCACCCGCGCGGTCTTGCTGGTTTTGTCGTTCTTAGATGCCATGANGCTGAACTCCTTACTTAATTGAAGAATTTGGAGATATATTTTTGNTTAAATGACTGCTTGGGNCGTGGGAAGCGGTCTCCGGCCACNGCGTCCACGATCTCCAGGAAGTCCTGGGCGGGACGGGAGTCGGGCTGATAGGTGAGCACGCTCTGCCCGTGGGCGGGNGCCATNGCCACGCCTACACCCCGGTGGATCTTGGCCTGGAACACCTGGCTGCCCAGCTGCTCGGCCACCTCCTGAGCCANCTCCAAAATGTCCTTGGACAGGGTGAGCCGGCCNTTGAACTTGTTGACCAGGATGCCCAGCACCTTCAAATGGGGATTGTAGGTGGAGCGTACGGTCTCGATGGTCTCCTGGAGCTGGGTGATGCCCACCAGGCTGAGCACCTCCGCCTCCATGGGGACGATCAGTCCGTCGGAAGCCACATAGGCGTTGACGGTGAGGATATTCAGGGCAGGCGGTGTGTCGATGATGATGAAGTCGTACCGGGATCGTATGCCGGACAGCTGGTCGGTGAGCAAAAACTCCCGGCGGGGCATGGTAAACTCCACATCGGCGGCGGACAGCATGATGTCCGAGGGCAGTATGTCGCCGTACTCCGTGGACTGGATGGCCTGCTCGATGGGACAGCTTCCCTGGAGTACATCGTAGACGGTGCTCCCCGAGCCGATATCCAGCCCCAGGTTGAAGCCTAAGTTGCCCTGGGGATCCAGGTCGATGCCCAGAACCTTGGCCCCGCGCTGCTGGAGGCCGGATACCAGGGCGGCGGCGGTGGTGGTTTTGCCCACGCCTCCTTTTTGGTTGGTGACGGTAATGATTTGAGTCAAGGAATATTCCCTCCCCTTTACAAAAACATTGGAGAAAAGTCTTAAGTTTAATATACTACAGGTCGATAAAAAAGAACAGAGGTACAGCGAAAAAAAACTAAAAATTTTCAAATTTTTCTTCTGAGAGCGCGCTTGGGGCGGGCGCCCCGCCTACGGCTTTTCGAAAGGAGCGATCCGTTATGGCATCTATTACCAGCTTGAGCAACAGTAGTTACAACACCAGCAGCATCTACGGCAGCCGGAACATACTCAGCGGCCTGGCCAGCGGCATGGATACCGAGTCCATGATCGAAAACGCGGTCTCCGGTATCAAGACGAAGATTCAGAACCTGTACAAAAAGCGCACCAAGATCGAGTGGCAGCAGGAGGCTTACCGCAGCATCATCGACAAAGCGGTAAACCTCAACAACAAGTACACGTCCTATTCCTCTAAGACCAACCTGCTCAGCAGCAGCTTCTTTACCAACGCGGTGAACACCGCTGTCCTGGGTACTTACAAGGACAAGATCACCGCCAGCGGCAANAGCTCCAGCGACATCAAGATCAACTCGGTGAAGCAGATGGCCACCGCCGCCACNTANACCGTGTCCGGTCTGGCCGGAATGTCCAGCGGGGATATCCAGGGCATCACCGGCAAGGACTTCGACATCAGCGGTACTATCCCGGTGAGCACNGTATCCGGCACGCTGACNTTCAAGTANGGCGGCTCCAACGGCACCACCTTCGACATCAGNTTTGACGAGCTGGAAGACTTGAACGAGATGGAGGGTAACANCNNCGCGGAGAAGCTGGCCAACGCCATCAACAAGAAGCTGAGCGAGATCACCTACAGCTACACCAAGAACGGCTTCCAGGAGACNACCACCGCCGACAAGGCCGTCAAGGTNGTGGCGAACGCGGATGGCCGCATCAGCTTCTCCGACGGGCTGGGCAACGGCAATGAGGTGAAAATCAGCTCCTCCNCCGGCAAGATCGGAAAGCTCGCGGGTGAGAANGTCATCGTGNCNCCCGGAGANCTGACCACGGATACGGAGAGATACNNCTATCTGTCCGACAAGGANCTGGGCATNACCTTCAATGGCACCACCAAGAAGATCAGCATGGCCGACGTGATCAAGAATACCGANGTGGAGGGCGAGAATGCCAACCAGTCCTTTGTGGAGAANCTGCAAAAGGANCTGGACAAGGCCTTCGGCACNGGTAAGATCACGGCGTCCTANGAGGACGGCAAGCTGTCCCTCGCCCCGAAGGGCAAGGGCGACGTGATGGCCNTGGGCGGCAGCGCCGTGNNGGCNCTGGGCTTTGAGACCGGGGACACCAACTACATCAACACCGGCAAGAAGCTCACCGATATNCTGGGCGACAAGGCCAGCGGCATCTTCAGNCAGGCCAACCGGCTGAAGGGCAGCAGCGNCGCCATCCAGAAGACCACCCCCAACGGNACNGTCTATTANGTGGACAGCAAGGGCAACNNGGTGGATAAGGACGGCTATCGGATCGANAGCGANGGCAAGGCNATCTATGACTTNGAGGTCAACGGNGCCCACATCAACATCACCGAGGACACCACCCTGGAGAGCCTGATGAANNCCATCAACTCCAACGCCGACGCGGGGGTGAAGGTGAGCTANTCCAAGCTGACCAANGAGTTCAAGTTCACCGCCACNGAGACCGGCTCCANCGGNAAGATCGAGTTCGGCGNGATGGCGAAGGNGNTGTTCGATNCNGNNNNCGNNGNCGACGTCGAGATCAANCATAATTTNGCGGATAACTATGGCTTNTACCTGAGNGACGGTGANANGAACCGGATNACCNTNNNGNNTGATGANGTTCNATNTCAGCTTCGANGTTGATAATANAATGACCATGCAGGANTTTGCCNANAAGATANNCGANNGCCANCGGTANGAACAACCTNANCGCCAGNTANNATGAAAAGACNGGCCAGTTTNCGGTGACTGAAAANTCGNNCGGCAANGANNNGGAATTTNCCATCANNGANCAGTATGGNTTTANTTACNAGCGNGAGATCGAGCCTGTNGNCACCAGNNNNTACACCGCCGGCCAGGACGCCATCATGGACGTGGANATCAACGGCGTGCGCTTTGAGAACCTGACCCGCAGCAGCAACACCTTCGATCTGGACGGCCTGACCGTCAACGTGAAGGGCACCTTTGATGCGGTGGGCAAGGACGGCGAGGACTACGAGCCCATCACCTTCAACACCACCACCGACACAGAGAAGATCATCGACGCCATNCGGGAGTTCGTCAACGACTACAACGAGATGGCCAGCGAGCTCAAGAGCGCCTACTCCACCCTGCCGGCTCAGCAGTCGAACGGCAGCCGGTATGAGCCCCTGACCGCCGATGACGAGTCCGGGATGAGCGAGAGCGAGATCGCTTCCTACAATGAAAAGGCCAAGCAGGGGCTGTTGTTTGGCGACACCACCCTGTCCAGTATGTACAGCAAGCTGCTCAGTGCCATCACCCCCGGCGGCACNGACGGCCAGACCCTGCGGGAAATCGGCCTGAACACCTCCTACAGCAACGGTATGACCACCATCTCCCTGGANGAGGATAAGCTGCGCACCGCTCTGGAGAGCGACCCGGACAAGGTAAAGAACGCCTTTTCCAAGACCAAAGAAGGGGGCTCCTCCAGCGACGGCCTGATGCAGACCCTTCAGAACACGCTGAACACCTACGTCAAGACCACCGGTGAGCCTAAAGGCGTGCTGATTACCAAGGCGGGCTCTGTGAAGGCGCCCACCTCCCTGAACAGCAACAGCCTCAAGAGNCAGATCGACAGCATCGACAGCCAGATCACACGCTGGCAGAATAAGATGTCTGATCAGATCGACCGCTACACCACCAAGTTCAGCCGTCTGGAGCAGTTGATTGCCCAGATGAACTCCCAGTCCTCCGCGTTCGCGGGCCTGATGGGCGGGGACAGCGGATACTAAACCACCACTGACTAAAAAGGAGTCAAGAATGGACAGAAAAGGCTTCCAGGGATACCAGGGCTATAAGGAACAGGGTATCAACGAAATGTCCCAGGGGGAGCTGCTGCTGCTGCTGTACGACGAGCTGGTCAANCGTCTGCTCAGGGCCGGACTCGCTCTGGACAAAGCGGACTACCCTCTGTTTGAGGCAAGCGTGGATCGGAGCCTGGACATTATCCGGTATCTGGATGACACCNTGGATATGCAGTANCCCATCAGCCGGAACCTGAACCGCCTGTACGACTACTTCAGCTTNGAGCTCAACCGGGTGAAGGCCGGGCGGAACAAGACNGAGCTNGATCGGGTCAAGACCATGGTGAGCGAGCTGCGGGACACCTTCCGAGAGGCNAACAGGAACTGCGCCCAGGAGCTGGCCAACGCCGCCGCCTCGGCGGCNGGCGTCAGCGGAGAGGGCTAGGTGAGCGCGTGGACGAGAAAGCCGTGATGGACGCTCTGGTTCAGATGAAGCGCACCGGNAACCTGCTCAATGAGATGTGGGATCTGACGCAGCAGCTGGGTCAATCCNTGGATCGCGATGACCAGGTGAGCACTCAGATNCTGNTTGCCATGCGGGAGGAGCCGTTNGCAAAGCTNNAGGCGGCCGACCAGGCCATCCGGGAGCAGCTGGAGNCGCTGCCCGACCGGGAGACCGCCGCGCAGNTGGCCGCNATNCTCAACGGCGGNCCNGCCGCCGACCCGNCNCNNCAGAGCCAGCGGCTNCTGTGTGAACAGGTGGCGTCCAACAAACGGCGGCTCAAGCAGGTGATGGAGCTGGATCGNGTGCTGAACCAGCGGGTGGGCCGGGNAAAGTCGGTCTATCAATAGAANTACAATAAAATATCGGCTCGGTGAATCACCGAGCCGATATTGCNCGAACAAAACAAATATGGTATTATGTATCGGGGACGGACAGTGCCCACANCGGCGCGCCGCTGCTCCGGGCGGAGGACAGCTCATCCAGAATGATCTGGGGATCCCAGAGCTGGAGGCTGCGCTCCAAGCTGTTGGGGTCGGCNACCAGCACNTCTCCGCCGAGCGTTGCCCCNCGNATGAGGATAAAGTGCCCGCCCTCGGTGAAGTGGCCGGNGCCCACATGNGCNANCAGCAGNTTGCCGTCCCANAGGGCNNGAAGCATTTCGTCCACGGTGCGCTGGGTGAGGCTCTCCGCCTCCAGCCCAAAGGCCTGGGCCGTACCTGTGACGATAGAGTCATAGGAGCCGCTCCGGCGGGCCCAGTGGCCATGATCCGCTGCCCAAGCGGCCATGACCGCGGGGTCGGTGTCGGTGTCCGTCATGGTGGCGATTGCCATGGCCATGACCGTGGGGCCGCAGCCATAAGGGCCGATGGGATCGGTGCCGTAGAGCTGCTCTGCCCACTCTTCGTCCGACTGGCAGAAGTAGACGACGTCTATGGAACCGCCGGTGAGGATCTGACGGCCATCCACCTCCAGCACCTCGGTGATGGGCGGAGCGGTGGCCGGCGGCTGAGACTGAGGTTCTTCGGTAGGAGGCGGCGTTCTGTCGGGGGATTGAACGATTTCCCGCGGGGCGGTGAACTCCGCCCAGGCATCCGCCGCCCGGCCTGCCTGTTCGGCGATCCCAGCGCCCACCGACTGACAGAACCGCCCGACCTCCAGGCAGAATTGTCCGGCGGCATTCAGCGCGGCTTTGCCGGTATCCACCATGACAGAGGCGACATAGCGGGCAGGGGCCACAATGCGATCGTAGGTCGCCGGGGCAAAATGACGGCAGGCGGCCAGCTCTACCCCGCCGATACATAACAGAGCCAGCAGCGCCGCCAGGGCGATATACCGCCCCAGATGCTTTGACCCGTTGTTCTTCTTCATCTGCCCACCCCCTTAAATGCGACTTGTTTCTGCTTGATATTATAGCAGATGTCAGCGTATTTTCAATGGAAAGAAATTTGACCCCGTTCAGGCCATCCGCAGAACCAGGAGAAGCTTATGCCCACCATTTATCTCGAGCACGTTTCAAAATTTTATAAGCCCAAGCGCCGGAAAAAGGGCCCGGTACACCAGGAAATGGGTGTGGAAGATGTGGATCTGACCATCCGCCAGGGAGAGTTTGTCTTTGTGGTGGGGGGCAGCGGCGCGGGAAAAAGCACGCTGCTGCGCCTGATTACTGGAGAGACAAAGCCCAACCAGGGTAAGGTTTACCTGGGCGACCGGGATCTGAGCCGGGCAATGGCGCTCAGCCGGAATCGAATGTCCATCCTGTTCGGGAAGATCTGGCAGGATCCAACCCTGATCCGAAAAAAGACCATCGGCGAGAATCTGGCCCTGGCTTCCCGGATCGCTGTGGGGCGGGAAAAGCCACAGCTGGTGGATATCCGCATCAAGAAGGTGCTGGGCCTGGTGGGAATGAAGGGCGTGGAGAGCAAATACCCAGTGGAGCTGTCCATCGGCGAGTGCCGCCGGGTGGAGCTGGCCCGTGCCATGATCGGCAGCCCGCCGATCCTGATTTTGGACGAGATCACCGCCAATCTGGATGACGACTGTATCTGGGACACCCTGCATCTGCTCAACGACGTGAACCGCCGGGGCACCACCGTCATCATGGCCACCCACGACAGCCAATATGTCAACATCCTCCGCCGCCGGGTCATCACCATGTCAAACGGCCGGGTGGTTGGGGACGAGAAAAAGGGAAAATACGGCGATGTGCTGGAGAAAGACCGGAAACCTCTGGTCTTCACCAAGCTCAGAACCGATTTGATATAAATACACCAAACAGCACAAGAAATTGAGGAGGAAAACGTAAATGATCAAGAACATGAAGATCAGGAAGAGTTTGATCCTGGGCTACGGCGTCACCATTTTGATTTCTGCGGTTATCATTATTGCTTCCATCATCCTGATGACCACCCAGAAGAACGCCTATGGCAAGCTGATCGACGAGAACATTAAGGCCACTGAACTGATTACCCAATGCCGACTGGACAGCAACGTGGCTGCCAGGGATCTGCGGGACGTGGTGCTGTCCTACAGCGGTTCCACGGTGGATCAGGCCAGCATTAACGCCAAGATTAACGAGGCGGTAGAGAAGGTCAACGAGCTGGATGCCCTGCAGGCGGAACTGGCGGCTGTCAATCCCCTCCGTGACACAACGTTGCTGGACAATTACTCCAAGCTGGTGGACACCTGGGAGGATGAGGCCGAGGAGATCGTCAGCCTGATCCGAGCCGGTCAGATTTCCGAGGCCGCTACCAATATTGTCAATGACTGCTCCCCCAAGCTGGATGCCTTGGCTGAGGCCGCTGTGAAGCTGGAAACGGCCCTGGACAACGATGAGGCCGAGGCGCGCAGCCGTCAGGATCTGACCTCCAACATCGCCATTGTGGTGATCGTGGTGGCCATGGTGATTGCCACGCTGGTGGTCATCCGTATGGCTCTGATTATCATCAAGAGCATCGTGGTTCCCGTGGAGCAGGTTCGCACCGCCCTGTCCGGCTTCAGCGAGGGCAAGCTAGACATCCCTGTGGAGTATCACAGCGCCAGTGAGCTGGGCGAGATGTGCGACGCCCTGCGCACCAGCCAGAACGTCCTCAGCGAGGTCATCAGCGATACCTGCCGCCTGCTGGAGGAGATGGGCGCGGGTAACTTCGANGTGCGNACCAAGGANGAGAAGATGTATGTGGGCTCCCTGNNCAGCATCCTGNCCTCNGTCCGCGTCATCAACCGCAGCCTCTCCGACGCCCTGNCCCAGATCAACCAGAGCGCCGAGCAGGTGTCCGCNGGCGCCGAGCAGGTGTCCACCGGCGCCCAGTCCCTGGCCCAGGGNGCNACCGAGCAGGCCAGCGCNGTNNAGGAGCTGTCCGCCACCATCGCCGAGATCTCCAACAANTCCCGCAAGAACGCNCAGAACAGCGANGNGGCCATGGGCCACTCCCAGGACGCCGGCNAGNGCCTCAACGAGAGCTCCGAGTATATGCAGCAGATGGTTCAGGCCATGGAGAAGATTTCCGAGTCCTCCTCCGAGATCGGCAAGATCATNGCCACCATCGAGAANATCGCCTTCCAGACCAACATCCTGGCNCTGAACGCCGCCGTCGAGGCCGCCCGNGCGGGCAGCGCCGGCAAGGGCTTCGCCGTNGTNGCCGACGAGGTGCGCAACCTGTCCGCCAAGTCCGACGAGGCNGCNAAGGCCACCAAGGAGCTGATNGACCGCTCCATCATCTCCGTCAAGGAGGGCAACGAGATCGTCCAGAAGGTGTCCGAGTCCCTGGACAAGACCGTGGAGAGCTCCGGCAAGGTAGTGGCNGCTGTGGAGCAGATCACCAAGGCCGCCGAGGAGGAGTCCGAGGCCATCGCTCAGGTGACCGAGGGTATCGACCAGATCTCCTCCGTGGTGCAGACCAACTCCGCCACCAGCGAGGAGTCCGCCGCCGCCAGCGAGGAGCTGTCCAGCCAGGCCGCGCTGATGAAGGAGCTGCTGGCCCGGTTCAAGCTGCGCCAGGACGGCTATATGCCCAAGGCCCAGCCCGCCTACAGCGCCGCTCCCTCCTCTTACGAGAGCAGCTACGAGCCCGCTCCCCAGAGCAGCTCCGCCGCCAGCGTGTTCAGCAAGTATTAAGAGCACTTAAAANGGACAGCCAGGAGGCGGTGTACGCCGCCTCCTGGCCCCTTTTTGCAAGAGAATTTTCCCAATGCCCCTGAAAACTCCCGGAAGAGAGGAGCAAGCCTATGGCAGAATTGAAGGCTCAGGAGAAAGACCTGATCTTTGCCTTGGATATCGGAACCCGCAGCGTAGTGGGTGTGGTGGGCCGTTCGGCAGGCGACCGGCTGAAGGTGTTGGACGTGGAGCTGGCCGAGCATGGCAAACGGGCTATGATGGACGGCCAGATCGACGACATCAAGCAGGTGGGGGCCTTGGCCAGAACCGTGACCCAGCGGCTGGAGGGCCGCTTGGGCGTGCGCCTGGAGCGGGTGTGCGTGGCCGCCGCNGGACGNGCCCTGCGCACNCAGAAGGGTTCCTTTACCCTGGAACTGCCCGAGGAGCAGTCCATTGAGGCCGAGCAGATCAGCGCTCTGGAGGCGGGAGCGGTTTCCGCCGCTGAGGAGGCCATCCAGGCCGATGGAGACGCCCGCCGGCAGATGTTCCTGGTGGGTTATACCGTGGCCCAGTATCGGCTGGACAACTACCCTATGAACAATTTGCAGTTCCACACCGGGCGCAAGCTGGAGGCCGATGTGGTGGCAACCTTCCTTCCCGGTGAGGTGGTGGAGAGCCTGTATGCCGCTATGCGNGAGGCCGGATTGCAGGTGGCCAGCATGACGCTGGAGCCCATCGCCGCCATGAACGCCGCCATTCCCGCCGAGCTGCGGCTTTTGAACCTGGCGATGGTGGATATTGGCGCGGGCACCACCGACATCGCCCTGTGCCGGGATGGCAGCGTGGTGGGCTACACCATGGCCACCGTGGCCGGGGATGAGGTCACCGAGGCCATTATGCGCTCCTTCCTGGTGGACTTTAAGACCGCCGAACAGGTGAAGCGGAGCATCGGCAGCAGTGACGATCTCATCCGGTGCCGCAATATTCTGGGCCAGGAGGAGCGCATTGCCGTGTCCGAGGTGGTTCAGGCNATCCAGGGGCCCATGGATCGGCTGGCGGACGCCATCGCCAAGCAGATTTTGGAGGTGAACGGCAACACCCCNTCGGCCGTCTTTTTGGCGGGCGGCGGGAGCAAGCTCGCCGGCCTGCGGGAGAAGGTGGCCGACAAGCTGGAGATGGACGAGAGACGGGTGGCCATCGCGGGCAACAACTTCGCGCTCAGCGTGTTTTCCGAGAATATTGAGCTGGAAAAGCCGGAATACGCCACCCCCCTGGGCATCGCCATTTCGGCGGGGCTGGGGCTGCTGAACGACAGCTATGTGGTCACCCTCAACGGACAGAGCGCCAAGCTGTTCCGCAACGGGGTGCTCACCCTCCGGGATATCCTGCTGATGAACGGCTACAGCTATGGCGACATCGTGGGCAAAACGGGCAGAAGCCTGNCCCTCACTGTGGACGGGAAACGGATGGTATTCCGGGGAGAGCCCGCAGTTCCCGCNGTCTTGCAGGTGAACGATGAGGAGGCGCCTCTGTCCGCNATCGTCCACGCGGGCGATCATATCCGCTTTGTCCCCGCCCGCCACGGTCAGGCGGCCAGCCGCACCCTGGCGGAGCTGCTGGGCCCGGACTTTTACGGCCAGGTCATGGTGAATAATGCCCCGGCTTCCATGGACACCCAGCTGTGCCCNGGGGATGTGGTGCTCACCCTGCGCCAGACGCCGCCCGCTCCCCGGCAGGAGGCGGTTCGGCCCAATGTTCCCTCTGCCCCCCAAACGGCGGCCCCGGTAAAGCCCACGGTGCGGAGCGGGGAAGTGCGGATCACCTTGAATGGGGATCCCCTGACCCTCCCGGCCAAGGAAGGCAGAGCGCCCTATTATTTGATGGATCTGCTGGAGTACTCCGGCATCGACTTTGAACATCTGGACAGAAATGTGCGGCTGGAGGTCAACGGCGTAGAGCAGGGCTTCCAGTACGCGCTGAAGGAACAGGACTCGGTTTCGATCACCCTGGCCTGACTGTGCGGACGCAAGAGGTGTTGTTTCCATGCCAATCAAAAAAGCAAANGAGCCTAAGCCCCCCAAAGAGAAAAAGGNGAAGGCTCCCAAAGAGAAAAANCCCAAAAAGCCCAAGAAGGCGAAGCCCCCCAAGGNNAAAAAGGTCAAGAAGGGGCAGAATGCNCCNGAGGAAGTGGAGGGGCTGGAAGAGGAGCAGCAGCCCAANAANAAGCTCCCNCTGCCGCTTCTGCTNATNTCGCTGGNCGTCATCATNGCGGCGGCNGTCATCGTATTCCTNTTCGTNATACGGCCCAGANTGAGNGGNNAGACGGACGAGGATCCGGACGCNNCNGCNTCGGTNGAGCCCGAGCCCCCNGTGCTGCCCACNGAGATTCCCATTGGAGACGANGTCTCCATTGTGGGNATGGCNCTGGAGGCGGACGAGAGCGNNGCTCAAGCGGAGAANGCCAAGACCATCACCTATACCTACACCAATTTGAACAACGCGGGCAAGGCCGCTGAGACCTANGCGGCGCAGCTGGCCAAAGAGAGCCCCAGCTTCAGCGTGGTGGATGAGGAGTTNGTGCGNCAGACAGANGCGCCNGACTACANCACGGACGAGGGCATGGTGCTGCTGGCCCGAAANGCCCCGGTGGTGAANGANGAGNCNGAGGAAGAGGAGACGGAANCTGTTACNCTCGAGGATNTNNAAANTGCNGTCCAGGGAATNCTCNTNGGANGCGGNAGCGGNTTNGCNGCCGGNCTGGTGGAGCCCCTGCCCGCCCCCGAGGAGGAGGAACCCATCACCTANGTGCATACGGTGCGCATCACNTGGTCTCCNGGTGAGTGNGTNGTCACGGCGGATGAGGAAGTGGGNAAAGTCACCNCCCCGCCCAACANCNCNGTGCCNGCCGGNCAGGCCCTCAGCATACGGGGAGCGCANAACCGTATGCGGGAGATGGCCCCGATNCAGNTGGGGCTGGAGGGNGAGTCTATGGACGAGTATGAGNTGATCCCCATGGACGCCACCGAGCTGGTAAACGGTGTGGCCTGTATTCGGATCAANGTCTACAATGGCAGCAACGCGGCCAACCCCAACGGGTTTAGAGGCAGCTATCTCATGAGNGTCGATGGTCTGCATATGTANCGTNTGGATACCGGCACCAATGAGATCGTGGAGCTGGAGGATTATCCCTGAACNATGNNAAAGCGCTGAGAGCGGCTNATCNGCCGTTCTCAGCGNTTTTTATGCTGGNATCAGNTACATATGCTCNACCGTGCCGGTGAGGCACAGGGGAGTACCNGGNCGNATCAGGGGAACGTGGGCCAGCAGGATNGGCGTGAGNACNCCCTCCAGCATGGGGACGGTGGATCGGGGGGAGACNGCNTCCCGAGGGGTNAGGGCCTGGACAATGGCGGGAGCCACNTGGGTGATNTCCAGGCCATATTCCCGGCCCAAGGCGGNGATNTGNTTGGCNGTGACGGCNGCTCTGGCGNNGCTGTCCANNGGCTGAAAGCCGATGAGCCCGCTGAACCNTCCGGCGATCTCCCGCAGAACGCCGGATCGGGCCAGNGCCAGNCGGGCGNNCTCGTCCGCCTGATANAGCCGCNGGGCCAGNCCGNCNCGNTCNGATGGCGCAAGNNCCGAAGGTANCGGCNGCTCCTCCTTTTTGACTTCCTGGGGCAAAGCAAACCCCAGCCTGCGNNCGCCTANGCCGGANAGATCGGTATTGGTNGTGAACAAAAAGANGCAGCGGCGAAAGTCCAGCTCCCGGTTTCCCTGNTTATCNTCCCGGCGGGCGGCACNGCGGCCCTCATCCAGCACNGACATGAGGGTTTTCANCACCTCCGGGTGGGCNTTGTCCAGCTCATCAAACATAAAGACGGTGTGAGGGCTGNGGCGTACCGCCTCCAACACAGGCGGATCCTCGTAGCCCACGTATCCGGGCGGCGCGCCCGTGAGGCGGTAGGCGGAATGGCCCTCNGTGAANGTGTTCAGCTCNGTCCAGACCAGGCGGTAGTCCCCNACCTCCAGGCAGTCGTTCAGGGCGGGGGCNATGGCTTTGCCAAGCTCCGATTTGCCCACGCCGGTGGGGCCGTAGAANATGAGGGACAGGGGACGGAGGGGCTCCNGCTTGCAGANGTGGCCCGACAGCTTGAAGGCCGNGGCCTCCACCGCCCGCTCCTGNCCCAGNACNCGNCTCTGGAGATAGTNNTTNANCCGCTGGAACAGGTCTGGGAGCGGGGCGGCNTCCCGNNANGGNTCNTCCTCCAGGGAGCGGAGGCAGCTNGTCATNGCCTGNAAGNNNGCNAANCGCTGGACNGGGCCCCGGTCAAAAAAACTTNGNAGNAGGGGGTCGTCTCCGGCATAGGACACNGCGGGGCGGAAGTAGAGCAGATAGTCCCCGCCGCTCCGCCANAANCCCACNTGAGCCTGANCCGGACGGCACCCGGGCGGCATCCGGCANGGGGAGAACTCGTAGCTTCGGCCNAGTCCGGCGCAGGCGTCCACCTGCCGCTTGAGCTGNGAATANCCCGCGGGATCGCAGGTGCAGAATTGGGAGAAATCCAGAGGGAAACGCCTCCTTNGCGCNCNCGTTTNCCAAATTATAACCAGNNNNGANAANNATCAGTCACTTTTACCNCANGACAGCAAAAAGCCGATCCTNTCGGATCGGCTTTTCTTGCCGTTANGCGTAGGTGTCAATATACTGGCCCTTGGCGGGAGCNGGTACGGCTTCCAGCATTTTCAAAAGCTCCTGGCCGGCCAGNTCCTGGCTGTCCATCATCTTCTTNGTGACNGACAGGGAGTAATTGGTGGCAAAGGATGCCGCGCTCATGCTCATCGCCATGCTGGCGATAGANTCCATCATAGGTCAGTCCTCCTTTCGCTCCGGCGGCGCCGGGGGTTGGATCTTATGGTCCAGCACGCCGCCCAGCAGATCCAGAAGCTCAGCGGNGGGNATCTCCTCCATGGCGGANTCCCGGTTGGCGGCGGTGGCGATGACCAGCTCNCTGCGCAGGATGGGNACATCCTCCGGCGCNGAGATGGCCAGCCGAACCCGCATACCGTCCACGGAAACCACCCGAATGGTNATATCCTCGCCGATGACCAGGGATTCGCCGGCTTTGCGTTGCAGGATCAACATGGNGCGCCCTCCTCTGTGCGGAACTGAGCCAGGGGGTGGCGCATTTCATAGGAATCGGCCTCCAGGATNACCTGNCGGGCCGCCCGGGTCTCCGGATGGATAGCCACGGGACACTTGAGATTGACNGTGCTGTCGGCCACAGGCTTTTTCACCACGCACAGCACATANAAGCCCAGCTCCTGGCTGTCCTTCACGCCCAGCTCCTNCAGNTCCTGGGGCTGGAGAACAGGGGCGTACTCAGGCATCAGGGNGAAGGGATCCATGGCCAGGAAGGCCAGGGCGGGAGTGCTGATGCTTTGGAAACACAGCAAAGTNCCCGCGCTGCCCTCNAAGGGCAGGAGCAGGAANTGATGCTCATCCTCGAAGCCAAAGNGGCCGCAGGAAAAGGTGATGATATCCTCTGTATCGTAATCNATCTGGCCGAAATATTTGGTTTGAAGCTTCACGTAAACCTCCATGCGCTTGACAGCGCTTCACTGGGTCAGTCAGGCCTGCACGTCCACCGGCTCATAGTTGGGATCGGAGGAGGGGGGAACNTACAGCGGGCCNCCCACGTANTTNATNATNACGTCGGGCTGCTGAGTGACGGACANCTCAATGTCGCCGGGAACGAACTCGAACTGGGCCTGGTTTACGCGCCAATCGAAATTCAGTTTGTCCATCTCATAGCGGATGTGCATCTCACCGGGATCCCAGGTGATCTCAGGNCCCACAGAGGGCAGGAACTTGATGTTCGCGTTGGGCTTGTAGTCTTTCATGGTGGAATCGGCCGCGATCTGCCCNATCACATCCTGCCCNATCTTGGCGTCCAGGAACATTTGGCCCTGNTGGGCATAGGTGGCGGTGGCCGTGTAGGAGGCCTGCTGGCCCNGNTGGGCATACTGCTCNATAGAACGCATNGCNGTGGGNACCACGGAATTGCGGGCCTCAAAGGTGTCGATGTTCAGCTTGATGGGGCGGCTNTTGATGCTCAGCCCGCCCTCGCCCCGGGANATTTCCAGGTCGGCAGTCCCTCGCGTATACTCCAGCNTGGCGTGNGACACCTTCATNTCAATCTCAATGGGNACAGTTTTGATTTCAATCAGGGGATACATAATCTCATTTCCTACTCCTTTCTCATGNGGAAATTAAAATCGCGAGGGAATCAGCTCAGATAATCCATCAGACTTTGGGANAGGACGCTGTTGCCCACCTTCAGCGCGGCGTTATAACAATACTGCGCCCAG
Organism: Clostridiales bacterium; assembly: GCA_014799565.1. Taxonomy (GTDB): domain Bacteria; phylum Bacillota; class Clostridia; order Oscillospirales; family Oscillospiraceae; genus Enterenecus. Next base: position 55,162 of record JAAVHT010000039.1, read on the forward strand.
ATGAAAGAGGTAATGGACTCCACCATATCCACGTCCTCAATATTGCCNTACTGCTCCACCAGGTTGTCGTAGTTGTCNTCCAGCAGTTCCAGATTGTTCTCCAGCTTGTCGGTGCCGGCGGCCATGTCGGTAAANTCGGTCTTGAAATTGGAAGAGGCGGTCTCCAGCTTGCGNGTCAGGCGGTAGAACTCCTGGTAGTCTNNGGTAGTCCAATTCTCGCCGTCATGAACCCGGGCGCTGATATCCTTCAGCTGCTGGACGATGGAGTAGATGTTCTTGGGGTCGCCGTCCTCATCCAGGCCGTAGCCAAAGAAGTTNATGCCCACCAGAGCGGCGTTGAAGCCGCTGGACTCGATGAGCTGGCCGTTTTCNTTCTCCTGGAAGCCCAGGCCGATGTCCACAAANTACTTTTCGTNTGCCAGGTACTTCAGCTTGTCGGCCTCCGTTTTGGCGGCTTCATAGTCNTCTTCGCTAATGGCGGCTTTGTCATTATCCACCACAAAGTACTNTNTTCCCGTCAATGGTNANCNNATCGGGNGTAACACCGTCCGNCTNCTTGATNGNNCTGTCGACCAGCTTGTCNTAGTTCTCCGCGTTCACAAGGTCGGANGTTTTATACCATACNTCGCCGCCGTTNGCTTCTACCTTNGTGTAACCNGNCTCATCCTCNCCANNGGGAATCNNGCCNACGGGGGTGGCGCCATTCTTCAAATAATATTNGGTTCCGTCNCCCTCGCCATACACACTNGTNGTTGGCACCTGAAGATCCTGCTTCTCCACAAGGGTGGCGCTGTCCAGCACATACCGANTGTCGNNCAGCTTGANGGGATCGCCGTTCTCATCCNGCTTCAGNTTCGGCACCGCNGCGTCNACGGANACGCCCCGGTAGTACAGCTGGTTGTCCTTGATCTCNAAGGGGACGTTGTGNCCGTCCGCTCCGGCNAAGATGAAGTTTTCGCCGTACTTCTGGTTCATATTCTGCACGAGCATCTCGGACATCTGATCCAGCACCTTGGTGAGNTGCTCCCGGGCGTCGCCNGTGGGGTCGTTGAGCGCNGTCANGGTGGTACCGGCCAGGGTCTTCATNCACTCGCTGGTCTTGGTGTCCAGCACCTCGTCCATGGACTGCAGGCTGGCGAAAGCGGTCTGGTACTTGTGGAAGGTGTCNTCGCAGATGGTATACTGGGTCTCCACGCTCATGCGGGACTTGCGCAGCTTGAACGCCTTGGCGGCGGAAGCGGGNTCCTCGGCATAGGAGTTAAAGGTGCGCTGGGTGAGCACGGTGTTGTGGGCGTTGCTCATGCCNATAAAGGAATTCATCAGGTTGCGGCGGTAGTTCAGCATCACGCCGCTGGTCGTTGCGCGAATCATTCTATGAATACCTCCTCATTCTCANACGGTTNTGCCGGTGTTGTTGATCAGGCGATCCAGGACCGAGTCGATCACGGTCATCAGCCGGCAGGCGGCGGAATACGCTTTCTGGAACGTGATCATNTTCATNGCCTCATCGTTCAGATCCACGCCGGATACGCCGAGACGGTTGGTGTCCACGTCGGTCAGGGTGGTGTAACTGTTATTGAGCTGGATATTGGTCGTCCGCTCGTCATTGCCCTGTACGGTGGACATGTTGCTGAACATATCGTTGAAGCAGCCCTCAAACAGCTTGCTGCCTACGGCGTCGGGATTCAGCTCCTTGGGATCGTACACCAGGGATTTTTCGATCATGGAGATCATGTGGTTGACGTTTTCCACCTGGGTGGTGTTGGGGGTGGGGGTTCCGTCCTCGGAGAAAAGAACCTCGCAAGTGGGAACGATCTTCACATCGCCGGTACTCCAGCTGTGGGAAACGGAGATGTTGGAGGCATTGATCATCGGGTTGGTGGGATCGTTGGGGTCGCCGGTCTTGTCGTCGTCGTTGCGGTTGCTGAACAGCGTGCCGCTGCCCTCNGCNAGTACGCCGCCATTNCCCNCCAGCCAGCTGTTGATGTCGGCAATTNGGTTCNNGTCCTTATCCAAAACGGGGTTGCCNTNAATATCCTTCTGGATGAAGCCATTGGCGATGAGGTTTTGCTTCTGAAGTTCGGTCAGGCCGCTCTTCACGTTGACAGGAGNCTCCACGCCNTCNGCGCCTGCCAGCATGAGCNCGTTGCCGTCCGCGTCGATGTAGTTGCCCTCCTGGTTGAAGATGTAGCCCTGGTTGAGCTNGTTATACTGCTCGGCGAACTTCTGAGCCAGCAGATCCAGGGACNTCTGATAGTAGAGGATGCCCCGCTTNGTGGTGGCGTTCTCNTCCAGAGCCACATCGGCGGCGGTGGAAAACTCGCCCTTCTCGGTGAGCAGCTCTCGGGTGGCCTGGAGGGCGCCGTGCAGGTCGTTGTCATCCAGAGCCACGGGATGGCCCTCGTTGATGGTGGTGTCCTTAGGCTGGTGGCGCTTGGAATCATACAGCTTGGAGACCACCAGGGTGTAGTTGTCGTTGTCGATCTCTTCGGCCTCGCTCAGCTTGTTCGTGCCCTCNTATACAGGGTTGCCGTCGAGATCCANGATATCATTGCCGTCGGCATCCTTGGATCTCTTCAAATAGAGGAAGCCGTCGTCGGTGGCATTGGGGTTGGGCATGGGCTTCTTCTCGGGCATGGAAATCTGCGCGCCGTAAACGCCGTCTATCAGCACGGTCTCGTCGGTGTGAACCTTGGCGTCCGGGTTGGCGTTGCCCAGGGAGATGGTCAGCTTTTCCACCTGCTTGCCCGCGCCCACGTCCTCCATGGTGTACTCGACCTTGATCTGCATATACTCGGACAGGGCGTCGATCTGGCGGTTGCGCTCATCCCGAAGCTCCAGGGCGTTGTCGCCGCAGATCTCCGCGTTCCGGATGGATTCATTCAGGTTGCGGATACTGGTCAGAATTTCGTTCACGGAGGCGATGTCCTGCTTGAAGCCGGCCTCGGTGTTCTGACGCAGGGTTTCCAGCTTGCCGGCGTAGGTGTTGAACAGGCTGCACAGCGCCTCGGCGGATTTACGCGCCAAAGTGTCGTTGTCCTTGCAGGGGTCGCTGCCCAGGCGGCTCAGGCATTCCTTCAGATCCTGGAGCTGGGCGTACAGCAGACCGTCCTTCCCTTCGCCCTTGGCCACCTCGTCCAGGATGCTGGCGATCCCTTGGAGGCCGCTCAGCATGGTATCGCTGTAGCCCACATCGCAGGCGGTATTGCGGTAGCGGATGTCCAGGTAAGGATCCCGGATCTGATTGATGTTGGTGACCAGAGCGCCGTTGCCAATGTGGTTATCCAGCATGGAACGGTACATATCGGCGCCGCCGGTCTTAAGGCTCACCTGATCCAGCCGCTGGCGGGTATAACCCGAGGTGTTGATGTTGGAAATGTTGTTGCCGGTGACCTGCAGGCCCTGCTGGGCGGCATAGATACCCAGGCGGGCAGCGGTAAAGCTGTCAAACGTTCCGATCGTACTCATAGCAATAACTCCTTATCAATACCCGCGGTCAGGCGCGGAAGTCTGTTTTCATATTCTTGGGAAGCTCCGATTCCGGAGACTCATAGCCGGCCGCGGCCGTTTTGGGGTCTACGCCCGAGGCGGAGATGACCTTTTCGATCTGATGCAGGTTCAGCTCCAGCGTATTCCGGGCCATGTCGGCGCGGGCGCGAAAGATCTTGTAGCTGTGGCGCAGATCCTCCACGGTTTGCTTGGCCTCGACCTGCAGCTCCGCCGGATATTTTCCCGGCAGATCGGCGAGGGGGACATCGCTCAGCCCCAGCTGAGCCAGCAGCTTCGTGCGCCGCTGCTCCAGCCCCCGCAGGGAGAGGGACAAAACCTGCTCCTGCTTCATCACCTCATCCATGGCCAGCAGATCGTCCTGGCGGACGGTCTGGGCCTTTTGCTCGGACAGCTCGCCCAGCCGATCCAGACAGCCGCTCAGCTCCCGCAGCAGATTCAAATAGGCCTGGTGGTCAGACACACCCATTTATTGGCCCTCCCCTAAGAACAGGATACGTCCCGCGATGGCCATGGGATCCGGCGTGTACTGCTTGTTGGCCACCTGCTGGCGCAGGGCGGCGATATCGCCGGTGGTGGTGGCGGTGCGCACCTCCCGGGAGAGCTGACTGACCATATCCAGGAAACGGCTGTCCTGGCTGGACGAGGAGAGGGTTACGCTGTCATAGTTGCTGCTGCCCGAGATCACCTGGGCTCGGTCATTGCGGCCCGCTTTAGTCCGATAGACCTTTGCGGGACCGATGGAAGAAATCGCACCGTAACCGGACGAGGTCAGCATAGTCACTCACATCCTTTAACAATCCAAAAAAATTTTACTCCTACATAAAGATATATCGGCAAAGTTGGCGGGAAGATAAGAAAAACAGGGAAATTTCTTTGGATAAACAGTCCCGCCTGCGGCCCTTTTTCAAAGGGTAAGCAGGCGGGATAAGAGNTCTTTCACGATTTTCTTTCTTGATTCCCTGGATATTCCAGATCAACCCAGGCTTTTCAGGTGCCGCAGGAGGACGTTGGACACATTGTCGCAGGAGGCTTGGATCATCACCGCGCCGATGTTCTGGGCCACGCCGGGCATACCGTACACCACGGAGGACTCCTTGTCCTGGCCGATGGTGTAAGCGCCCTTTTTCCGCATGGCCAGCAGACCCACGGCNCCATCCTGGCCCATGCCGGTCATGATGATGCCCACCATTTTGCAGGTGACCACGTCNGCCATGGACTGGAACATGGCGTCCACCGAGGGACGGTGGCCGCTGACCTTNTCNCCGGGNANNCAGNTNACGGTGTANCGGGTGCCNATGCGCACCACCCGGCACTGAAGNTCGGCGGGNGCCACCAGGGCCAGGCCNCGNNNNAGCTCGTCGCCGCTNTGGGCCTCCCGCACCTCCATGGCGCACAGGCGGTTGAGGCGCTCGGCGTACATTTTGGTNAAGCCNNNGGGCATATGCTGGACGATGACCATGGGGGGNATGTCNGCGGGNAGNCGCTTCATCACCGCCANNGTGGCCTCGGTGCCGCCGGTGGAGGCGCCCAGACCGATNATGACCCGATCCAGGTTGGCGCTGGGGCCCAGGTTGGGGATGGCGCCGGNGCNCATTGCCGTACCTGCCGGNGCGGCNGCCGCNGNGGGGCGCGGNCGGGCGCTGGAGGCGATGATGACCTTCTGGGTGAGGGCGGCGACGAACGCGTCGGCGCTCTGCTGGTCATCGGGCTTGCGGACAAAGTCCACCGCNCCCACNGCCAGCGCGTCGAACACCTTNAGATTCAGNGAGGACACCAGGATCACGGGGATGGGATTGGTGGGCAGATANTGCTTCAAAAAGTCNGGGCCGCTCTGACCGGGCATCTCCACGTCCATGGTGATGACGTCGGGNTTGTACTGGGGGATCTTATTTTTTGCGTCCAATGTGTTGATGGCGAAGCCGACGATCTCAATCCTAGGATGGGCGGACAGGCCCTTGATAATCATGCTGCGGGCCACCATGGAGTCGTCCACCACCATGACGCGGATCTTTTTGTTTGCATTTGCAGTCATAGGGATTGCCATAAACGGGATGGCCTCCTCTTTTTAAAATACCGGGCCGACCGGCAGGCGCAGGTCGGTCCGGCTGAATTGATTACTTTTGGAACGTAGACGGAGCCAGCCGGCGGTAGGGGCTGTTGGCGCTGAGGTTTTCCGACTTGCTGATGAGCAGGTAGCCGCCGGGAACGGTGTAATCGTAGAACCGGCGAACCAGGGCGTCCTTGGTGGGCTGATCGAAATAAATCATCACGTTCCGGCAGAAGATCACGTCGAACTTCCGGCGGAATTTGATGGGATCCATCAGGTTGAAGGGCTGGAAGATCACGTTGTCCCGCACCTGCTTGCTCACCTGGTACTGCCCGCCGGCCATGGGGACGAAGTACTTCTTTTTCCAGTCGGCGGGGATGGTGTCCGGCAGCTCGTATACGCCCTTTTTGGCGGCGGTCATGGCCCGGTTGGAGATGTCGGTGGCCAGCAGCCGGGTGTCCCACTGGGAAGCCTGCTGCCCTAAGTAGTCGAAGAGGAACATGGTGATGTTATAGGGCTCCTCTCCGGTGGAGCAGCCCGCGCTCCAGATGGACAGCGTCTTGTCCTTCTGGTGGCGCTGGACGATGTCGGGGATGATCTGTTTGCAGAACAGATCCAGATGCTCCTTCTCCCGCATGAAGAAGGTATAGTTGGTGGTCAGCTTATCCAGCAGCAGGGTGATCAGGTCGTTGTCCTTGGTTTGAATGACCTGGTTGACGAAATCGGTGAAGTTGGTGTAGCCCCGCTGCTTCAGAGGGGTGGACAGACGCCCGGTGATGAGCTGCTTTTTCTGGGTGAGATCAATGCCATAATTGGTCTGAATGAACTTGACCAGCCGGTTGAAATCGTTGTCCGAGATGGTCAGGGCGGAAAAGGAACCGGAGCCGCCCGCTCCCACGCCCCCGTTACTCATTGGGCATCAGCTGCTCGCAGTCCAGCACCATCATGGTGCCGGAGCCGTCGGGCAGGGAGCACATCCCGGACACCAGCATCTGAGTGCTGTTGGCGGGCATGGGGAGAATATTGGCCTTGGGGATGTCCAGCATCTGATCCACGCCGTCCACCAGGAGGCCCAGCTGCACGTCATCCAGGTTGATGACCACCACCAGGCTGTCATCCTCCCGGGCCTCCATCCCCATCCGGGCGCATATGTCCAGGATGGGAATCATCTGACCGCGCATATTGATGATGCCCCGGATAAAGCTGGGCACCATGGGCAGATAGGTGATGACCTGGTTATTCAGAATTTCCACCACGTCCTCAGCCGCCACGCCCAGCTTCAGATGGCCGGCCATGAAAATGAGGTATTTCTGGGAGTCCACCGTGTCGTCTACGGCATTCAGGGCCTCCATCTCGTCCTCACGGGCGAACATGATTTCGTCGTTCATATCTTCATCTCTCCTTCTCACATACCCCGGGCGGCGGTGTACAAATTGGCCACGTCCAGAATGATGCTGATGCTGCCGTCGCTGCGCAGGGTGCAGCCGTTGATGCCGAAGTTCTTGATATTGTAGCTGTTCACGTAGGCGGGCAGCTGCTTGACCACCACCTGCTGCTGGCCCAGCAGCTCGTCTACGAACAGGCAGTAGGAGTGATCGCCGGACTCCAGCCAGATGAGTACGCCGTCCTCGATGTCGGTGCAGCCATTCTGGAGCTGATACAGCTCCCTGGCCCGGACAATGGGATAGAAATTGCCCTGAACCTTGATGATCTCGCCGCTGCTGGAGTCGTGGATGACCTCCTTGGCGGACACCTTCATGGTGGACAGAATGTTGTTGATGGGAATGGTGAAGATGGAGCCGCCCACCGAAACCTCCATGCCGTCCATAATGGCCATGGTCAGCGGGATGCGGATGGTGGTGGTCATGCCGTGGCCCAGCTGGCTGGAGATGGTCACGCTGCCGCCCAGCTCCTCCACGCCCTTTTTCACCACGTCCATGCCCACGCCTCGGCCGGAGTACTCGGTGACCTCGGTGTTGGTGGAGAAACCGGGAGCCAGCAGGAAGTTGAGGATATCCTTGTGGCTGTACTCCACATCGGGGGAAGCGATGCCCTGGCGGATGGCCTTGGCCAGCACCGCCTCGTCGTTGACGCCCCGGCCGTCGTCGATGATCTCGATGATGACCTCGCTGCCGGTGTCCCGGGCGGACAGGATGATCTCGCCCACCGGATCCTTGCCGGCGGCAATGCGCTCCTCCTGGCTTTCCTCGATGCCGTGATCCATGGAGTTGCGAACCATGTGCATGATGGGGTCGCCGATGGAGTCCACGATGGTCTTATCCACCTCGGTGTTCTCGCCGATGAGGGTGAGCTTGCACGGGCGGTTGAGCTTCTTGGTCATGTCCCGCACGATGCGGGTCATCTTCTGGAACACGCCGGACACGGGAACCATGCGCAGGGACATGGACACGTCCTGGAGCTCGTCGGTGAGCTTGCGCAGCTGCCGGGCGGACTTGGAGAAGGCGTCCAGGTTCAGCCCCTTCAGGTCGGGGGAGGAGGTGACCATGGACTCGGTGATAACGATCTCGCCTACCACGGCGGACAGCTGATCCAGCTTGGACAGGTTGACGCTGATCAGCGTCTCTTTGGGGTGCTGCTGTTGCTGCTGGGCCGCGGCGGGGGCGGCTGTCCGGGCGGGGGCTGCCGCGGCGGGAGCGGGCTCCCCGGCTGCCGCGACGGCGGGCTTGTTCTCGGCGGGCTTGGCCTCGGGGGTCGGGCAGTCATAGGGCTGGTAGCCCTGCACCGATCCCACGCCCTTGACCACAGAGATGGCGCTGTTGCGCATCTCGGCGGTCTTGAACATCAGATGGAAGCCGTTGTCAATGATGCTCTCGGAGGTGGAGGGGTCGTTCTCCACGTTGGCGGGCTCGAAGGTAAAGTCCTCTTCAGCCACCACGTCCTTCACGGCGGTGACCACCATGAAGGCCCGCAGGCTCTCCATGCCGCAGCCTTCCTCGAAGTTCACCCGCAGCCCGCAGGGGAAGCCGTCAGCCGCGGCGGCGGGAGCCGCCGGAGAGGGAGCCGCCTGTCCGGCGGGGGCGGAGGCGGCAGGAGCGGCGGCCTCCTCCGGCACATCCTCTCCCTTAATTTTAGCGATCAGGGTATTAATATTTGACAGGAAGCTGTCGATATTCTTATCAAGAGGCTCGCCCGCTTCCACCTTTTCGACCTCACCCCGGAAGAAGTCGATGGATTGGAACACCACATCGAACAGCGCCGGGCGGTTTTCCTCGGAGACCACGGACATGGTGCCTTCCCGGATGATGAAGAACATATCCTCGATCCGGTGAGCCACCGTGGCCAGAGTGTCAAACTCCATCATGGCGGAGGAGCCCTTGATGGTGTGCATGACGCGGAAGATCTCGTTCACGTTCTCCTGAGAGAAGGTGTCTACCTTTTCCGCTTCAAGGATGATGGTCTCCAGCTGTTCCAGCAGGCTGTTTGTCTCATAGATGTACATATCCAGGATTTCGTTTCCGCTGCCCATAAAAAGCACCACCTCAGTAAATATCTTTTATCTTTACTATTATCGGCAGGGCGCGGCTGAAAATTAAGTAGGTTTTCTAAGTTTTATCTCAGGGGTGTGAAAAAATGCCTGATCTTTTGGGAGTGACCAACCCGATACCGGGTCATGACAATACGAATAGCATTACCAACCGCAACATTCCCATCTCCCCGAACAATACGCAGGTTCAGAACATCCCCGATCCCAGCCGGGTGACGGGGGCGGACAACCGCACCGAGCAGCAGGACGCCAGCCAGGCCGGCGGCCAGGTCCGGTACGACTCCAATTTCCAGACCTTTATCCAGCAGCTGCGCCAGACCCAGGACTTGACGGGCACCCTGTCCCGCCTGATGCTCCGGGAGGGGACATCGGTGATCTCGGGCATGAGCGAGGGCATCGCCGAGGAGATGTCCCAGGCGATGGAAATGCTGAAGATGGACGAGGGCCAGCTGCTCCAGTTCCTCAGCGCTCAGATGAAGGCGGGCACCCGATTTGGCGGGGCGCTGTTTGCCCTTCTGCGCAACGCCTATGCCCGGGCGGACGCGGACGGAGTCCGGCTGGACATTCTGAATTTTTTGAAGAACTACAGCGACTACTCCTCCACCGGCCATTTGGAAGGCAATCTGCTGCGCAACCTGGCCAATATGGCCAACGCCATGCCTGCCAGCTGGGGGGATCAGCTGCGCCAGTTGCTGGCCCAGCTGGAAAACGGCATTGCCGCCGGGGACCGGCAGGGGAACATCAACCTTTTGCAGCAGCAGGTGTTCCCCCTCATGTCCTCCTACGTCAGCACCACCCACGACCTGGGCACCCCCCGGGAGCTGATCAGCCTGCTGGCGCTGGATCTGGCCCGGTACGAAAACGGTTCGGAGGATAAGCTCCAGGAGGCCTTCCATCAGCTCACCGGATATGGTACACTGAAGGGGATGCTGGGAAACATCGACGGCCCGTCCCTGCTGAAGCTGCTCCAGAGCAGCCAGGCAAAGATGTCCTCCGCCACCCAGTTCGCCGACCATTTGGCCGCCGCCGCCGCCCGGGCCCTGCGGGGGGAGGGCAGCGCCGAGGTGCAGGAGGTGTTCCGCAACCTGGTGTCCTCCATCCTCATCAACGAGAGCGTGTATATGCCCCTGGGCCACTTCCTGATCCCGCTGGAGATGGACGGAAAGATGCTGTTCTCCGAGCTGTGGGTGGACGCCGACGCGGAGGAGAAGAAGGACGGCAAGGGCCAGGGCGAGAAGTGCATGAGGTTCCTCTTTAAAATAGATGTGCAGAACGTGGGCCTGTTCGATGTGGTGCTCACCAACCGGGAGCGGGAGGTGGACATCATGGTAGCCTGCCCTGAGACGGTGGCCCCCTTCTCCAAGCAGGTGGAGCAGACCATCTCCCAGATCCTGACGCGCAACGAGCTGACCCCCACCGGGATCAGCGTGCGGAAAATGGAGCGCCCGATCACGCTGACCGAGGTGTTCCCCAAAATTTTTGAAGGGAAGAACAGTGTCAATGTCAAGGTATGACGGCAGGCGGAATCCGTCCAAGAAGGCGGTGGCCCTCCAGTACGAGGCGGGGAACAACGCGCCGGTGATCGTGGCCTCCGGCATGGGATATATGGCGGAGAAGATCGTGGAGGTGGCCGCCGACAGCGGCGTGCCCATCTATGAGGACAACTCCCTGGCCACGATCCTCACCCAGCTGAAGCTGGGCCAGGAGATACCCGAGGAGCTGTACAGGGCCATTGTGGAGATCTATGTGTACTTTTTGCACTTCGACCCCAATAAGGTTGAGGGGGGCGCCAAACCCAAGCCGGCGCCCCGGGCCGCGGGCAGCGGCGATCAGACGGAACAGGAGGGATGAGGATGGAGCAGACGCTGTATTTGATGCTGGACAGCAAGAACAACCCCATTGCCAGGGGACGCATCCAGGGGAAGACAGACGGCCCGTTCTGGCAGATCCAGGTGGAGGACGGCAAGATCGACGAGATCCTGGAGCACAAGAAGCTGAAGCTGCTGTCCATTATGGATACCGGGCCCTCCTACGAGGGCGTCATTGTGCGCAGCCGCAGCGATATGATCCAGCTGGAGGTCACCAAGCTCACCCCGGAGGCCGGGGATATGCGCAAGAACCTGCGGGTGGTCGTCCGGTTCAAAAGCTTCATCTACCCCGTCAGCGGCGCCTGGAGGGGGCGGCGGGTCGTGGAATCCAACGACCTGAGCTGCGGCGGCATCGCATTCTTCACAGACCAAAGCCTCCAAATGGGGGAGCAGCTGGAAGTGGTCATCCCCGTTACCAACCAGCCCCTGGTGGTGCGGTGCGAGCTTTTGCGAATGCGCCCCACCGAGCGCTCGGATATCCTGTACGCGGCCAAGTTTGTGGGGCTGTGCAATGATGAGGAAACCCTGCTGCGGGAGGCAGTGTTCAACCTCCAGCTGCGGGGCAGGCCCAGGCCGTCTGAACGCGGCGCTTAATGGGGACGGCTGGACGGAGCCGATCCGTCCGGCTTCCCTTTCACAATAGATCAACAGCAGACACGGATAGGCGCGGGCCGCCGCGCCGGAAAGGAACGGTCACATTCATGAGCAAGCAACCCAAGAAATCTACGATCCGAAACTGGCTGCGCCGGGGGCTGGCTGGCATTCTGTCCCTGGCGCTGATCCTTGCCCTGCTGCCGGGGACGGTGCTCCCCGTCCAGGCCGCCCACTGGGCCATGCCCTACGCCCAGAAGCTGGTGGAGTGGGGCGTCATGCGGGGCGACAACGGCAATCTGGCTCTGGAGCGCCCCATCACGCGGGCGGAGTTCGTCGCCATGATGAACCGCGCCTACGGCTATAAGAGTCTGGGCGAAATGCCGTTCCCGGACGTGCGAACCAGTGATTGGTATTATCAAGACATCAATATTGCCTATAATATGGGCTATTTCAAGGGCGCTTCCGGCTATGCCCTTCCCAGAGCCAACCTGACCCGGGAGATGGCCGCTGTGATGCTGACCCGGAACATGATGCTCCAGGAAAATGTGGGCGAGGGCCTTCAGTTCAGCGACAGCCGCTCCCTCAGCGAGTGGAGCCGGGGTCTGGTGGGTGCCGCGGCTGACATGGGCATCATCGGCGGATATTCGGACGGCAGTTTCAAGCCCAAGCAGAACATCACCCGGGGCGAGGTGGCCTCCATGCTGGTGAAGGCCATCGGCACCATGGTCAACACCGAGGGTGAGCACACCCTGGGCGACGTGTACGGCAACGTCACCGTCAATACCGCCGGGGTGACGCTGAAAAACGGCACCATCGCCGGCAACCTCTATCTCACCGGCGGCATCGACCTGGGCGATGTGGTGCTGGAGAACATCAACGTGCTGGGTGAGATCATCGTCAGCGGCGGCGGTGAGAGCCATTCTTCCCAGAGCAGCGTCACCCTGCGCAACGTGACGGCCAAGTCCATGAGCGTGGACAGCATCAGCGACCAGTTTGTCACCCTTCGAGCCGAGGGTATCACTGACATCGGCACTACCACCGTGCGCACCAACGCCTATGTGGACGACTCCTCTCTGTCCGGCTTTGGCGGCCTGGGCCTGATTATTCAGGACGGCGGCGGGCTGCTCCAGCTGGCGGGCAATGTGAAGGAAGTGTGGAACAAGACCCCCAACTCCGAACTCCAGGTGGTGCAGGGCTCTGTCGATAAGATCACCATGGACGAACACGCCACGAACTCCTCCCTCCTTGTGGATGGCGACGCTAGGGTGGACGAGCTGAACCTGGACGTGGCCACCAGGGTCACCGGCGAGGGTGACATCAAGAACCTGAACGTGGGCGCTGCGGGCACCACCGTGGAGCAGCTCCCTGACGACATCACCATCCGTCCGGGCATCACCTCCGACATCAACGGCTCCACCATGAACAGCTCCCAGGCCGCTGAGTCCTCCGCCGAGCCCAGGCTGCTGGCGGGCTATCCCAAGGTGAAGAACATCGCCCCCAACTCCGCCGAGCTGGTGTTCAGCACCAACAAGGCGGGCACCGTGTACTGGGCGGTCACCGCCGTGTCCGATGGCTCGGTGAGCGAGGCTGACCTGATCGAGCCGCCCACTTACGGCGGAAAGATCCTCAAGTCCGGCTCCGTTAAAATGACCTCCAGCAACACCGAGGTCAAAGCGCCCACCCTCAGCGGATTGACCCAGGACGGTTCCTACTACGTCAGCACTGTCTTTGTGGATAACCGGGGTGTCCACAGCCCTGTGAAGGTCACTGCCTTTACCACTCCGGACGGCACGACGCCCGCCTTCAGCGATGGCCCGCGTATGTCCAGGATCACCACCGAGGTGGCTCAGGTCACCGGTATGCCCAACAAGAGCTGCCAGCTCTACTATGCCCTGCTGCCCAAGGGAGCCACCGCCCCCACCGCTGCGGAACTCAAGGCCAACGCCGTGAGCGGCAACCTGGGCTATGGCGTCCGGGACGCGGCGAAGAACACCAACATCACCATCAATGTGAATGACCGTCAACTGGATCAGGAGACCGACTATGTGGTCTATCTGTGGCTCACCGACTATGACGGCTCCAAGAGTTCCCGGGTGTACTCTGTCCCGTTCAAGACCCCGGACGAGCGCGCCCCGGTCATCACCAGCACGCGGCCGGGCGGAGCCAACGAGACCGCCGTTGAGATGAACTTCATGGTGGACGAGGCGTGTACCCTCTTCTGGGTCATCATTCCTGAGGGCAGGGACACTGAGATCGCCTATGAGGGCCTGGAAAACGAGGACGACTACAAGTCCGACGGGCTGGCCAATCCCGAGGATCCCACCCTCCAGCGGAAGATCGAGGCCGGAGCGGGCAGCTTTACTACCAATGGCAGAAAAACGGTGAACGCCGCCAACGCTAACAAGGAAGTGCTCATCGGCCTGAATGAGACCAAGACCCTGGACAGCTCCAAGACAGGCACCTCTACTTACGTCATGTATATGGTGGCCAAGGACGCCGCGGGCAACTACTCCAAGATCGAGAAGGTCACTGTGCGCACCAGGGACAACACCCCGCCCAAATTTGTGCGCCAGGAGTTCACCGCGATGGACAGCGGCAGCAAGGAGCCCAAGGCGGACACCGACATCAAGCTGGTGTTCTCCGAGAACATCAAGGGCGGCTCCGGCTCAGACAAGATCTTCCTGAAGCTGTATGAGGCGGTGCTGGACGCCGCAAAGCAGTCCCAGGCCACCGGCGGCGGCGAGAGTGAGGTGCGCAAGGAGGCGGAGGCCCGCAACAAGCTGGCCCAGGCCCTGGAGGCTCACATCAAGCTCTACAAAGGCGAGACCGGGGACAAGATCGAGGATCTGGTGTCGTTCTGCACAACGTGCGATGTTGATAAGGACGACGAGGGCAACTGGCATATTGTGAGCAAGTACACGAAGAACCCCCAGACCCCCAATAGCAACGCCGGCGACTGGATCATCAATTACTGCTTTGCCAAGGTGGAGATGACGGACGGCAACCTGATCGTCACCTTCCCCACCGTGGAGAACAGCGATGGCACCGTGAATATGGACGCCAGCGCTCTGAATCTGGCCAGCGGCGCCACCTACCACTTTGTGGTCAGCGGCATCCGCGACAACTCCGAGGAGGCCAACCGTCTGGATCCCGATCCCACCGAGGTGCCGTATTTCACCACTGAGTTCGCCAAGGTGAACCTGACCCCTGGCGAGGCGCTGTACCTTGACGAGAGCGACCCCAAGGACGACGGGCGCATTGACTTCCATTTCATCGCCGACCCCCAGGGCGCCAGCGGGGTGGATGAGAGCCAGTATTGGGATATGATGATCTGGGCGAACACCACCATGAACTTCACCCTGTACTCCAGGACCAAGGGCAGCACCGGCGAGTGGGATCAGGTGGGCATCCCCGTTACGATCCGGGTGCCCAGCACGGCGGAGTTTGTCTACACCAGCCTGTTCAAGATTATCAACAACAACCCCACCAATCCCACCTTCGAGCAGGTGTGCAAGATGACAGGCAAGGAGTACGCCATCCATATCAACTGGCTGGAGGATGAGACGAACACGGATGCTGGCAAGTGGAACAAGACGGTGAGGGTGCAGGTGTCCATGGTGTGCGGAACCCGGAACCACCTGATCATCCTGCCCTCCGCCGGAACCTCGCTGGACGGCGAAACTGTCATCAGCATTCCCAAGCCCTTTGAGATGAGCTATCCCTTTAAGATTAAGGACGCCCCGGACATCCAATCGGTGTCCATCACCAGCAAGTATGACACCAGTGTGGATATCTCCGTGGATCTGGGCGATACGGCGGGACAGGTCTACTATATGTACTTCCCGCTGAATGTGCTGCAGAATGGCAACCAGGTTGTGGGCGGCCCGAATATCACCCTGACCGAGGCGATGATCGGCACAGTCACGAACTATACCGCCGACTATACGGTCAAGATAAACGTTGCTGATACGGATGGAATCAAGCCCAGGGATGTCCCGGTGATGTCGCTGGACTCCGCGCTGAGCGAGGGTGAGGCTACTACTAAGACCGGCCAACGGCCGGTTGCCCAGCCCTCCGTCAATGCGGTGACCAGCACCGCCGCCATCCGGGGCGTGATCAAGGGCCACACCGACATGGTGGACCCGGGCAGCCCGGCCAGGATATCCCTGACGAACCTCAGCGCCAACACGGTGTACTACCTCTGTATCGTGACCCGGGGCGACTCCGACGACCCCAACGCGTATTCCAAGTCGGCGGTGGTCTACCGCTTCACCACCCAGCGGGCGGCGCGGCCCCTGTTCAACCTCAGCGGTTCCGGCTCGGTGGTCAATGTGGAAAGCGACCGAAAGGCCACGATGAACTACTTCCTGGCCTCCTACGGCTATGAGAACGAGGCGTTCAAAAGAGCCTTTAACAGCACCGATGCCAACAAGTATGCCGACAGCAGCTTCGGCACCGCCGCGGATACCTACACCTACGAGGGCAAGGGACAGCCCATGAACGTGCTCACGGCCATGGCCACGCGCTGCTATGACAACCTGAACAACTATGTGGGCAGCGTGTTTGACATCTTTGCCACCGACTCCGCCAAGAACATCTTTGCCGGCCTGATCGCCAACCAGAGTACTCAGCCGGGCCAGATCATTGAGACGGGGAAAAACAGGCCCGTGGCGGCGACGCCTGACGGAGTTGCCATCCCAACTTCGAACATATACAACTATACCAGGAACAACGATGTCAAGCCCGGCACGGAGTATATCTTCGTGGCGGTGGCCCAGGGAGATCAGGGCTCGGGTTACTCGTTCTGCGCCCAATATCCCGTCACCAAGACGGATTTGACGCCGCCCATGGTTACATCCGCCTATGTGAATGTGGGTGCGTGGAACGCCGACCGCACCCAGATCACCAATTCAACTGTGGTACTCGAGTTTAGCGAAGAGCTGTACGCGGTTTCCCGAAACAGTGGCAACCAGACGGCCTATCAGATCTGCAACTGCGCAAACGGCGCGCACCCGGCGCCAACCGGGAACCCCATCGGCACAACTGACTCGGACGTCAAGAACCGATACTGGGGAGTGGGCTACCTTGCCAACGCCCAGGTGACAGGGAAACTCCAGATAATGGGAGAAAACAACCACACTGCCGGCAGCGCTTCCGCGCCCATCCGAACGATCGTGCTGTCCCTCACCAGCTTGGATTACCGGGATACCGCCTCGATCTCTTTGGGCAACGCCTATATCTGCGACAGCGTGGGCAACGGCACCGAGCGGCAGTCTGTGTTGACCGTTAACGTCAGCTTTGTCAACAACGGCAGCGCGGCCGCTCCCAACTGGCAGCCTGTGGTCACATTCGACAACCCCGCGGCGTGGGACGCCAGAACATAACCGCACAGCACGACCAAATCCCGGGAGCGGGCGGAACCCGCCCGCTCCCACCTTTTTGGCAAAGGAGATCTGATTCATGAAACATAAGCTATTGCGCCGCCTGGGCGCGCTGGCCCTGGCTGTGGTACTGGCGCTGTCCATGGCGGTCACGCCCGCGTGGGCGGCGGACACAGATGGGCTTTCACTGAATGTAAATACACTATCGCTGACTGTGGGCGATCAGTATTCTGATTTTGCCGTTTCTCTGTCGTTGGATGGGGAGACGACGGCAGTGCGCAAAAGCGATGTCCACTGGGTCGGTGTGCCAGCCAATGTCATTAAAGTAAGCGGCAGCGGCACAGTTACGGCTTTGACAGCGGGTGAAGCCACCATTACTGCAACGTATACGAAAGATGGAACGTCGTTTACAGCCACCTGCACGGTCAGCGTCCGGCAGGCCGTTGAAAGAATAATGCTGCGTCCCGATCCCGGACCAGAAGGGTTCAAACTGAACGTGGGAGAAAGGCAGACACTGATCCCCCTGCTGGAGCCGGCGGGCGTGACAGCGAACCTCACGTGGGAGACCGACAATCCGGCGGTCGCCACAGTGAAGGAAGAAAATGGGAATGGAGTGGTTACAGCGGTCGGGGCCGGAACGGCGGTCATTACCGTTAAGGCCGGCAACGACATAACCGCTGAGTGCAAGATTACTGTTGAAACGCCGGCAGTTACCGGCATATCGCTCCCGCAAACAACCACTTATGTGGCTGTGGGAGAATCGGAAAAGCTGACAGCCACGCTGATGCCGGCGGGCGCGACCGCGAAACTCACTTGGACGTCCAGCAATCCGAGATGCGTCACGGTGGATGACGATGGGGTGGTTACGGGGGTCAGTGCCGGAACGGCGACCATTACCGCTAGGGCCGACAACGGCGTATCCAAAACCTGCACGGTCACCGCGCAGGTGAAAACGTCTGCCACCAGCGTGACGCTGGCCCCGACAGAGCTTAAGCTCAACACGGGCAGCGACAACAAGGCCCAGCTGAAGGCCACGGTATTCCCCACCAACTCCACCGACAAGGTGGTATGGACATCCAGCAACCCGAATGTGGCTACCGTGGATGAAAACGGCCTGGTCACCGCCGTGGGGGAGGGTGAGGCCAAAATCACCGCCATGGCAGGGAACCAGGTCGCCCCCCAGCAGTGTACTGTGACAGTGGGCCCCGTGCCCTATGGCTTCAAATTTATCAATGCCACGGGCAGCGGCACGATTCAGAACCTGCAATTGACGGACACCAAGGTGGGCGGCACTAACGCGGTGCGTGTTAACCCGGAGCCGGGGAACGCGGTGTTTACCTATGCCAGCGTGGCCTGGAGCGTGGTGAATCCGGATACCAACGCGCCGGATCAATCTGTGGTCAGGGTGGAGAAGTACAGCGAGACCCAGAACTCCACCGGGCGCTATGACGCCAGCGGGCGCTCCGCCCTGGTGACGGTGGTGGGCCCGGGTCAGGCGAAGCTGGTCGTGACCTCCGGCACCGCCAAAGGGGAGTGCATCGTGGAGATCCCGGGTATCGTCCTCCAGGGCAACACGATGACGATACAGAACGGCAAGCTCACCATGAAGGAGGGCGATACGGAAACGCTGAGGATACAGCGCTTCGGCGGCGCGGTCAACGCCGGCGGCAACATCATCTGGGTCTCCTCGGACTCGGGCGTTGTGGTTGTCGATAACGGCAGGTTGACGGCCCGCAACCCGGGCACCGCCAAGATAACCGTCAGTCTGGGGAGCTACGAGGCTGAAGTGACCGTTACCGTGCAGGAGGACACCTCCGCGCTGATCCAGGCCGGCAGCGTCACTGCGGGCGGTTCCATCAACCTGTCCACTGTGGCCAGCCAGCTCAACAGCATTGCTCTGAGCAAGACCGGCAGCGCGCTGAGCTATATCTCCAACCTGTCCGTGGCCACCAGCCAGGGCATTCTCCATGACACCCATCGCTCCGAGGCGGACACCGGGGCGGGCGTGGGTGCCTCGGATCGCTATTATCTGTCCGCCAACACCGCGCTGGGGCAGTCACCCCTGTCTGACTTGTCCTTTGTGGCCAAAAATACGTTTTCAGGCACCGCCGACATCAGATATACCGGCGTCACCACCGACAACCGGAGCTTCACCGGCACCATCCGGGTGACGGTAGGGGCGGCCAGCGACGTGTTCTACACCGCTGTGGTCGATCAGCCCCTGTCCTTCCAGGCGGACGATTTTAACCGCATCTGCCAGAGCAAGCAGGGCGGCCGGAGCCTGAACTACATCACCTTTACGCTGCCCCAGGCTAGTTGGGGTCAGCTCTATTACGACTACAATGGGCCCAGCCATCCGGGTCAGGCCGTCACCAGCGGCACCCAGTATTACCGTACCCGCACCCCCAGCCTGGATCGGGTCAGCTTCGTCCCGTCCAGCACCTGTCCCAGCTCGGTGGCCATCGCCTACCGGGGGATGGACGCCAACGGCGGCACTTACTCCGGCGTGGTCACCATCAGCGTCACCAAGCAAAATGGCGGGGACAGTTCGTCCGATGTACACTTCAGCGGCCTGCGGGGAGAGCGGGTGGCATTTAACGCCAGTTCGTTCAACCTCGCCTGCTACAACACCATCGGCGAGCAGCTGTCCTACGTGCGTTTCGGCTCTCTGCCCGCCTCCAGTGAGGGCACGCTGTATGTCAACTACTGGGCTGCCGGCAGCTACGGCGGCATAGCCAGCGCCAACACCAGCTACTATGTCAGCGGCACGCCCGGCTTGAACACGCTGTCCTTCGTGTCCTCATCGACGGCTTCCAGCCAGGTGGCCATTCCCTATACCGGCTACGGAACGAAAGGCACTGTGTACACCGGCACGGTGTACATCGACCTGGACGAGGCCGATCAGACAGGCCTTCGATACAGCGTCACCAGCGGCAAGACGGTGTCCTTCAATGTCAATGACTTCAACAACGCCTGCGTCAACGCCACAGGCGCCAGCCTGAACTATGTGCGCTTCTCCACGGCGCCCACCACCACGCAGGGCTATCTGCGCTACCGCTATATTACCGGCAGCAGCTATGGCACCGTGTCCACCTCCACCCAGTGCTATCGCGTCAACCCCAACTCCGGGAGTTCGACGCCGCTGATCGGCAACGTCTACTTCCAGGCCAACACCGGCTATGTGGGGACGGTGACGCTGCCCTATACCGGGTACAACACCAACGGCGTATCCTTTACGGGCGAGGTGGTCATCCAAGTCACCCCCAACACCATCACCTACACCGGCACCAACGCCAACCCCCTGCAGGTCAGCGCTTCTGATGTGTCCAGCGCGTGCAGCGGGCTGATGAGCAAGCCGCTGTCCTACATCACGCTGAACAACCTGCCCTCCACGACCTCCGGACGGCTGTATGTGGGGTATACCAAGCTGGGCACCGGCTCCGCGGCCAACACCGGCACCAAGTATTATGTGTCCGGCAGTCCCAACATCAGCCAGCTCAGCTTTGTCCCCCGTGGCCGTTATACGGGCCAGGTAGAGGTGGGCTACACCGCAGTGAGTACCAGCGGGGAACAGATCACC
This sequence comes from Clostridiales bacterium, assembly GCA_014799565.1. GTDB lineage: Bacteria > Bacillota > Clostridia > Oscillospirales > Oscillospiraceae > Enterenecus. Next base: position 75,647 of record JAAVHT010000039.1, read on the forward strand.
GGGCGGATCGTCTTTAACATTGTGGCGGCCACCGGCTCCAGCTATTTCAGGGATATGGGCAACTACGTCTGGGCCGCCTCCGCGGTGGACTATCTGCATCGGAACAACGTGGTGAATGGCATCGGCAACAACTCCTTCGGGCCGAATCAGTACATCCTGCGGCGTGACTTCATCCTGATGCTCAGCCGGGGGTTCAGCTTCCCCGCTACGGGAACCTACAGCTTCCCCGATGTGCCGATGAACTCCTATTACGCCTCTGCGGTGGCCTCCGCCAAATATCTGGGCATTGTGCGGGGATCGGGCGGGTATTTCCTGCCGGCCAGCGCCATCACCCGGGAGGACGCCATGGTGATGGTGTATAACACGCTGATCAAGATGGGGAAAAACCCGGGCAGCGGCGGCACCGCGCTGCTGACCCAGTTCTCCGATTACCAGTCGGTATCCAGTTATGCCAGGGAAGCGGTAGGCGCCCTGGTGCAGATGGGCGCGGTGACGGGCAGCAACGGCAGGCTGAATCCCAAAGCCCCCATCACCCGGGCGGAGGCGGCGGTCATTCTGCATTTTGTCCTGACAATGTAAGGCTCCGCACGGCGGCAAGACAAGAAAGGGGGGCTGTGGCATGAATGCGGCATCCCAGACAGGTCAGGCGGTTCCATTGGAGCAGATACTTGGCTCCGGCGGGCGCCGGGGCGCGGCGGTGGAAGTGATGACGCCGGAAAACCGCCTGCTCTTTGTGGGTAAGATCGAAACCATCCAGGAAGGCGCTGTGTGCATCCGGGACACCAACGACGATACGCTGCCCATGGTGCTGGTCAATAAGGACCTCAAGCTGCGGTTCTTCACCGATCAGGGCAGCGTGGTGCTCCAGGGGAAAGTGTGCGGCAGTACCATGCGGATGTGGAAGGTGGATCGGCTGCGCAGCGCGTTTACCCATGAGCACCGAGCCTTTTTCCGCCAGAGCATCAGCGTGGAGATCATGGCTCAGTGCGGCAAGCGCCTTGCCAAGGGCGGCCCGCCCAATGTGCTGTTCCCCTGCCAGGTGCTGGATATCAGCGCCGGAGGTATGCTCCTCGGCTGTAAAGAGTTCTTTGCGGAGGGCGACCGCCTGCTGGTTACGGATATCCCACTTTTGGCGAGTGCGCCCACGTTCAGCTTCAATTGCGTGGTTCGTCGAAGCGGAGTATGGAATAAGGGCATAATCCGCTACGGCTGCCAGTTCCTGGCGCTGACCGCCAGGGATCAGGATCGCCTTCTCCATGCCATCTTTGCCATTCAGCGGGAAGAGATCCGAAAGCGAAAAAGTATTTAGTCTTTCCGGCGCCTTTGGGTCGGAACAGATGAACAAAGAAGCGGCCCTGCCTCCCACGCATAGCGCGGGGGACAGGGCCGCTTGACGTTTTTCACAAATGGGCAATGACAGAAATTCGATTTTTGTATAATTTTGATTTTTATAACTGGTAATTTCCCAGTATCCAGGGGAAATGCGGGAGAAATATTGTTCAAAAATCCTCTTGCTTTCCGCTCTGAAGCCGCTATAATAGTGCGAAAGCTGGGGCGTCACTGTGCCCCAGGGAGGCTATCCTATCCACCCCACCCCCTTTGGAAGGAGGAAATTACTATGACCAAAGATCTCACCACAGGCAGCCCTATGCGGCTGATTTTGGGCTTTACCCTGCCCACCCTGTTCGGACTGCTGTTCCAGCAGTTCTATAACCTGGTGGACGCCATGATCGTGGGCAAGCTGCTGGGCGCTCAGGCGCTGGGCGCAGTAGGCTCCACCGGCTCCATCAACTTTTTCGTCATCGGCTTCTGCCTGGGTGTATGCAGCGGCTTCGCCATCCCCGTGGCTCAGCGAATGGGCGCCAAGGACTATCCCCAGATGCGCCGGTATGTGGCCAACGCCGCCTATCTTTCCGCCGCCATTGCCCTGGTGCTGACGGTGACCACCGGCATCTTCTGCCGGAATATCCTGACCGCGATGCACACCCCTGCCGACCTCTTTGAGGACGCCAACGCCTATATCTTTATCATCTTTATGGGAATCCCCGTGGTGTTCCTCTATAATCTGCTGGCTGCTATCATCCGCTCCCTTGGAGACAGCAAAACGCCGGTGTATTTCCTGGCGCTGTCCGCCGCGCTGAATATCGCCCTGGATCTGATCTTCATCCTGGTCTTTCGCGCCGGGGTGGCCGGGGCCGCTGTCGCCACGGTGCTGTCCCAGGCGGTGTCCGGCATCGCGTGCCTGGTGTATATGATCCGCCGCTTCCCCATACTCCGGGTGACCCGGGAGGAGCGGCAGCCTGACTGGGCGGCCTGCAAGGGCCTGTGCGCCATGGGCCTGCCCATGGGGCTGCAATACTCCATCACTGCCATCGGCTCCATCGTGCTTCAGACCTCTGTCAATGCTTTGGGCAGCGTCTATGTGTCGGCGGTAGCCACGGGTGGTAAGCTGTACCAGCTGCTGGCCTGCCCCTTCGACGCCATGGGCGCGGCCATGGCCACCTACTGCGGTCAAAATGTGGGGGCTAACCGGTTGGATCGGCTGCCTCAGGGGGTGCGTTCCTGCTCCCTGCTGGGGCTGTGCTACTCCCTCGTCGCCTTTGGGGCGATGCTCCTGTTCGCTCCCAAGTGCGCCATGCTGTTCCTCAGTGCCGGCGAGCCCCAGCTCGAGCTGCTGTTGACTCTTACCACCCGATATATCATCGTTCTGACCGCGTTTTTCTTCCCCCTGGCCCTGGTGAACATCCTGCGGTTTTCCATCCAGGGTATGGGCTTCGGCACCTTCGCCATCCTGGCTGGGGTGCTGGAGATGATCGCGCGAACCGTGGTTGGGCGCTTCTTCGTACCCGGCCTGGGCTACACCGCCGCCTGCTTCGCCTCCCCGGCGGCGTGGATCTGTGCCGATCTGTTCCTGATTCCGGCCTGCCTGGGCTGCATCGCCTATCTGCGCCGGCGCAGCCCTACTGCCTCCCTGGAGACCATCTCCAGCGGCGCGATAGGCCGTCACAAATTCAAAAAGAGCTTCGGGATTTGATCCCGAAGCTCTTTTTAGCGCTGTTCCTGTTATGCCACAGCTGCGGGTGTGCGGGGGCTCTGCTGATCCTGCTGCTGTGCCTGCTGGTCGGTGTTGGCTTTGGTAACAGTGCGGGTGGTGCCGCCGGAGACGTACACCTTGCCGCATTCCGGGCAGATGTCGGTGTGGTAGGTGACGGACTGGCTGACCACCTTACGATCCTCCTGGCGGGCCTTGGCCTGTTCCCGAACCACATGCTCATTCTCATGACCCCGCACGGCGGAGGCCGCCTGGTCGGGGCCGATATGGGTGGGGGTCTTGAAGGACACACCGGGGTCGTCCGAGCCGTCCTGGTACTTGCGCTCCTTGCAGGTCTGGCACTCGCCCTCCTCCATGACCTCCTGGGCGCTCTTGGACTCGCCCAGGGCAGGAGTTTCTGCTTGTCCCTCGTCATCCTTGGCGCCAGGCAGTTTGGGCATCTGGGCCTTCTCTGCGCCGGCGGCCTGGGCAGCGCCGGTCTGCTGGGCCGTGTCGCCGGGGGTCTGGATGCGCATCCGCACCGCCATTTCCGCCGGGTCGGAGGCGAAACGCAGCAGACCCGACTGGGCGGGATCCTCCTGGGAGCTGATGGGGCGCACCGGAGTGACGGGCTGGACGGGGGCCTCGGGCTGGTGAACCTTCTGGGCGGTCATCACCAGGGAGCGCTGAGCGGACTGAGCCTTGTCCGCGCCCTGGACGGCGCGGTTTGCGTAAGACGCGCCGTAAGCGCCATATGTAGAATAGGGGCTATAGCCGGAAATTGCGTTTAACATAACGATCACCTCAATATCATCACAGCCTGCCCACCTTGGGGCAAACTGGGATTTGCGCTTTTATTATATCGCAGATAACCGCGCATTTCAAGGGCTGCCGGCCCAACGAACGGGATTTTTTCCATAGGCTGGGCGCGGGAACCGCCCCGGCGCACGGAAACAGGCAACGGAGCAGAAGCGCTGAGCCGTTGTGAGCAGCGCGGATGGAACGGAGCGAGGGCAGAAGTCCATGATCCGCGAAGCGGAGGCGACTTCTGCCCGAGACGGAGCGAAGCCGCGCGTCGCGAACAGGCAAAGCGTGACAAGCTTGGCAGTCATAGGGGCGATGGGCGAAAACAGGGCGGGATATTGGCAGCGGGTCAGATTCACATTTAATTTACATCTGGCCTATTGACAATTTAGGGGGGTGGTGGTAAATTAACTTTAGCACTCAGATAAAGTGAGTGCTAAAACCCTGGAGAGGAGGCGGTCACTTGGAGCTGAGCGAACGCAAGAAGAAAATTTTGCGCGCCGTGGTGGAAAGCTATATCCAGACGGCGGAGCCGGTGGGCTCCAAGGCGCTGGCGGCAATGGCGGGCTTGAAGGTATCCTCGGCCACCATCCGCAACGAGCTGGCCGAACTGACGGAGCTGGGCTACCTGGAGCAGCCCCACACCTCCGCGGGGCGGGTGCCGTCTCCCCAGGGCTATCGGCTGTACGTCAATGAGCTGATGGAGGAGCAGCGGCTGAGCCTGGAGGAGACAAAGCAGATCAACGACGCCCTCCACTTGAAAATGCGGGAGCTGGACAAGGTCATCGACCAGGCGGGACGGATGGTGTCCCAGCTCACCAACTACCCCGCTTTCGCCATGGCGGAAGGGGTGCGGCGGCTCACCATACGGCGGTTTGACCTCATCCTGGTGGATTCCGTATCCTTTATCGCGGTGGTGATGACGGACAGCAGCGTGGTCAAAAACAAGCTGTTCCGTCTGCCTGCCGACCTCAGCGAGCCCCAGCTCCAGTTGCTCACCACCCTGCTGAATACGGCATTCGTGGGCAAGACGCTGGATCAGCTCACCCCGGAGCTGATGCGGGTGGCGGAACACGCGGCGGGAAATTCCTATGGACTCATTTCCCTGGTGGTGTCCTTCGCCATGGAGGTGCTGGACGACCTGGAACGCAGCGCGGTGTATACCGCCGGAACCAGCCACATCCTGGATCACCCCGAGTACCAGGACGTGGGCAAGGCTCAGAAGCTGATGAGCTACCTGTCCGAGGATCGCTCTCTGTCCGAGGCGCTGGCTCTGCCCGCCCTGAGCGGCGACGACACCAAGATCCTCATCGGCCCGGAAAACGTGGCCGACGAGTTGAAGGACACCAGCGTAGTGCTGGCAAGCTATGACATTGGGGACGGCATGAAAGGGGTCATCGGCGTGGTGGGCCCCACCCGGATGGATTACGCCAAGGTGGCCGCCAAGCTGTCCTATGTGGCGGACGGACTGTCCAAGCTGTTTGGTCAGCCGGAACTGCCCCCCGGCACGCCGGAAAAGGAGGAGACATAGCCCATGGCTAAGGAAAAGAAGAACGAAAATCCCGCTCCCGAGCAGGAAGCCCCCGAGACGGAGGCGGCGCCGGAGACGGCGGAGGCGTCCGAGTCCGCTGAGGCGCCCAAGGCCCCGGAACAGCCCGCAAAGGACAAGGGCCAGCTGCTGGCGGAGGCGGCGGAGAAGTATCTGCGGCTGGCCGCCGAGTACGACAACTACCGCAAGCGCACCGCCAAGGAGAAGGAGAGCGCCTGGACGGAGGCCAAGGCCCAGACCGTGGCGGCGTTCCTTCCGGTGTACGACAATCTGGAGCGGGCGCTGAAGCAGGAGACCACCGATGAGGCGTACAAGAAGGGCGTAGAGATGACCATGAAGGGCCTCCAGGACGCGCTGACCGGGCTGGGCGTGGAGGTGATCCCCGCCCTGGGCGAGACCTTCGACCCCAACCGCCACAACGCCGTCATGCACGTGGACGACGGGGAGGCCGGGGAGAACACCATCGTGGAGGTTTTCCAGCAGGGCTTTATCTGCGGGGAAAAGGTAATTCGGTTCTCCATGGTCAAGGTGGCAAACTGAGCAGGTTCCAATTTCACATTGTAAAAAATACACTTTTCATATAACAGGAGGAAATCACTATGAGCAAGATCATCGGTATTGACCTGGGTACGACCAATAGCTGTGTATCCGTGATGGAGGGCGGCGAGGCCGTCGTCATCCCCAACGCCGAAGGCAACCGCACCACCCCTTCCGTCGTCGCCTTCTCCAAGGACGGCGAGCGCATGGTGGGCCAGGTGGCCAAGCGCCAGGCCATCACCAACCCCGACCGCACCATCGCCTCCATCAAGCGTGAGATGGGCTCCGACTACAAGGTGAACATCGACGGCAAGCAGTACACCCCCCAGCAGATCAGCGCCATGATCCTCCAGAAGCTGAAGGCGGACGCCGAGGCCTATCTGGGCCAGTCCGTCAGCGAGGCGGTCATCACCGTCCCCGCCTACTTCACCGACGCCCAGCGCCAGGCCACCAAGGACGCGGGCAAGATCGCCGGCCTGGAGGTCAAGCGCATCATCAACGAGCCCACCGCCGCGGCCCTGGCCTACGGCGTGGACAAGGAGTCCGACCAGAAGATCATGGTGTACGACCTGGGCGGCGGCACCTTCGACGTGTCCGTCCTGGAAGTGGGCGACGGCGTCATCGAGGTGCTGGCCACCGCGGGCAACAACCGCCTGGGCGGCGACGACTTCGATAAGTGCGTCATGGACTGGATGGCTGCCGAGTTCAAGAAGGCGGAGGGCATCGACCTCACCGGCGACAAAGTCGCCATGCAGCGCCTGAAGGAGGCCGCTGAGAAGGCCAAGATCGAGCTGTCCGGCGTCACCTCCACCTCCATCAACCTGCCCTATATCACCGCCGACGCCACCGGCCCCAAGCACCTGGATCTGACCCTGTCCCGGGCCAAGTTCGACCAGCTCACCGCCCACCTGGTGGAGGCCACCGCTGGCCCCGTGCGCCAGGCCATGAGCGACGCGGGTCTCAGCGGCAGCGACATCCAGAAGGTTCTGATGGTGGGCGGCTCCAGCCGCATCCCCGCCGTGCAGGACATGGTGAAGCGCCTCACCGGCAAGGAGGGCTTCAAGGGCATCAACCCCGACGAGTGCGTGGCCATGGGCGCGGCCCTCCAGGGCGGCGTGCTGGTGGGCGACGTGAAGGGCCTGCTGCTGCTGGACGTGACCCCCCTGTCCCTGGGNATTGAGACCATGGGCGGCGTGNTGTACCNNNCTCATCGAGCGCAANACCACCATCCCNGCCAAGAAGAGCCAGNTNTTCNCCACCGCCGCCGACAACCAGACCTCCGTNGAGGTNCACGTNCTCCAGGGCGAGCGNGAGATGGCCCAGTANAACAAGACCCTGGGCNNGTTCCATCTGGACGGCATCGCCCCCGCCCGCCGGGGNGTGCCCCAGATCGAGGTCACCTTCGANATNGACGCCAACGGCATCGTCAACGTGTCNGCCAAGGATCTGGGCACCGGCACCGAGCAGCACATCACCATCACCTCCTCCACCAATATGTCCAAGGAGGACGTGGAGAAGGCCGTGCGGGAGGCGGAGCAGTTNGCCGCCGAGGACGCCAAGCGCAANGAGGAAGTGGACACCCGCAACGAGGNCGACCAGATGGTGTACCAGACCGAGAAGATCCTGGNCGAGATGGGCGACAAGCTGGACGCCGGCGACAAGTCCAANATCCAGAGCCAGGTGGANCGGGTNAAGGACGCCCTGAAGGGCACCGANNTCCAGGCCATCAAGGANNCCACNGAGGAGCTGAAAAAGGCNTTCTACGCTGTCAGCGAGAAGCTGTACTCCCAGGCGGGCGGTCAGGCNGGCCCCGGCCCGGACATGGGCGGCGCGGGCTTCGGCGGCGGCCAGCCCGGCGGCGATGACAANGTGGTGGACGCCGACTANGAAGTGGTCGATGATGATCAGAACAACTAATAACCTGACGGGAAACAGCGGGGCGNNNNGCCCCGCCTTTCCCGCGTTTTAAGAGGTGATCCATCATGCCAGATCAAAAGCGAGATTATTACGAAGTTNTGGGCGTGGGCAAGACCGCGTCCGACGACGAGCTGAAAAAGGCCTANCGCAAGCTGGCCAAACAGTACCACCCNGACATGAACCCCGGCGANAANGAGGCNGAGGCCAAGTTNAAGGAGATCAACGAGGCCTANGAGGTGCTGTCCGACAAGGACAAGCGGGCCAAGTACGACCAGTTCGGCCACGCGGGAGTGGATCCCAACTTCGGCGCGGGGGGCTTCGGCGGNTACGGCGATTTTGGCGACNTNGGAGATTTCGGCGGTTTTGGCGANATCCTGGGNGANATCCTGGGNGGNTTTGGCGGCAGGAGNACNCAGCGCAGCGGCCCCCAGCGGGGGGAGAGCCTGCGGGCCAGCATCACCATCAGCTTTGANGAGGCCGCCTTTGGGTGTGAGAANGAGATCACCCTGAACCGCATGGAGACCTGCGACANCTGCCACGGCAGCGGCTGCGCCCCCGGCACCACCGCCGAGGTGTGCCCGGACTGCCATGGCTCNGGCACCGTGCGGATNCANCAGCGNATGGGNGGNATGGCNTTNACCAGCTCCGCNCCCTGNACCCGGTGCCGGGGAACGGGCAANATCATCCANCAGCCCTGNAAGANCTGCGGCGGCGTNGGCAATGTGAGAAAGCACCGNAAGCTGTCCGTCAGCATCCCCCAGGGCATCAACGACAAGCAGGCCATCTCNCTCCGGGGCCAGGGCAACGCGGGNANCAACAACGGCCCCAACGGCGACCTGATCGTNGAGGTGCGGGTGAAGCCCCACCCCTATTTCCAGCGGGAGGGNACNTCGGTGCTGTACGAGTGCCCGGTGAGCTTCTACCAGGCGGCNNTGGGCGCGGAGCTGGAGATCCCCACCATCGACGGCAAGGTGAANTACACCCTGCCCGCCGGNACNCAGCCGGGCACCACCTTCCGCCTGCGGGGCAAGGGTATCCCCGAGCTGCGGGGNAGGGGCCGNGGGGATCAGTACGTAACCGTCCAGGTTCAGGTGCCCACCAGCCTGANCAACCAGCAGCGGGAGGCCCTCCAGGCCTTTGCCGAGGCCATGGGAGAGACGGCGCCCGCCTNCGGNTCNTCGCCNGTGAAGGANTTCTTNGANAAGAANCGGAAAAAGAAGTGATAAAAGCGGCCCNATGGTNCTGCNTCGGCAGGACCATNGGGCCGTTTAATTTATATGCTGTTCAAAAAGACCGGCTTCCTTTCCCCGATGGAAACTGCGGTTCTTTCTGTCCCACTGCCATTTGTTGAGACAAAAGAATTACCGTCTCCACATGGGCTGTCCTCGGGAACAAATCCACCGCCTCCGCCCGCGCCGGAACATAGCCCAGTTCCCCGAACCGCTTTACATCCCGGGCCAGGGTGGCTGGGTCGCAGGAGACGTATACCACCCGATCGGGGTTCATCCGTGCGATGGTGTCCACCACCTCGGGAGCCAGCCCCTTCCGGGGAGGATCCACTACCACCACATCGGGGCGGACGCCTTCTGTCTCCAATTTTGCGGCCAGATCGCCGGCGTCGCCGCACGCAAAGCGGGTCTTGCCGTCCAGACCGTTGCGGCGGGCGTTTTCCTTGGCGTCCTCTACCGCCTGGGACACTACCTCCACGCCGATGACCCGTTTTGCCCGCTCGGCCAGGGTCAGACTGATGGTGCCGATGCCGCAGTACAGCTCCACCACCGTCTCCGACCCCGTCAGGGCGGCGAAGTCCAGCGCCCGCCGGTAAAGCACCTCGGTCTGAGCCCGGTTCACCTGGAAAAAGGACGGCACCGACAGCCGGAAGGTATGACCACACAGCTTTTCTTCCAACCAGTCCTGGCCCCAGAGGGTGTGAAATTCATTCCCTAAAATCACGTTGGTTTTCCGGGTATTGACGGACAGTACCACCCCCGCCAGGGTGGGCGTGGCGGCCCGCAGGGCGTCCACCAATTCGCTCCCATGGGGGAGGGATTTCCCGTTGATGACCAGACAGCACAGTACCTCCCCGGTGGAGTTGGTGCGCAAAAACAGGTGCCGCACCAGCCCCTTCCCCGTTCGCTCATCGTAGGCGGGGATGTGGAAGCGCTCCATCCAGTCCTTCACCGCGGCGCGGCACATGGTGTCCAGCTCAGGCTGGAGCAGACAGTCCACGATGTCCACCACCTTGTGGGTGCGGCCCTGGTAGTAGCCGATGGCTCCGTTCGCCACGGGGAACTGAATCTTATTGCGATAACGCTGAGTGTTTTCCGCCCCGTGTATCACGGAAACAGAGGCGTCCACCCCGCCGATGCGGCGCAAAGCGTCCTCCACCCGCTGGCGCTTGGCCTCCAGCTCTTCTTCATAGGCCATATGGCGGAACTGACATCCGCCACAGCTTCTATAATAGGGGCAGTCCGGCTCGATCCGGGCAGGGGAGGACTCTGTCAGCGCTTCGATCCGGCCCCAGGCGGCGCTGTGGCCAATATGTTCGATGAGGACTTCCACCCGCTCGCCCCGGAGCGCGCCCTTGACGAACACCGCCATGCCCTCAATGCGGGCCACCCCTTCGCCGCCGCTGGTATAGCCCTCGATGACGGCGGGATAGACCTGGCCTTCCTTCAGCATTGACATTGGCCCCTTCCCTCTGCTTTGTGGAGCTTATGAAGCTCTTTTTTCCGGCGGTTGGAGAAGCGATCCTCCTCGCTGTACACGCAGCCGCAGTATTTCTGCATATAGAGGCCCAGCGCCCGGGCCTCCTCCTGGCCCTCCCGAAACCGGGGCCGGAAGTCATAGGGGACAAACTCCACGCCGTATTTCTCCCCCATCTTTGCCCCGGTGGCGCAAATCAGCTCCCGGTTCTGGTAAGGGGACACCAGCAGTGTAGTGGAAAATCGGTCAAACCCGTGCTCCGCGGCGTACTGAGCCGTGCGCTCCATGCGGCAGGTGTAGCAGTAGCCGCAGCGATGGTCGCTGTCCTGGGCCACGGCGGCGGTGAACTGCCGCAGGCCGTAGAAGTCCTCCTCCCGCAGCTCCAGGCCGATGTCCTGGGCGTACTGCCGGAGGGTGTCCCGGCGGGCTTTGTACTCCTGAAAGGGGTGGATGTTGGGGTTATACCAGAAGCCGGTGGGCTCCACCCCGTCCTCCCGCAGCATCTTGACGCAGGCCACGGAGCAGGGGGCGCAGCAGATATGGAGCAGCAGGCTCATGGCAGGATCTCCAGGCCGGACAGCAGGGCGTATATGCCGGCGGCGGCCTCCTCCCGGAGGATGGGGGCGGAGGGGGTGATGTTCTTCAGCGAGGTGTAGAGCATATCCCCATAGCCGTCCAGCGCGTCCTCCAGGCCCCAGGTCAGCACGGCCACGCCGCTTCGCGCCCACTGGGCGTAGGGAGCCAGACCGATTTCCATATCCAGGGGCAGGTTGGTGCCGGGGTCGTCCACGATCTCACCGTAGGCATCCAGCGCGAAGTTGAGATACCGGGCGGTACGGCCCAGGATGGTGAGGAACTGCTCCTGGGTGACAGGGCTGTCGGGGTCAAAGCGGCCGCCGCCCACGCCGGTCACCAGGCCCAACTCCGCCATGGCGTTGACGGCGGGGCCGTACCACGTGTTCTGAGCCACGTCGCTGAACCGGCTGGGGCCGTAGAAGCTCACGTTGAGCACCCGGGCCAGGATCATGCAAAGCTGGGCGCGGGTGAGTTCCCCCTTGGGGTTGAAGTTGCTGCCGCCGGTGCCGCTGAGCAGGCCATAGGTGCCCAGGGCGTTGATGGCGTAGGCGTATAAGCTGTCTGAGACGTCATTAAACCAGCGGTTGTCGTAGTCTATGCCCAGCTGGGCCGCCGCCTGGGCGGGGGTGACGTCGCTGAACGCGACGCTGTTGTAGAACAGCGTCATCTGGGGGGAGATGGCCGCCAGCAGAGCGGACAGGGTCTGGCTGTCTGTGTCTGGATTCACATAGAAGGGCTGTCCGTTCAGCAGGAGGCACAGGGAGGAGGTATCCACGCTGCCACCGCACAGGGCGGCGGCCACCGCGGGGGCGCTGGCGTCGTCCACCAGCAGGGTGGGGATGACGCCGATCATGTCGGTGGTGGTGCCGCCGACAGAGTAGAACCGGCCGATGGTGATCTTCAGGCCATCGTTGTCAAAATACTCGGGATTTGTACTCTCGTCCAGAATGGTCTGGCCCACGCCCTTGCCAAAGGTGCGGCTGCCGATGATAACGCCGCGATTCATGTCCCGGATGCCGGAGGCTGTGGCCTCCGAGGCGCTGGCGCTGTAGTTGTTTACCAGCAGGAGTATCGGCTTATCACTAGCGGCCCTGGTGGTGCGGGCATAGTAGCTCACCTGTCCGGCATGATCCTCGAAGTAGATATAGCGGCCCGGCCCGCTCAGCGCGGCCAGCATATCGGCGGCGGAGTCCACATAGCCGCCCCCATTGCCGCGCAGATCCAAGATCCAGCAGGTCACCTGGCTGTCATACCGTTTCAGCGCGTCGGAGAAGAGCTGGCCGGCATCAATGCTGAAGCTGTCACAGTGCACATAGCCCACGCCGCCGTCCAGCAGGGTGACCCGGACATTGGAGATATGCACCGCCCGGCGGGTGAGGGTGTAGTCTTGGGTCACGCCGTCCCGCAGGACAGTGACGGTCACCTGGGTGCCCTCCTCGCCCAGCGTGAGCTGGCGGTGTTCCTCCAGCGCGGGGACGCAGGAGACGCCGTCAATGGCCACAATGAGGTCTCCGGCCCGGAGGCCCGCCGCCTGGGCGCTGCCGCCGTCCACCGCTTCGCTGATCAGGATGCCTTCCTCAGTGAAGTAGGACAGGATGCCGATGCCCACGGCGTCCTCCTCGCCATCCACCGACTCGAAGAAGGCTTGATACTGAGTCGGGGTCAGATACTGGGTATAGGGATCGCCCAGAATTTGAAACAGCTCGTCCAGGCTTTTCGCCTCATAGGCCTCCTCCGGGATGCCGTAATAATAGGTGTCCTCCAGCAGTTCCAGCGCCTGCTCCACCGTGAGGGCGGAGGCGGGAGCGACGAGCAGGGTCAAAGCCAGCAGGGCGGACAACAGACGGGATAAGTACTTTTTCATGGCGGTTCTCCTTTTGTGCGTCTCGGGTGTTTTGTAAATTGACAAATGGGTCGGAGCATATTAAACTAATTGTACCATAAAATAACACAGTTGGGGTGAACAAATTATGACTGATTTTACGGAATTTACCTTCCCCTCCAGGGACGGAATACACAAGTGCCATGCGAGCCTGTGGACGCCGGACGGCAGCCCCCGGGCGGTGGTGCAGATCGTCCACGGCGTGGCGGATTACATGGGGCGGTATGACCACTTTGCCCGGTATCTGGCCGATCACGGTTTTGTGGTGTGCGGTGAGGATCATCTGGGCCACGGCAAGACGGTGGACGACGGCAAATACGGCTATTTTGGCAAAAAGGACGGCTGGACGCTGGTGACGGCGGATGTGCGGCAGCTGCGGCTGCTTATGGGGGAGAAGTACCCCGATGTGCCCTATTTCCTGATGGGCCACTCCATGGGCTCCTTCCTGTCCCGGACGTATCTGTGCGCCTACCCTGGCACGGTGGACGGCTGCATCCTGTCCGGCACCGGGCAGGAGAAGGCCGCCGTGGTGGCGGCGGGCAAGGCGGTGTCGTCCGTTGTCTGCGCCGTGCGCGGGCCGGAGACGGTGAGCCCCCTGTCCCTGGGCTCCTACAACAAGCAGTTCGCGCCCAACCGCACCACGGCGGACTGGATCTGCCGGGACGAGGCGGTGGTGGACGCCTATCTGAAGGATCCCTTCTGCACGTTTGAGCCCACAGCCGGACTGGTGCGGGATATGATGGGGGGCTTGCAGTACATCTCCAGCGAAAAAGCGCTGTCCCAGATGGATCCGTCCACCCCGGTGTATCTGTTCTCCGGAGATCGGGATCCGGTGGGCGGCAACGGAGAGGGCGTCAAGAAGGTATACGGCTTCTTCAAAGACCACGGCACCGCCGACCTGACCATGAAGCTCTACCCCGGCGGGCGGCACGAGATGCACAATGAGATCAACAAGGGCGAGGTGTACGCCGACGTGCTGGCGTGGTTGGAAAAGCATATCTGAACCAAAAGTACCGGGTTGTGCCCGGTACTTTTTTACGCTTTTATGGACTTGCGCAGGAACTTGAACTGGGTCTCTGAGCACACCACGGCGGTGAAAATGAGGAAGAACCCCAGGTACATCAGCGGGGAGGGGTTCTCCGCCCCAAACAGCACCGAGAAAGCCACGCCGAAGGGGGCCTCCAGAGCCAGCAGCAGGGCGGCGGAGGAGGGGTCGGTGTATTTCTGCCCCACGTTCTGGAACAGCAGGGCGATGGAGGTGGCGGCTATGGCAAGGTAGAGCAGCACCCACCAGGCCCGGGCGGGAAGCCCGTCCATGGGAATGCCGTGGGTGAAGATGGTTCCAATCCAGCAGCATAGGGCGGTGGCGGCAAATTGCAGGATGGTGAGGATGAAGATGTCCCGCCCCTGGGAGAACTTGGCCACCGCCACGATGTGGCAGGCGTAGAGAAACCCGGACAGCAGGGTGAGCAGGTCGCCGCCTGTCAGGGCAAGGCCCCCATCCCAGGACACGAAGCCGATGCCCGCCACGCACAACAGGGCGGCCAGCACGTTCCACCGGCTGGGCCGCAGCCGATCCACCGCCCAGTGCAGGAAGGGGACAATGACACAGTATACGGCGGTAAAAAAGGCGTTTTTCCCCGGAGTGGTGTCCATCAGACCGTAGTTCTGCACCGCGTAGGCGGCGAACAGCAGCACCCCCAGCACCCCGCCCTGCCACAGGTAGCGCGGATCCATGCCCTTCCAGTTTTTCCAAAACACCAGGGCCAGTATGGCGGCGGCGAGGGAGAAGCGGAAGGCCAGCAGGAACATCAGATCCACATCGTCCAGGGTGTCCTTCAGGATGAAGAAGGTGGATCCCCAGATGAGGGTGGCCAGGACGATCATGGGTTTGGCCAGTTTTTTCAGGGTGTTTTCGCTCATAAGAAGTTCAACTCCGGGTTTTCAAATGGATTGAGGTGTGGTATCATAACCAAAAAAGCGAAAGGGGCGGCGATATGCTCCCTCAAAATTTTTTCAACAGGGACACCGTGGACGTTGCCCGCGCTCTGGTGGGCAAATACCTGGTGCGGCAATATGATGGGCTCATTCTGGCGGCCAGGATCACCGAGACGGAGGCATATGTAGGCCGGATAGATAAGGCGTGCCACGCCTACAACTACCGCAGAACGGAGCGGACAAAGACCTTGTATGCCCCGTCGGGGACGGCCTATGTGTATCTCATCTACGGAATGCACTGCTGCCTCAATTTTGTCACCGAGCCCGAGGGCGAACCGGCGGCGGTGTTGATCCGGGGTCTGTCCCCCAGGTACAACCAGGATATCATAGCAGAAAACCGGTTCCATTGCAAGTGCGCCGATATGACTGCCTATCAAAAAAAGAACTTCCTCAACGGCCCGGGCAAGCTGTGCGCGGGGATGAACATTGACCGCTCCCTCAACGCCCTGCCCTACGGATCAAAAGAGCTTTTTATCTGTGAAAGCTTGGAGGAGCTGGGTCTGCCCGTGCCTCCAGGGGATTCACGCCCTCTGGAGATCCATGTGGGCAAGCGCGTCGGAATCGACTACGCTGAGGAGGCCATCGACTTCCCCTGGCGGTTTTACCTTGATATTTTTCATTGAATAACAACCTAAACTTTCCATTGCGGGCGCCGCATATAAAAATCCGGACGGTTCAAACTATGCTCGGATTCCCGATCCGAGAAAGAAACAAACAACTGAGATTGAAACAAGATTTAAAAGGAGGACAAGGATATGTCTAACAGTAATAACTCTAACCGTCTGGTCGTTCCCGGTGCCCGCGAGGCCATGGACAAGTTCAAGATGGAGGCGGCCAACGACTTCCATGTACCCATGCCATCTTAAAACGTGGAAAACGACATTTAGCAAACTATGACGAAATATTACTTATTCAGGTGAATCGGCCCACTATAAGGAAGAAAATCCCGCCGTAATGTGTGAAATGCACCTGCGGCGGGATTTGCGTTTTAATACCCAAAATCGGCATGAGGAACAGATGCGAAAATTAGTAACATATTTATTGCATTATAACATTTTAAATGTTATAATTATTCAGAGGTGATGGCCATGCTGGATTACTTGAACCAAACACTCGGCCTGAACGCGAAAATCAGTCCATGGGCGGAAGCGGAGCGCTTCCCGCTCTATTTGCGGAATGGGAGAAAATATTCCCTTCTGCATATTGGCGAAACGGAGTGTGTCCTTATTGAGGCAGATGAGAATAGCTTCAGCCTGCCCGCGTTTTGCAAGCAGATGGCGAAACTGCCTGTTCAGTCAAGGCAAACCGTTCTATGTTTCAAGCACTTGGATTCCCGGCAGAGAAAGGCGCTGATCGAGGCGAGAGTGCCCTTTATTGTGCCGAGTAGTCAAATCTATCTGCCATTTCTGGGCATCGTGCTGCAGGAGCGGATGAAGTCGGTCAGGGCCGCGCCGAAGAAGCTCTCTGCCGCAGCGCAGCTGATCCTGCTGCACTTTATTTATGAGCCGGCCGGATGGTCAGCCCGTAAGGTGGATTTGGCAAAGCGGCTGAGTCTCTCCGCCATGAATGTGACCCGCGCCGTGCAGGAGTTAGAGGCGTTGGAGTTGGTCACTGTAGAAAGAACTGGCCGCAGTGATCATGTATCTGCTGTTAGTGCCGGTAAATCTCTCTACGAAAAGGCACTGCCCTATATGATAGATCCGGTGCAAAAGCGGCTTTACGTCCGCAAGAGGCCGGAGTTTGCAGGTTTTCCCATGGCCGGAGAATACGCTCTGGCAACGCACAGCATACTCAACGGACCATCCATTGAGTGCAAGGCCGTAAGCCGAAAGGAATACAAGAGCCTTGAGGGGATCGAAGAAATTGATTCCGCATGGAGCTGCGGCCAGGACTATATCTTGTTGGAGATTTGGAAATATGACCCCAAACTCTTAGCAGTTTATCAAGGGGTGGATGTGATTTCCCTGGCCCTGTCCTTACAGGGAATCAAGGATGAGCGCGTGGAGCAGGCGGTGGAGGAAATGATGGAGGGATACAAATGGTAAGAGGTTTTGATTCGTTTCGCGAACGGTTCAAAGACTACGAGGACTGTTACACTATTATTGGGGGCACGGCCTGTGATATCCTGATGAACGAGGTGGGGTTGGAGTTTCGGGCCACCAAGGATATCGACATGATCCTTTTGATCGAGGAGCGCTTTGCGGAGTTTGCCGCCGCCTTCTGGGGATATATCAAAGACGGCGGCTACAAATGCGGCTGGAAAAACTCAGATCTGCCTCACTTCTACCGCTTCACAGAGCCACAGGCGGCGGGATATCCCGTGATGATTGAGCTGTTTTCCCGGCGGCCGGATTTTCAGATCGAGCATCCGGAGATTGGCTTGACCCCCTTGCCTGTGTCCGATGAGATATCCAGCCTGTCGGCGATCATGCTGGACGATAACTATTACCGGCTCATGCTGGAGGGACGAAAAACAGTGGACGGGGTGTCGGTCCTGGGAGCGGAATGCCTGATGCTGTTCAAGATGAAGGCGTGGTTAGACTTGCGGCAGAAGAAAGCGGATGGAGCCCATGTCAATGAGCGGGACTTGAAAAAGCACAAAAACGATGTATTCCGGCTGTTCCCTTTGGTAGAACCTTCTGCCCAGGTTACGATTTCTCCGGTTGTGGAAACGGACGTGGAGCAGTTCATACGAGCGATGAGGGACGAAACAATCGACTTGGGGCGCCTTGGTCTTGGAGGAGTGTCTTTGGAGGAGATATTGCATACAGTGAAAAGAATATTTCAAACGTAGGCCTAAATCATTTCATAAAAGCCGCCGTATCGCAGAAAATGTGACGCAGCGGCTCGCTATCATCGTTCTTCTGTGGGTTGTATCCATCTAAAGACAATTCCCTCATTTTTTTGTAAAATGCAAGAGATAATTCCCTCATATTTTTGCTGGAGACGATGCAGATGAAGTTTTGGAAGGACTGGTTCCAGCCCCACATTTTGGAGTGGGGGCGGATCTACTTTGACGAGGGCCGTGTCTCGGACCTGGAGCGTACAGAGGACGGTTATACTGCCTTTGTGGACGGCACGGAGGAATACGAGGTGGAGATTCTGCTGGATGGGGATTCCATTGAGGATATGCTCTGCGACTGCCCGCACGCGGAGGATGGAAACTATTGCAAGCACATGGCGGCGGTGCTGTTCGCGGTGGACGCCGCCGAATCGTCCATGAAAAAAGTCCCGGCAAAAAAAGAGCGTCTGACCCCCGCTGGACTGGTGGAAAAAATTCCTGACAACCAGCTACGCCCATTGTTGACGGAGCTGGTATCCTCTGATGAAAAGCTCTACAGGGCATTGCTCCTTCGGTATGGGGAGATGACTTTGGATGAATGTATGAAAGCGCTGAAAAAAGAGCTGGTCTCTATCGGAGACCAGTACGCTGACCACCATGGCTATATCAACTATGGGGATGCGGATGATTTTGAGTGTGATATGGCTGACTTTATTGGGCGGCAGACACAGACGCTACTGGAACAGGGCGAGCCCCTGCTGGCGCTCCGGGCAGGGATGGATGCGCTGCGGGAATACGCGAGCTATGAGGTGGAGGAAGGCTGCGCCTATGTAGATACCGCCATGGACGCGATGCTTACAGACATACTTTGCGCCTGTAAGGGAGATGCCGCTTCAGCGGTGTTCGACCTCCTTCAGAAATGTGCGGGATCGGTCGGCGAACATTGGAAGGTTCGGGATTTTGCGGAACAGGCGATTTTCTCCCGGTTTTCCGGAAACTCGTTTGACAAGAAAAAACTGGAGCTGGTAGACAGGCAAATCGAGGATCTTGAGAATTCCGGCAAGCAGGGGTATTCCAGCGAATATGAGATGAAACAGCTGCTGACGCGCCGTTTCGACCTGATGAAAAAGCTGTCACGGCCAAAGGAGGAACTGAACGCCTTTTTAGAACGGTACACAAACTATTCCGATATCCGTAAGCTGCGCGTCCAGCAGATGCTTGATCATGGAAAGACAGACGAGGTCATTCGTCTGCTGGAAGAGGGCAAGTCCGCCGACCATGACAAACTGGGGCTGGTGGCGGAGTACAGCGAATGGCTGATGGACCTGTACGAGCGGCAGGGGCAGCGGGACAAGCTGATTGCGGAGCTGGAGTATCATGTCTTTGTTCTGTCCTCCGGCGGTATAGAAATGCTGAACCGCCTGAAGAAAGAGTGTATGCCGGCGCAGTGGATCGAGTACAGAGAGCGATATCTTTCCGGTCGAAATTACCACAAGTTGGAACTTATGGAATCCGAGGGGCTTTGGGAGCGCCTGATGAAAGCGGTTACTGCGGCTGGGCGTCTTTCCATCCTGGACCGTTATGAAGCGGCCCTAAAAAAGCGGTATCCGGACGAGATGTTGGAGACATACGCTTGTATCCTGACGAAAGAAGCCGCCGCGGCGTCCAACCGAAAGCGGTATCAGGAGTTGACGCGCTATCTGAAGAAACTCAGGAGCTACCCCGGCGGGACAGAGCGGGCGGTGCGGCTGGCGGAGGACTGGCGCACCCGGTATATGCGCCGCCGGGCTATGATGGAGGAACTGCAGAACGCGGGGTTTTAGTTGGCATGGGTGGCAAATTGCAGCAACTTTCAATATAAGCGATGAAATGCGTGATGTTCCGAAAGATAAGGCAGCAGAACGCAGAAAACAGATTGAGCAACTCCTGGAACGTCACGATGCTATCCAAAATGCCGATGTACGCCAGCTATGCGGTGTTTCAGCGGCGACATCCGATTGCATCTCCGCGAAACTCGCGGCAGAAGGAAAATTGGTGAAGTGCCTCAAGGATAGACATTGGATATATCACAGGATATAATAGTCAATATAATCTATTTGAATGACTACAACTTGACAAGAATGACTACAATGACTATAGTTATGATTAGAAAGTGGGGCATCTATTATGACGTTTGTGGAGAGCGAGACTGTTGAACTGAAATCGGAGCTTGTGGGCGATGTTTGCAAAGAAATTGTCGCTTTTGCCAACACCCACGGCGGGACGCTGTATATCGGGATCAGTGACGACGGAACCGTAGTAGGGGTTGAGGATGCGGATGCCATTATGCTGCGGCTGAACAACATGGTCCGGGATTCTATTAAGCCGGATGTCACTATGTTTGCCCGATATGAGGCGCTGGAGATTGATGGGAAAAAGGTAGTGGCAGCCACGGTCCAGAAGGGCACTGACCGGCCTTACTATCTGGCGGCAAAGGGGTTGAAACCCAGCGGCGTGTATGTTCGGAACGGCACTTCCACCGACCCGTCTACGGATACGGCCATCCGAAAGATGATCAAAGAGACAGACGGTGACAGTTTTGAAGAGATGCGTTCTCTGGAGCAGGAGCTTACATTTTCCGCCGCAGAAAAAATCTTCAAGGAGCGGGACGTCGCCTTTGACCGGCCCAGAATGCAGACGCTGGGCCTGCTGACTGCGGACGGCATTTATTCCAATTTGGGATTGCTGCTGTCAGACCAGTGCCCCAGCATGATCAAAACAGCCA
>JAAVHT010000040.1 GCA_014799565.1 Clostridiales bacterium
ATCGCCCGTCTGAATCCCAGTTGGGATTCAGACGGGCTTTCGTATGCACCCCGAAACCGTCAGCTAACAGTGATAAGTGAATTTAGTTCCTTATCACTATAAAGGCAAGG
Organism: Clostridiales bacterium; assembly: GCA_014799565.1. Lineage (GTDB taxonomy): Bacteria > Bacillota > Clostridia > Oscillospirales > Oscillospiraceae > Enterenecus. Next base: position 111 of record JAAVHT010000040.1, read on the forward strand.
ACTGCCTGAATTCAACGATTTAAGCGGTCAATTCCGTGGGATCGGAGGCATTGGCCCTTGTGGGCGGCATCTGCGCGGAGATACTGCACCCAAAAAATGTTCCGAACGGAGGGGGATGTGTATAATCAACGGCCCGCCGCGCGACACGCCTAAGAGCGGCGGCTCCATCTTCATTGGCTGCCGCTGTTCCCCCGGCCTGGACACCTTTCACACGATTATATACGGCCACCGAATGAACAACAACTCCATGTTTGGAACTTTGAAATATTATAGAAATCAGGATTTTTGGCGGGAACACCCCACCATTTACATTGTGGACAACTCCGGCGTACATCAGACGCCCACTGCTCCTCAGCCCAGCAGAGATCGCTCATACCCTGCGGGGCATGGATCTCAGGGTGGGTGGGCCGCTGGGACGCATGAAAAAACAGGGGGCCGGATATGGCCCTCTGTTTCTTGCGTTTTGGCCGTGTTGCTCGTGCAGATGTTAGAAAGTGCCCGTGTGGGAGCGGTTCCTGTTTCCATATCTTTTAGCAAAGGAAAGGGAGACCTCGTCCTTACCAACTGATTCCAAACCCTCGGAGTGCCGCTTTTGGCACTTTGGGGGTCTTTTTGTTCCAGGCGGACATCTCATTGTTTCGACTCACGCACCCAGGTGGGGACAGAAGGAGTAGGCCAGCAGGTTTTTAACTCCTGTATATGCTGCGTGCATCACGAAGTACAGATTCTGCAAGATTCGAAATCATGTCCAACTCATCCAAGGAACAGTCTGAAAGGATTTCTTCCAGACGGCATTCTTTCTTCCTCCGAGCGGCAGAAAGGCTGTCCTGAAGCAGCTCGTCAATCGTGATATCTAAGGCATTGCAAAGATCGATCAAAACCTGGAGAGATGGTTGAGATGTACCATTTTCGATTCTGCTGATATGGGGAATAGAAACATTGATTTTCTCAGCCAGCTTCTCTTGCGTAAAGCCTAATCGATCCCTGTTGTACCGAACTCTTCGGCCTAATGAGCGATAATCAATCATAGTTTCCCTCATACTTTTCACATCGCCAGATCAACTGAAATTTTTTCACTGACGCTATTGTAAACAATTTTTCCTTGTGGTATAATGCCCTTTACGTAAAATAACTTTACTTATAAGCAAATACGGTGCATGGCGCCGCCGGGATTTGCGGCAAACCGCAAAGCGGCGTAAAATTTTTGGGGTTTGCCCAACGTAGAACACAGAAAATAAAAAGGAGTTCAATGCGTTGTGATGCACAGAAAAAAACCAACAGGATATCCCATCTGGTTTGTATGCCTTGTGTGGCTGCTGATCATGTGCCTATGCACATCTTGTATCCCCAGCAAATCACAGGTCAACACGCAGGAAAGCCCTATGGCAACAGGTTTACCAACGGAAAGCCTTTCCATGGAAGAAGGAATTGCGCTGGCCGTAGAGAAGCCGGACACAGAGGGGCCTGTAATCTCCGGCGTACAGCCACTGACCACTTCGGTTGGGGAAACGCTCAGCTACCGAAGCGGGATCACTGCTGTGGATGATCGGGATGGGGCCGTGCTGCTCCTGGTGGATTCAAGCAGCATAAATCTGAGCGTTCCAGGCGAATACCAGGTGATCTATTCTGCAGAAGATTCCTCCGGCAACCGAACTGAGGTCACGACCACCGTTGTGGTAACTGAACCGAAGGCAGTGGCCTCAGAGGCGGTGGAACCGGATCCTGGGGTTACTGCCGGGCAAGCAGGCGCTCAGACCGGGGGAGCCTCTTTAGAAAACGTGAACGCCTTGGCCGACCAAATCCTTGCGCAAATTATAAAGGACGGAATGAGCCAGCGGGAAAAGGCCAGAGCAATTTTCGACTATATTGTCAGCCATATGCGATATGTCGGATCCTCAGATAAATCCAGCTGGATCGTCGGTGCTTACACAAGCTTTACCACTGGCCGGGGTGACTGTTTCAATTATTATGCCTGCTCCAAAGCTCTGCTGACCCGGGCGGGCATCCCCACCGTGGATCTGCAGCGGGTGAACGGGAATTCCAAGCACTATTGGGTGCTGGCCGATGTGGGGGATGGGTATCATCACTTCGACCCCTGCCCCCACCCTCAGGGCTATCCTCTGACCTGCTTTTTGCTGACAGAAGCGGAAGTGCGGCAGTACTCCTCCAATCTGTCTGCCCACTCCAGCTATTATGCCAATTATTATACGTATGACTACAGCGCTTGTCCAGTAAAGGCAGCAGGTATGCCAGTAAATGAACCGGCTTCTCCTTCTCCGGAGCAAACAATAGAGCCGAATTCGACGGAAATGCCTGAGATGATCGAACCAGCCCAGCCGGAAGGGCCGTTGGATCCCGCTGGAGGAATGCCCGAACCCACCCCGGAAGTGACGCCGGAGCCAACGTCCGAACCAACGCCGGACTTTCCTGCGGAACCCGTCCCCGAGGCCGCGCCGGAGCCAACACCTGCCCCGGAGCCTGCAGTACAGATGGAAGGACAGGAGGGGTAAGCAGTGCAGCGCAACGTATTAGAATATTTGGAGGCCACCGCACCCCGCCTGCCGGATAAGGTGGCTTTCAGTGATGGGATGGACAGCCTAACCTTCGGCCAGGTGTCCCGGGCGGCCCGGGGGATCGGAACCTTCCTGGCCCAAAAGGGGCTGGAGCGGGAGCCGGTGGTGGTCTTTATGGAGAAGCACCCCAAGTCGGTGGCCGCCTTTTTCGGGGTAGCCTATTCCGGCTGCTTCTACGTCCCCATCGACGAGGAGATGCCCCTGTACCGGGTGGAGCTGATCTTTCAGACCTTGAAGCCCCGGGCCGTGCTGTGCGACGACAAGACCCGGCAGGCAGTGACGGAGCTGGGTTATACCGGCGGGCTGTACGGCTATGAGGAGGCCGCCGCCTGCCAGCCGGACGAAGAATTGCTGAAGCGTATCCGGGCCGGCCAGCTGGACACTGACCCGCTGTACATCGTCTTTACCTCCGGGTCTACCGGGGTGCCCAAAGGGGTGGTGGCCTGCCACCGCTCGGTGATCGACTACATCGAGCAGCTGTCCGACACCCTGGACTTTAACGAGGACACAGTGTTCGGCAACCAGACCCCGCTGTACTTCGACGCCTGCCTGAAGGAGCTGTACCCCACCCTGAAATTCGGGGCCACCACCTATCTGATCCCCAAGGGGCTGTTCCTGTTCCCGGTGAAGCTGGTGGAGTTCCTCAACGAGCACAGGATTAACACGGTGTGCTGGGTGGTGTCCGCCCTGACCATGATCTCCGGCCTGGGAGCGCTGAAAAAGAATGTTCCACAGTATCTGCATACCATCGCCTTTGGCAGCGAGGTGTTCCCCATCCGCCAGTTCAACCTGTGGCGGGAGGCCCTGCCCAACGCCAAATTCACCAACCTGTATGGCCCCACCGAGTGCACCGGGATGAGCTGTTTCTATCATGTGAACCGGGAGTTCGGCCTGGACGAGGCCATTCCCATCGGCGGGCCCTTCCCCAACACGGGCATTTTGCTGCTCGACGGGGAGGACAGGCCCGCCGCCCCCGGCCAGGTGGGGGAGATCTGCATCCGGGGAACCTGCCTGACCATGGGCTACTACCGTATGCCGGAAAAGACGGCGGAGTGCTTTGTGCAGAACCCGCTGAACGACGCCTATCCTGAGTTGATCTATCGCACAGGCGACCTGGGGCGGTACAATGACCGGGGAGAGCTGGTGTTCGTCTCCCGGAAGGACTACCAGATCAAGCACATGGGCCACCGGGTGGAGCTCCAGGAGATTGAGGCCGCCGCCTCCACCCACCCGGATGTGGCCGCCGCCTGCGCGGTATTTGACAAGGAAAAGGACCGCATCCAGATGTACTACACCGGCGGGGCGGAGCCGGGGGAGCTGACCGCCTTTTTGAAGGGCCGCCTGCCCCGGTATATGATTCCCAACCGCATAGAGCGGCTGGAGCGCCTGCCGCTGACCCCCAATGGGAAAATTGACCGCAAGGCCCTGGCCGCCGGGCGGATTCCGGCGGGTGTTTAAGAGAAAGAGGGATCGTCATGGAAGAACTGCTGAGCATTCTGTGGGAGCTGCACCCCGACGTGGATTTTGAGACCTGCGACAACCTGATCGACGGCAAGATTTTGGACTCCATCGACATCGTGACCCTGGTGGCGGAGATCGGCGACGCCTTCGGCGTGGAGATTCCCGCTGAGGAACTGACGCCGGAGAACTTTAACTCCGCCCAGGCTCTGTGGCACATGATCTGCCGGCTGGACGAGGCGTGAACGAAACACCATGAGTTTTGCTTCGGCTCAATTTCTGGCCTTTTTTGCGGTGCTGTTTCTGCTGTACTACGCCATCCCCAGGCGGCACCAGTGGAAGCTGCTGCTGGCCGGGAGCCTGTTTTCCTATTGGTTCGCCGGGTGGTGGTGCCTGATTTACATCGGCGTCACCGCTGTGACCACCTATTTTGCCGCCCGGAAGATCGACGCCCTGGCTGCGCAGCAGGAGGAGTGGTTCAAGGCCCATCGGGATGAATTGTCCAGAGAGGAACGCAAGGCCCGGAAGGCAAAGGACAAGTCTGTCCGCTTCCGATGGATGCTGGCCTGCCTGCTGATAAACTTCGGTATCCTGTCGGTGGTGAAGTACACCAATTTTGTGCTGGGCAACGTCAGTTCCCTGGTGACGCTCTTCGGCGGCCGGACGATCCCGCTCCTGTCTCTGGTGCTGCCCATGGGCATCTCCTTCTACACCTTCCAGGCCATGGGCTACCTCATCGACGTGTACTGGGGCAAGTGCCCCGCCGAGCAGAATCTCGGCCGGTTTGCCCTGTTCGTCACCTTCTTCCCCCAGCTGATTCAGGGGCCCATCAGCCGCTTTGGAGAGCTGAGCCGAACCCTGTACGGGGAGCACCGCTGGAACTCCCGGCAGATCGCCATGGGGGCGGAGCGGGTGCTGTGGGGACTGGCGAAGAAGCTGATCGTGGCCGACCGGCTGGCGATCCCCCTGCGGGCCTTGGTGTCCGACCCGGAGCAGTACACGGGGGTGTACGTGCTGGCGGTCATCTTCCTGTACGCCGTCCAGCTCTACGCGGACTTCACCGGCGGCATCGACATCACCATCGGCGCGGCCCAGATGCTGGGCATTCGGGTGACGGAGAACTTCCAGCGCCCCTTCTTCTCCAAAAACGCGGCGGAGTACTGGCGGCGCTGGCACATCACCATGGGCACCTGGTTCCGGGACTACCTGTTCTACCCCATGTCGGTGTCCAAGCCCATTTTGAGGCTGCACCAGAAGAGCCGGAACCGCTTCGGGCGCTTCGGCAAGCACGTCTCCGTCCATACCTGTAGCCTGATTTTGTGGTTCGTCACCGGCCTGTGGCATGGGGCAAGCTGGAATTTCATCGTCTGGGGCCTGCTCAACGGCATCGTCATCATCGTCTCCCAGGAGCTGGAGCCGCTGTACGGCAGGTTCCACGCCCGCTTTCCACGCTTGAAGGGGAGCCGGGGCTGGGATTTTGTGCAGATCATGCGCACCTTCTGGCTCATGGGCATCATCCGGGTGCTAGACGTGTACCGGGATGTGCCCCTCACCTTCCGGCAGCTGGGGACGGTGCTCACCGCCCTCCGGCCCCAGGCGCTGTGGGACGGCTCCTTCCTGGAGCTGGGCATCGGCGCGGGGGACTGGCTGGTGGCCGCCGCCGGAGCGGGAGCCATGCTGGTGTGCAGCCTGCTGGGCCGGCGGGAGCCGGTGAGGGAGCGGCTGACCCGTGACCATCCCCAGCTGGCCTGGGGCGGGTGCGTTGTGTTGGTTCTGCTCACCCTGGTGTTCGGGGTGTACGGCATCGGCTTCGACGCCGCCCAGTTCATCTACAACCAATTCTGAGGGGGCGGAGCGAATGCGAAAGAAAACCTGTACCGCCGCCCTTTGGTGCGCGGTTTTTGGGCTGGTATTTTGGCTGCTCAATGCCCTGTTCATGCCCAAGTACATGAGCGAGATCCCCGAGGGAGCGCTCATTGCCGAGTACTATAAGGAAGAGACGAACCACGACGTGGTGTTTATCGGGGACTGCGAGGTCTACGAGAACTTCTCCCCCGACGTGCTGTGGCGGGAGTACGGAATCCCCAGCTACATCCGGGGCAGCGCCCAGCAACTGATCTGGCAGTCCTACTACCTGATGGAGGAGACGCTGAAGTACGAGACGCCCAAAGTGATGGTGTTCAACGTGCTGTCCATGAAGTACGGCGAGCCCCAGAGCGAGGCGTACAACCGGCTGAACCTGGACGGGATGAAGCTGTCCCCCCAGAAGCTGGCTGCCGTCCGGGCCTCCATGACGGAGGAGGAGAGCCTGCTGTCCTACCTGTTCCCCCTGCTGCGCTACCACTCCCGGTGGAACGAGCTGCGAGGGGAGGACATAGAGTACCTGTTCCACCGGGACATCGTGTCCGACAGCGGCTACCTGATGAACGTTCAGATTCGCCCGGCGGAGAACGTGCCCGAGGGGAGGCCGTTGGCGGATTACTCCTTTGCCCAGGTGTGCTGGGACTATCTGGATAAGATGGCCGGCTTGTGCGAAGCCCACGGGGTTCAGCTAGTATTGGTGAAGGCCCCCAGCCTGTACCCCTACTGGTATGACCAGTGGGAGGAGCAGATCGAGGACTACGCCGCCCGGCACGGGCTGGAGTACCTCAACTTCCTGGAGCTGGCTGATGAAATGGGCATCGACTACGCCCAGGATACCTACGACAACGGCCTGCACCTCAACCTGTACGGGGCGGAAAAGCTGTCCCACTGGTTCGGTGAATGGCTGACAAAAAACAGCCCCGTGACGGATCATCGGGGCCAGGCTGAATACGACGCGGTATGGAACGAGAAAAGCGCCGCTTACGCCGCCCGTCAGGCGCAGCTGGAGGCGGCGCGGGACAACCCGCAACGCGAAAAGAAAGGAACATTTCCCATGAAACCAAGAATCGCTTCCATCCTCCTGAGCCTCGCCGTTCTGGTATCGCTGGCGGCCTGCGGCAGCAATCCGGCGGGAAACGCCTCCGATTCCGGCGGCGACCTGGCCGAACCCGTTTTCCAGCCCGGCGGGGACAGCTCTGCGGAGCCCTCCACTCCGGCACAGGAGCAGACCGCCGGGGCGGACGCCTACTCATTTGTCATCAACGGAACGGAAATCACTATCAGCAAAAATATGCGCGACGTGCTGGCCTCCTTGGGGGAACCTCAGAGCTACTTCGAGGCAGAGTCCTGTGCCTTTGAGGGGCTGGACAAAACCTATACTTACTCCGGATTTGTCATTACCACCTATCCGGACGGGGCGCAGGATCTTATCAATTCCATTCGCCTGACCGATGACAGCACTGCCACCCAAGAGGGGATATATATTGGCTGTACCGCCGATCAAGTCCAGGCAATTTACGGTGACGCGGAAGACGAGTATGCAGGCGCTCTGTCTTATACCAAAGGTGATACTACGCTGAACTTCATTTTGGAGGATGACCTGGTAATATCTGTTGAATATTTATCAGCCATAAGCTGAACAAACTATTTCGCAGCCTTTTGCGTACAGTTGTGCCGTATAGCCCCCACCCGAAATCTGGGTCACTGTAAACAGAAAAAGGCAGAGGCCGGACTGAAAATCAATCCTGCCTCTGCTCTTTTCTATCCCTTGCTATACTTCTCAGACCCTGGTGCCCCTTCTGATTCTGCCGCCGCAAATCGCCAGCCGTATGCAATTCTCATAGAGGCTCCGCCGCACTTAAGTCAAGCGCCTGTTTTCATTTTGCCTTTTCCTTTTTAGCTGTCTCGCCATCGTCCCACAGCCGATCTGCCGTCGGCTTCCAGCATTCCGCATAGGAAACGCACTTGTCGCACAGGTGATCTACGCTCTCCGGAGACTGCAAATCAGTGGAGTGCGCGCCGGTGCGGCAAACCATCTCCCGCAGCTTTTCCGGGTTTTCCAGCATGGGGCAGGGAAGCAGATGGTTGTCGTTGAAGGGCTGCCCATCATGGTACGCCATGAACATGGGGGAGCGCAGACAGTCCAGCAGGGATTTCTCCCGGATGTTGGAGTCGGAATAGTGGATAAACACACAGGGATCCACATCGCCGTTGGCGTTGATGTGGAGATAGCGGCGGCCCCCGGCAATGCAGCCGCCCACATATTCGCCGTCATTTTGGAAGTCCATAGCGAAAAGGGGCTTGGTGGCCCGGATCTCCCGGATGCGGCGGTACATCGTCTCCCGCTGCTGGGGATCGGGCATCAGCGCCGGGACAGCGTCGTTGCCCACAGGCATATAGTGGAAATACCAGATGAACCGTGCGCCCCATTTTACCAGCTGGTCGATGAACTCGTCGGAACTGATGGAGTCCAGGTTCTGGCTGGTATAACAGGCGGAGATACCGAAAGGCAGGCGCTTCTGCCGGAGGATGGACATGGCTTGGAGCACCTTCTGGTACACACCGTCTCCGCGGCGTCCATCGGTGGCCGCCTCAAAGCCCTCCAGGCTGATGGCGGGGATCAAGTTTTTCACGCGGAGCATATCGTCCGCCAATTTCTCGTCAATCAGGGTAGCATTGGTAAACGCGAGGAACTGACAGTCGGAATGCCGCTCACACAGGGTGATGAGGTCCGCGCTTCTCACCATGGGTTCGCCTCCGGTGTAGATGTACATATAAACCCCCAGCTCCTTACCCTGCCGGATAATGGAGTCGATCTCATCCAGGGACAGGTTCAGCCGGTTGCCGTACTCAGCGGCCCAGCAGCCGGTGCAATGGAGGTTACAGGCGCTGGTGGGGTCCAGCAGGATCGCCCAGGGGATGTTGCAGTTGTATTTAGCCCGCATTTTCTCCTGGATGGGCCAGCCAATAAAATTTACGTTCAGGAAGAAGTTTTCAAAGGTGGTTTTCAGCACGTCGTTGTCCACTTCCCGGAAGATGTTCATCATCAGCTGATACATATTGTTATCCGGGTCGTTGATGACGGCACGGAAGGCGTCGCGCTGTTCCCGGAAGTTGTTGGGGCCGTCTCCGGCCAGCTTGTCCACCCACTCCATCAGCTTGGGAAGGTTGCGCTCCGGATCTTTTTCGATGTAGCCGTAGGCGGTTTTCAGGCCAAGCTTGCTCAGTGTTTTTGTGATCATTGCGATTCTCCTTTTCTGTCTTTTTTTGAATCGCCCCATCAGAGATGAGCGCGGAATGCTAATGCTGTACCAGAGAAAATGCGGCGGCAGTCTCAGTCGTATGACGGCCGCCGCATTTTCACAGAGTGCCAGTTCTCAAAGGCGAATATGGCACATTCCTGCCGCACCTTAATCCCGCGCTTCTACAGCGTCCGTGCGCCAGATGAATTTCACCTGGCCGTCCATGTCGGCGCTGATGCCGGAGAAGGAGTTGTAGCGCTCCGATACGGCCCTCACCGCGTCCACCCGGTCCATCAGACCGTTCAGGCTGCCGTCAAAGGCGTCCACCAGCTTCTGGATGCCCTCCTCGTTGAACTGCTTCAGGCCGTCGTTCAGCTCCATGGCGCCGTCGCGCAGGCGGGTCACGCCGTCAATGAGAGCGGGGGCGCCGTTCTTCATGGTGAGGATGCCGTCGTAGAGCTGGGCGGCACCGGCGGCCAGGCTGTCCGCGCCGTTTTTCAGCGTGCCGATGCCTTGGTTCAGCTCCCCGGCCCCAGCGGCGGACTGGGCCACCCCGGCGGTGTAGTTCTGCAGCCCTTGATAGAACCCGTTGTAGCTGTCCAGGGAGGCCTTCAGCGCCGCGACCTGCTGGGCCGCGGGGGACTCCCCGGCGGCGGCGATGACGCCCTCCAGCACCTGGGCATAATTTTCCGCCGTCAGCTCGGGAGCCTGGATACCCGCAGCCTGGAGCTGGGCGTTGGCGGTGCTGAGCAGTGTCTGGAACACCTGGGCCGCGCCGCCGTTCAGGGTGTCGTTGTTCCCGGCCAGTTGGTTCAGCCCCTGGCTGAGGGCGGCGGAGCCGGCCTGGAGTTGGGCCGCGCCGGCGCTCAGGCCGTTCGCGCCCTGCTTGAGCTGGGCCGCGCCGGCCGCCAGCTGGTCGATGCCCTTCACCAGTTCTTCCGAACTGGTCAGCAGGGTGCACAGCCCGTCGTAGAGCTGGGAGGAGCCGTCCAGCAGCTGATCCATGGCGTCGGTGAGCTTGTCGAGGTCGTCCTGCAGGCCGTCCAGGCCGTTGAAGGAGCCCTTTTCGTCCATCGCCTTGCCGAACAGGCCGTTGGCGGCCAGGGTGACGGTGGTCTCAAGCGCAAAATCCTTCACGTCGGCGGTGATCTCCACATAGTCGGGCAGCTCCAGGGTGTCCCGGTTCAGCCCCAGGCTGTCCTGGAGGCCGGGGAAGGCCAGGCCCGCCACGATGGTGCGGTCACCGTCGTTCATAATCTTGCCGTTGGACACGGACACGTTGGTGAACACGTCATTGTCCAGCAGCAGTCCGGTGAGCATGGCGAAGGGGACATAGATCTTCTCCTGCCTGCCGTCAATGCTCACCATCTCGTACTGGTTGTTGGTGTAGTCAAAGCGGATGGTGACCTTGCCGCTCTTGCCCGCCAGCGCCTCCGGGCTGATGGGCTGGCCGTCCAGGGTGTAGGACACGGACACAGACACGGGCAGGTCCTTGTCGATGGAGCCCTGGTAATACACGTCGTTCCCCTGGGCATCCCACACGCAGGAGCTGCCGCCGCCCATAGTAAAGGTCTCGTTCCCCTTCACGTTCTCAATATCGGTGAGTTGGGACACATCGTCGATGGTGTCGGCGCCCAGCGCGTTCTTCACCCAGTCGCTGACGATGATTTTCTGGACAGAGCCGTCGGCAGAGGCCAGGACGTACACGGTCTCGTCCTTGACGTTGCGCTCAGCGTCGGGGTCGTAGGAAGAAGTCGTCTTGGGCGCGGTGGTCTGAACATCGCTGTCCGCGGGAGCGGGATCAGCGGCGGGGGCGGCCTCAGCGGAGACGCCCAGGGCGTACACGATGCCGCCCATGCCGCCCAGCGCCAGTACGGCGCACAGAATGATGGAGAAAATTTTCACAACAGGCTTTTTCATTTCGCATAAACCTCCACATTAGAAATCTGGGGACCTTTCGGCCGCTTCATACCCGCAGTGGTGGCGCAGATGAGCTTATCGCACAGCAGCAGCAGAGCGGGCAGTACAAAGATGACGGATACCATGCTGATCACAGCGCCACGGGCCATGAGCATACACATGGAGCTGATGATGTCGATCTCGGAGTAGAGCGCCACGCCAAAGGTGGCGGCGAACAGCCCCATGCCGGACACGATGATGGACGGGATGGAGGTGGACAGGGCGGTGTGTACCGCCTTCTTTTTATCCGCTCCGTTGATGCGCTCTGTTTTATAACGAGTCGTCATCAGGATGGCGTAGTCCACCGTGGCGCCCAACTGGATGGTGCTGATGCAGATGGGGGCGATGAAGGGCAGGCTCTGGCCCAGGTAGTGGGGCAGGCCCAGGTTGACAAAAATGGCCGCCTCGATGACCGCGATGAGGATAAAGGGCAGGGAGAAGCTCTTCTCCACCAGGGCGATGATGAGGAAGATGGCGATGATGGACACGGCGTTGACCATCTTGAAGTCGCGGTCGGTGGTCTGGATCATGTCCTTCATGCAGGGGGCCTCGCCGATGAGCATACCGTTCTGGTCGTACCGCTTGAGGATGTCGTTGAGCTCGCCGATCTGGNCGTTTACCGCGTCAGAGGCCACCTTGTACTCGGAGTTGATGAGCAGTAAGCGCCAATTGCCGCTCTTCAGCATGGAGGTCACGGACTCGGGCAGGATCTCCTCGGGGATGCGGGANCCCAAAANGGACTCCATGCCCAGCACATACTTCACGCCGNCCACCTGCTCCATTTCCCGGGACATGGAGCGCACNTCCTTGGCGGGCAAGTCCGCGTCCACCAGCAGCATATGGGTGGAGGCGATATTGAANTCATCCCGGAGCTTGCCCTCGGCGATGACNTACTCCATGTCCTCGGGCAGGCACTGGCCCATNTCGTANTANACCTCGCCGTTGGCCCTGTTGTAGCCGTAGAGGGCGGGGGGNACGATCAGGGCGAAGATGACGATGAACACGGGGAACGCCTTCACCACGCCGCCCGCCAGCTTATCCATNTTGGGGATGAGGGAGCGGTGNCGGGTCTTTTGCAGGGGCTTGTCGAACACCAGGATCAGNGCGGGCAGCACGGTGACGCAGCCNAGCACGCCCAGCAGCACGCCCTTGGCCATGACGATGCCCAGGTCACGGCCCATGGTGAAGGACATGAAGCACAGGGCGATGAATCCGGCCACNGTNGTGATGGAGCTGCCCACCACGCTGGTGAGCGTGGCCTGGATGGCGTTGGCCATGGCNTCGTTTTTGTCGNCGCACAGNNGNCGCTGNTCGTTGTAGCTGTTCCACAGGAAGATGGAGTAGTCCATGGTGACGGCCAGCTGGAGCACNGCGGACAGGGCCTTGGTGATGTAGGAGATCTCACCCAGGAAGTAGTTGGTGCCCAGGTTCATCAGGATCATCATGCCGATGCTGGCCAGGAACACGAAGGGCACCAGCCAGCTGTCCAGCAGGAGCAGCATGGCCGCGCAGGCCAGGGCNACGGCGATGCCCACGTAGATGGGCTCCTCCACCTCGCACAGATCCTTCAGATCGGTGACCAGGGCGGACATACCGGACACGAAGCACCGCTCACCGGCGATGGAGCGGATCTCCCGGATGGCGTCCATGGTCAGGTCGGAGGAGGTGGAGGTGTCGAAGAACACCGCCATCATGGTGGCGTTTTCCGNGTTGAACGCGTCGTAGAGCTTGTCGGGCAGCAGCTCCATGGGGACGGACGCGTCCAGGATGGAGTCNTACCACAGCACGGTGTCCACATGATCCACCTGCTCCACCCGGGCCTTCAGCNCGGCGCAGTCCTTGGCGGGCATATCCTCCAGGATGAGGAAGGAGAACGCGCCTTTGTTGAAATCGTTCAGCAGCTCCTCCTGCCCGATCACGGTGTCCATGTCCTCGGGGAGGTAATTGAGCATATCGTAGTTGACCCTGGTTCCCGCCATNCCCAGAACAGACGGGATCATGAGCAGCAGGGTCAGAATGAGAATGGGTACGCGGTACTTGACAACCGCTTTNGAGAAACGCATNTTATCATCCAACCTTTCCTTTACTTGTTGTCAGTCCTCCACATGGAAGGAGGTGACCTCGATCACATCGGGCNGCTGGTGGGACACGATCTTCACCGTACTCACNGCCACGCACAGGTTCAGGATGCCCTCCGCCAGCAGCGCCGCGCCCAGCAGCGCCGTCAGCATCCTTGCGCTGTCCCAGGGCCGGAAGACCAGCGCCAGCCCCACCATTCCGGCGNCGATGGCCAGGGNCAGCGTCAGCCACCAGGTGGAGATCCCGAACCGGCGTGAGTCCACGGCAATTTGGATCTTGAAGAAACCGTCGGCAAGGATCGCGATGCCCAGGGCNATAAAGAGGAAGTCCAGCACCCCNGCGGGCCGCGTCAGCACCAGGATCCCCAAGGCNATGAGCAGCAGCCCAAAGCCCAGGTCATACTGGAACGCCAGCCGGAACAGGTCTTTGGAGAAGTAGCCCACCAGCTTGATGACGCCGAACACGATCATGGCCGCCCCCAATGCCCGGCTGATGATCACGGCGGACAGCTCCGGCTTTGCGATGAACAGGACGCCCGCTCCGCAAAACACCAGGGACATGACGATGTATCCGGCCTTGGCTACCCACATGGGAACTGTACAACGGGTTTTCATGGTTTGCACCTCCTGCCGTTAGTGGTTTTCTCTTGTACGGCTGTGAGTATAGCAGAGACAAAAAACCGCTGCCATGGGCAAAAAAAGTCCCTGTGCCTGAAAACTGGGCACAGGGAGGAAAGCTGCCTGAAATTCAGACACGGGACAGGTCCGTGCCTAAATTTCAGGCATTGGTCTGTCCCGTGTTGAACTGTCATATATTCAGCGGCCCAGGGCGGCCACCCAGCTCTTTTGCAGGGCGCATACCCGCCGGAAGTAGTCCGCGATGTCATCCTTCATGCCGCCGTTGAGCCAGTCAATGACGGAGCCAAAACACTCGCACTTGTGAAAACGGATGAGGGTCCGCAAGTCCTCCTCGCTGAGAGAGCTCCCCTCAAACTCCGCCTTTACGTAGGAGTCCGCAATGTACCGGCAAATTTCCATCAGATGCCGCTCAAACACGTCCCGGCTCAGGGAGTTATAGATATGGTAGACGGCCCGCTTATTCTCCATGACCAGCTCAATGATCACNTCAAAGCACTCNTCCACCGAGCTGACGGTAGGGTGCTTCTGGATGAGGGCCTGGACCTGTTCCCCCACGATCTCCTCCACCAGGGCGGGCAGATCCTCGAAGTGGTAGTAGAAGGAATTGCGATTGATACCGCAGCCCTCTACGATATCCTTCACGGTGATCTGATTCAGGGGCCGGTCGTTGAGCAGCTTGAGAAAGGTATCCTTAATAGCCCTCCGGGTAAAATTCGCCATGGTCGTACCTCCAGCAGATGGTTTCCTCTTAGGTTACATATCCGGACGCAAAAAGTCAAGGGGTCAGCTGCCCAAAAACCGATGTTTTGCGGTCAGACCACGACCGTAAAAAAGAGGCTCCACATTTTTCAACCTTTGTCAATATCAATTCCCTTTCAAACTCGGTATAATTTGAGCAGCAGATTATGGAAAGCCGCAAGAAAAACCGATGCGGGAGAGAAAATCTTACCTGATGAGAGAGAAAGGGGAAATTCAGACGTGGAGCGCAACGCGAGGATCATTGCCCTGGCGGGCAAGGGGGGTGTGGGAAAAACTTCCCTGTCCGCAGCCTTTGTCCGTCTGCTGACGGAGCAGCGCCCGGAAGCCAGAATCCTGGCCATCGACGCCGACCCGGCCGTGGGTCTGGCCACCGCGCTGGGCGTGGAGGTTCGGGAGACCCTGGACGATATCCGAAAAAGCATCATTGCCAGTGTGGAGGACGGCGCTCCCCGCGAGGCAATCGAGCTGTTAAACGAAGCCCGCTTCCGCATTTTTGACACCATGGTGGAGGAGCGGGCCTTCTCCTTCCTCGCCATTGGCAGACCGGAAGGTGCTGGCTGCTATTGTAAAATTAACACCTATCTGAGAGAGGTCATCAGCCTCCTGGCCAAGGACTTTGACTATGTGGTCATCGACGGAGAGGCGGGCATCGAGCAGATCAACCGACGGGTCATGGAGAAGGTGACGGATCTGGTGCTGGTCACTGACCCCAGCCAAAAAGGAACCCAGGTTATCCAGACCATCCGCCAGGTAGCCCAGGAGTTGGTGATGTTCCAGCGCTGCGGCGCGGTGCTTAACCGGCTGGAGGATCCGGAGCTGGCTCAGTACGTCCAGCTGGACGGCATCGAGCTGCTGTCCTGCGTTCCCTCTGACCGGGCCCAGGCCGAGAGCGACGTGCGCGGCCTCAGCGTGTTCCAGATTCCAGGAAACGCAGCCATCCTCCAGGGCGCCCAGGAGGCCCTGGTCAAGCTGGGCATACTGCCATGACGCGCCATCTACGGAAAGTGAGGGATGATATTTGAAAGATTTAAAGCATCTGATTTACTTTGAAAAGCTGCTGGAGAACAGCAGCAACGAGCTCATCGACCAGGCCCGGGCGGAGGGGAAGCTGGCCATCGGCTACACCTGCTTCCATATGCCGGAGGTGCTGCTGAACCTGGGCAACTGCTTCTCTGTCCGCCTGCGGGCCCCCAAGACGGGATCCATGGACATCGCTACATACTATATGTCCAACTACACCTGCGAATACTGCCGCGCCCTGCTGGAGCGGAGTATTGAGGGCGGCTTCAACTACCTGGACGCCCTGGCGGGGGTGGACGCCTGTGCGGAGATGAACCGCTGCATGGAGAACATCGAGCTGGTGGCGGGACTGCCGGGTGAGAAGTTCTTTGTCACCCACGCCGATATCCCCTACAAAGCTGAGGATTTCACCATTACCCACTACGTGAGGCAAATCCGCAACCGTGTGCTGGAACGGCTCCATGAGGTCTACGGCGTGGACATTTCCGATGAGTCCATCCGCAAAGCGGTGGCGGAGCACAACGAAGTCTGCCGGATCATCACCGAGCTCGGCCAGTTCCGCAAGCTGGACAACCCGCCTATCACCGGCTACGAGTTCCATGTGCTGAACATGATTACCTATTGCTGCCCCAAGTATCTCATTCTGGACAAGCTCCGGAAAACCCTGGAGGAGGTCAAGAACCGCAAGGTGGACGCCAAACCCTGGTTCCGGGCCCGTGTGGCCATCGTGGGCAGCGAGGTGGACGACCTGGACATGACCAGGCTCATTGAGGACAGCGGGGCCATGGTGGTGGCCGACCGCTTCTGCTTCGGCTCCACGCCGGGGCGGGAGGTCATTGAACTCAACGACACCGAGGACGCGCTGACCCAGGTCTGCCGCCACTACTTACAGGTCTCCGAGTGCCCCCGGTTCATGAGCGACGAGAAGATCCGGCAGCGCCGCGCCACGGCGGATCGCCTGGCCCGGGAGTACAACGCCGAGGGCATCATCTTCGAGCAGATCAAGTTCTGCGACTTCTGGGCCTTTGAGCGTGCCCTGGCCAGCCACATCCAGGAGACGGAGTACGGCCACCCTGTGCTGAGCATCGACCGGCCCTACAACGCCCGGAGTTCCGGCCAGCTGCGCACCCGGATGCAGGCGTTCGTGGAGTCCCTGGAAATCAAGCGCATCCAGAAAAACAGAGAGGGGGCGGCGTCATGCTGAAGGCCAATTTGAGATGGGCAAAAAACAACCTGCCCCGGGATCTGAAGATCTGGAAGGACCTGATCTCCGAGGTGGATTGGAAAGACGTGGGCAGAAACGTCAAAAACAATCTGAAAGCCACCAAGAACCGGGTCGTGGACGAAGTAAAGACCGTGGCGGCCATGTCCGGCGCGGAAAAGAAGGATCTTCTGCTCCACGGCGAGAAGCACCTGGGCCGCCTGTACCAGAAGGGGCAGATCGCCTTCACCCGCCGGGAGTGGCGGGGCGTGGAGAGCACGGCCCGGGACTTCGCCGGCTGGCTGGGCCTCTGGGGCATCATGCTGAACATGGTGATGAAGGATCCGGTGTCCATCATGGAAGGACTGATGGAGTACCGGTGGTTCAGCTCCTATCTGGCGCTGCCCGCCTTCGTGGATCGGAATACCCTGGGCCTGCGGGGCCCCCACGTCACCATCGCCCACCAGCTGTTCTACCCGGTGCTGCGCAACGGCGCGGATAACATCGCCACCCTGCTGATGGCGGACGAGCGCATCGGCAACAACAAGAAGATCCAGGAAAAGCTGCTGATGTTCGACGAGATGACCATGAGCCAGATGATGGCGGGTTTCCCGGGGCTCATCGGTATGCCCTATCAGCTGATGCCCGTGTTCCTGGTCAGTGAGCTCGACCAGCTGATCTGCGTGCCCTATATCGACGCGGTGGAGAGCTTCGGCCTGCCCGCGGACACCTGCCCCGTGCCCACCAGCGAGTGCGGCGCCGCCATTCTGGACGTACTGCCCCACTGCGGCCTGGGCTTCATCTCCACCTCCACCCCCTGCGACGGGTCCACCATGGCCACCTCCTACCAGGATCGCCGGTTCAAGATGCCCACCTATCCCCTGACCCTCCCCGTGCGCTACGACGACGAGGACACCGTGGACTGCGGCGCGGAGGACATGAAGCGGTGCATCAAATGGGTGGAGAACCTCACCGGCCAGACCTGGGACTGGAACCACTATTTCTCCGTCATCCGGCGGTTCAACCAGCAGACCTGCTACGAGATGGAGAAGTGGGAGGTCAACAAGACCCCCTATCCCCAGGTCATCGGCCCCGCTTACGAGCTGTTCCGAAAGTGGAGCTACGAGATGGACGGCGGTCTGGATCCCCGGGTCATGAAGACCTTCGAAAAGGTCAACAAGACCATGCTGCGCTGCTATGAGAAGCGGATGAATCCCTACCGGGCCCCCATCCGCCACCGGGCCATCGTGTGGAGCTGCCCCGCCCACTACTACGCCAATTTCTCCAACTGGCTGCAAAACGCCTGGGGCATCGGCGTGCTGGTGGAGATGGAGAGCCTGAACTTCACCAAGATGCTCAACACCGATGACCACGAGGAGGCCATCCGCGACCTGGCCCGGCTGTACGAGCGCATGGTCATGCGCAAGCACACCAACGGCGGCCACGTCCACGTGCTGGAGGAGCTGTGGAAGCAGGTGGAGGAGTTCAATGCGGAAATCGTCATCATGTATCAGCACGTGTGCTGCAAGACCATGGCCGGTCTCCAGGGCCTGTTTGACGAGCAGGCCCGCCAGCGGGGCATCCACATCATCTGGGTGGAGCACGACCTGATGGATCCCCGCACCGTATCCCGCCGGGATATGCGCACCAAGGTCAACAACTATATGATCAACGTGTTCCAGGAGGAACCCCTGGATCCCTCCCTGGTGGAGTTTGAAGACGACATCACGTGGTGACGTGAGGAAGGAGAGAGAAGCGTATGAAATATTTCGGCGGCTGCGATGTGGGCTCGACCTATACCAAGTGCGTGATCCTGGACGAAACCGGCAAGATGGTGGCGGACACCACCATCCGCAGCAAGATCAATTCGGAGGTTTCCGCCACCATGGCCCTGGAGGAGACGCTGACCAAGGCGGGGCTGAAAGAGGCCAAGGAGCTCAGCTATCTCATCGGCACCGGCTACGGCCGCAACAAGGTGCCCTTCGCCGATGAGAACATCTCCGAGATCTCCTGCCACGCTATGGGCGTCCACGTCACCGACCCCCGCGTCAAGGCCATCATCGACATCGGCGGGCAGGACGTGAAGGGCATCTCCATCGACACCGATGGAACGGTGAAGAACTTTGCCATGAACGACAAGTGCGCCGCCGGCACGGGCCGGTTCTACGAGGCCATGGCCAACGCCTTTGAGATGACCCTGCCGGAGTTCTCCAGCCTGTCCCTGTCGGCTAAGAACACCATTCCCATCACCGCCCAGTGCACTGTTTTCGCCGAGAGCGAGGTCATCACCCTGGTGGGCGAGGGCAAGCCCATGGATGAGATCGCCGCCGGCATCCAGATGGCTGTGGCAAAGCGCTGCTTCGTCATGAGCAAGAAAGCCGGGGCCACCGACAGCATTACCCTCACCGGGGGCTGCGCCAAAAACGCCGGACTGAAAAAGGCCATCGAGCACGTGCTGAAGCTGAAGGTCATCGACCTGAAGACAGATCCCCAACTGATGGGCGCGCTGGGCGCGGCGGAGTATGCCCGCCAGAAAGGCCTGGCAAAGGGGGCATAAAAGATGAAAACGTTATGCAAGATCCTGCGGACTATCATCAAATGGCTGACCGTCATCACGGGCGTGCTGTTCACCATTTATATGCTGAATCTGGACATGAAGCTGGTGGGCTGGGTGTACAAATGGCTCAACAAATTCCATGACCGCCGGGACGGCACACGGGACGTGGCCTTCTGATGGAGCTGTATAACGAGTTGATCCGGGAGACCACTTCCCTGCTGCCCGAAACGGTCCGCCGCTGGGACTATGACCCGGCGGCGGCCTGGGAGGACGCGGGCAGCAGCGAGCTGGTGCTGCTGCGGGACACGGCCTGCGAGCTGGGCGGCAGCGGGAAGGACGCGGTGCAGTATACCTGCGTCACCACCAGCCGGGCGCTGGTGGAACGGGACGAAGTCCTGCTGTGGGGGCCGGATCTGAAGGAACTGCGGGCCGACGCGCCCTATGCCCGCATCGCCCTGCTCCGGGTGGGGGACATCGAGAGCGACGACGGCGACGACACGGCGGCCTACCACGCTATCAAGGATATGGAGTTCGTCAAGTACCATGTGTTTCCCCGGGGGTATATGCTGCGCGTCTCCACCGAGAGCCACCGGGAGCAGGTTCGGGTCAGCAAACAGGCACTGAAAAAGGGGATCGACTTCCGGCGGGTAGGGTGCGATTTCATCCGGCGGTACAAGGAAAACCCCAATGTGCTGGCGGTCAAGCTGGTGTTCGTCACCGCGCCCCAAGCCCCCTACGCCGCCCTGACGTCCCTCGCCAAGCGCACAACGGACATCACCCACGCCCTGTGCGGCATTCTGGATGGGATGCCCATGGACTGCACCGCCTGCCACCTCAAGCCCATCTGCGACGAGGTGGAGGGCATGAAAACACTGCACTTCGGGCAGAAAGGCACGACCGCTTTGTAACAGGGCAGCGGCATTGTTTGAGGGAGCGAGGCTGATCACTGCCCCGCTCCCTCTTTGTCCCACATAGGTTATCTTCTCTTCCGCGCCGCCTCTGCCCTGCTGACGCCGCTGTCCAATTCCTGGATAAATCCGTCATGATCCTCCCGCAGCAGCCGCACTGCTCCACTGCCGTCTCCTGCTTCGATGCACCGGGTGAACTCCTCCAGCCGCCGGACGCAGTGCTCCCGCCCCACCCGGCGGATGTGGGTCTTCCAGGAATTGATGCAGGCCGGGAGAAACGCGTTCAAAATCAGCGGCGTGATCGTGTTTCCGCTCAGGAATGTTACCGTGCGATGATAGCGGAACAGGGCCTCCGCCAAGGCGTCGTCGCTGATCTCCGCCGCATGAGCCGCCTCTTCGGCCAAAGTGGTCAGCCTGGCCACATCCTCCGGGGTGTGGCTTTCGGCCAGAGCTTCAAAGGCAGGGTATTCCAGATAGCCCCGCGCATCCAGCATACTTCTCAGCGTTGTGGAGTCCAGCCGCCCATCCCGATAGCGCATGATGGCCAGCAGAGTGTCCAGATTTCCTGTCTGCGCATAGTCTGCCACCCGCACCCCCTTTCGCCCCTCCGTCTCCAGAAAGCCCAGTCGGATCAGCTCCCGCAGGCCTTCGTGAACGGTGGTCTTGCTGATTTTCATCTCGTCGGCGATCTCCCGCTCGGTTGGAAGCGGGTTCCCCGGCCTCAGCTCGCCGGAGAGGATCAACTCTTCCAGCCGCTGAATGAACAACTCCTTAATGGTGGGCGCGACAATCTCCCCCAGCTTCATAGCAGCACCTCCCGTGGTCAGACCATGATCGTAAAAAAGAGATACCATATTTTTTATCCTTTGTCAATATCAATTTCCCTTCATACCCGGTATAATTTGAGCAGAAAACATATGTGGGACAGGTACTTTACACGGTTCCCCACGCCGCGATCAGCGCGGCCAGTTTCCCCTCCTCCCCCACCTGGTACGAAGGAAAGGGATACGCGTTCAAAAACATGAATTCTGTGGACAGACATCATTTAAGGAGGAAAACAGCCATGGATAAGAGACTGGAACCTTTGTTCACCCCGTGGAAAATCGGGAACTGCGAAATCAAGAACCGCATCGTGCTCACCTCCATGGGGGGCACCAACCTGTTTGGCTGGATGGAGCGCCACCACTTCGATGAGATGGGCGCCAAATTCATCATGGAGGTGGCCCAGAACAACGTGGGCCTGCTCCTGCCGGGCTGTCAACCCATCCGCAACCCCATGCTCGGCCAGTGGCTGGATCGGAACGACAAGATGTACCGGGATCTGGCAGGGTGGATGCCCAGATTCCATAAAACGGGGGCCAAACTGTTCGTCCAGCTGACGGCGGGTTTCGGACGTTCTTTCACCATCAGCCCCATGATGGAGACGCTGTATACCAACCCGGCTCTGCGTGTGCTGGCCAAGCCGGTGATGGATCTGGACAAGATCACCGCTTCCGCCAGCCCCTCTCCTAACCGCTGGTCGGACAAGGTGCCCTCCCGGGCGCTGACGGTGGAGGAAATCCACGAGTACGTAGCCGCCTTTGGCCGGACGGCAAAGAAGCTGAAGATGGCCGGGGTGGACGGGGTGGAAATCCATGCCGTCCACGAAGGGTACCTGCTGGATCAATTTACGCTGAAATACGTAAACAAACGCACCGACCAATATGGGGGCTCCTTTGAGAATCGCTACCGCTTCCCGGTGGAGATCGTCCAGGAGATCAAGCGGGTGTGCGGCAAGGACTTCCCCGTGTCCCTGCGGTACAGCGTGCTGTCCAAGACCAAGGGCTTCCGCCATGGTGCGCTTCCCGGAGAGGACTTCGTGGAAGCCGGACGCGATATGGAAGAATCGGAGCGGGCGGCAAAGTACCTCCAGGACGCCGGGTACGATATGCTCAACTGTGATAACGGAACCTATGATGCCTGGTATTGGGCCCATCCGCCCATCTATATGCCGGAGAACTGCAACCTGGCGGATGTGGAGCACATCAAAAAGTTCGTGGACATCCCCGTGGTGTGTGCTGGACGGCTGGATCCCCGGACAGCGGCAGATTCCATCGCCGCAGGGCAGCTGGACGGCGCGGGCTTTGCCCGTCCCTTCCTGGCGGATCCGGAGTGGGTCACCAAGCTGACGGAGGATCGGGAGGCGGACATCCGGCCCTGCATCCTGTGCCACAACGGCTGCTTCAATATGTGCCACTATAAGGGCGTACCCAACGACCAGGAGCTGAACGACAGCCTGCACCTGGCCCGGTGCGCCGTCAACGCCGAGATGATGCAGTGGGACAAGCACGCCATCAAAAAGACTGACACACCCAAGACCGTCCCCATCATCGGCGGCGGCATCGGCGGCATGGAGGCGGCGCGGGTGCTGAAGCTCCGGGGCCATAATCCGGTGATCTACGAAAAGGGCGGCGTGCTGGGCGGCACCTTTATCCCTGCCAGCGCAGAATCCTACAAGGGAAAGCTGCGGCAGCTGCTGGGCTGGTACCGGCGGCAGATGGAGCTGCTGGGCATCGAGGTGCATCTGAATACGGAAATCCGGGGTCTGTCCCAATTTGCGGGGAAGGACGTCATTGTGGCCACCGGGTCTGTACCTCGGGTGCTGTCCCGGGTTCCGGGCCATGAAAAGATGGTGGAAGCCTGCGAATTCTTGAACAAGGAGAAAGAGGTGGGCCAGCGGGTGGCCGTCATCGGCGGCGGACTTACGGGATGCGAGATCGCCTATGAGCTGGCCCTCATGGGAAAATCGCCCATCATCGTAGAGATGAAGGACGATCTGGTATCCCAGAAGGGCGTGTGCCTGGCCAACAGCTCCTATCTGCGGGAATGGTTCGACCTCCACCAGGTGCCGGTCTACCTGGAGACGACCCTCAACGAGGTGCGGGACGGCTCCATCCTCTGCACAGACAAGAACGGTAAAACGGTAGAGATTGTCTGCGACAGTGTCATCAGCTCGGCCGGGTATATCGCCACGCCGCTGGCTCCGGCGGACAAAACGATCCATCTGGTGGGCGACTGCCGGGAGATCGGCAACCTGCGCTCCGTAGTGTGGGGCGCCTACGAGACGGCTATGTCGATTTGAGCAAAGTCCCCCCTTTCGAGTTTTTCTCGAAAGGGGGGACTGCTATCTCCGCCAGCGCGTCGTTCACTGTTTGCGAAGGCGCCTTGGCCCATTGCCGGACAGTATCAAATTCGGGGTAACAGTATCTCCACCTGCCGTGCTGTCCCCGTGCGATCTCTCCTGCCTCTAGTTTTGCCGCCTGCTCCCGCCATACCTCCAAAATCGTAAGCAGTTCCTCCGAATCACATCCGTTTGGCTCCACCTGCAAGTAGACGCTTCCGGTTTCGCCGTACACCTTCGGCCCATAGACGTCTTCCAAGGTGAACAGGGTGCGAACCAGTTCCTTGGCTGCACCCATGTTTACAAACAGCGCCTGGCTGTACGCGGGCAGGGCAGCGGACAGCCAGGCCAGCACCACCGCCAGGATGATGAACTTGAACAGCAAAAAGAACCAGGCCGGAGCAACAAAGCTCCTGCCTGGTTCTTTTAGTTCTCTACAGAGTATTATAATTTTCAGGCTCTTATCAAGCGAAATGCCGGCAAAGACCTCATCTTTTTAAAATTTGTTTCTTCAACTCAGGAGCTCTTTTGTGCTGTCTGCACGACCTGGAGCGGTTTATATAAGAAACGAAAGCATTATCCTCGCTTGGGCGGGTGCAGATCCCAGTCTGGGAAACAGCTTGCAAAACCTTCCAGATTTTGTGTCAGCATGATGGACTCCATCTTTGCCAAATCGGAGTCGCCCTGACCAAACAATGCCTCCAGTTCGTCAAAATCGGCCATGCCATCCAGTTCGGGTATGTTTTCCATGATAGACCTCCCATTATGAAATCGTGAGCTTTTTAAGCCACAATGTCGCGAATCTGTTCGCTCTCAAATTTCCGTACCAGCGATTGCGCCTGCGTCCACTCCGAAAGCGCCGCATCGATCTTTTGCTTTCCGGACAAAATTCTTCCATCAAAATCTGCGTTGCTGTTTACCGTGTTCGTGGCGATATCCTTAACAGCCTTGGAGGAACTCAGAAAGAGGCCTACCGCTCCAATCAGCAGGATAACGCCGAGGGGGAACATGGGGACCAGACAAATCACGCCTAAGACGGCCAGCACCAAAGAAGCAATTTTCAGTTGCTGGGGCCGCTGTGTCTGTATCGCGCTGAGGGTTTCGGCACGGCGCCGCTCCATATGCTGCTCAAAGTCCGTCTTCAGGGCCGCACCGTTGGTTCCGTCTGTGGAGACGCCGCGCCAATCTTCGACTTCCAGCGTAATCTGTTCCGGGAACGTGGGCTTTTTCTCGGTGATGTAGGTCTCAAATCCGTTGCGGATGTAGCTGCTCAAAAACGACACGGCGGTCTTCTTTTCGGAGGGACGCACTCCCTCTTTGGCGACGATGACATTGGTCATTTGACCGATGAGGTCAATAGTTTCCTCCCGCTTTTTGCGCTCTGCCGCCAGAATGGACGCCTTGGCCGCCTCGGTGTCGCCGTCGAAATTGCGCACCGCCATCAGATACTGTTCCTCCTTGCGCAGAGGTTCTTCTTTGCTGTCATAGCGGCTGATCAGGGCAACAAGAGTTTGGTCGATGTCCTTTTTCAGCTTTTGCTGATCCACCTCTACATTCTTCATCTTGGAGAAGTTATAGGCGATCTTATCAACGGAATTGATGCGGCTGACATAAGCAGAGATGGCATCGTATTCATGGACACAGGCGCTCATCTGGGGGAACTGTCCCTCCAGATTCACGGTGAAGTCCTCACAGTAGGCGCGCCACTGCTCCGCCTGCTTGGATTCAAAGTCGTCGCCGTTCTCCTGGATTTCCTTCATCCATTTTGCGACATAATCGTCGCACATATGCTTTTCATCCGGCCCGAATACGCCGTTCAGATAGGCGTTCAGATAGGTGAAGTTACTTCTGGTGAAATTGGAGACGGTCTGTTTTGCAAAGTAGATGGACAGCCACTCATAGCACGTGTCCGTGCGGTTGTTCCGTCGGCAGATCAGGGCCATAGTCAACGCCGTTTTTTCCTCGTCGCGCTTCATGGCCTCAGCAATGGCGCGGTCGGCCAGATCCCGGTCGTTGCCGATCCAGGCAGAGACGGCGATTAGGCAAGGGGCAAGCCAATAATCCGGCGTAGAGAGCATCAGCTCTTCTGTAACCTGAGAGATGGTGGTCTTTTTGACCAAAGCCAGGTCTGTGGCCTGCAACACGCCCAACATGGTTTCGCGGACGGTCTTGTAGTCGCCGAAGCTCTGCTCCAGCTCCTGACGCACGCGAATCAGCTCCGTGGCGGCCTTCTGCAGGGCGGCAGCCTTTCTGTGTTCATTCAAAAAGCTCTCGAAGCTGGTTTTAAGGGCCTGTAGATCCCGGTTTACCTTTGCCAGGTCGTTGCTGACGCTGTCAATTTTTTTGTTGCTCAGGGCAAGCTCTGTCTCAATGCGCCTTGTGGCCTCCGATACCGAATCAATTCGGCGCTCCAGCCCGGAAAGGTTGATGTTTGCTGCTTGTGTTGCCATGTCTTCTCCCCTTTTCTTTTTTAATTGTTACACAATACCGGCGTCTGCTCTGTATTTTTCGCATTTTTTCTGATATGCACCCAAGAACTTTCCCTTCAGCGCCACGTCATTGATGGCGGCAATGACCGTCCCCACATCGGCAATGTAGTGTTCATAGAAATACCTTGCCTTTGCCTTCAGGTAAAAGCTGTTGTCCACATAGGGGGAGTCAGGATTTGTGTCGATCGCTTTCAGCAGAGCAAAGCAGGTTTTGGGGATACCGCAGTGGGAAGCCAGCTCCTGATACATCTCAAGGAGACTCTTGGTCAAAAAATTGGCTGAGGTTCGCTTCCCGATCAAATAGGGACACAGCGTATCAATGAATCCGCACAAGTCCGCGGCGTCCGCCTCCGCCTGCATATTCATGGCGACCAGCTGGATGACGTCCTCCTCATAGTCGGCCAAGTTGTATGCGGAGGAGAGCAGCAGACCCCGGATGTCCGTCACTTCGTCATATTCCAGGGCCACATCCTTGATTTGAGTGAAAAAGCGCCGCATAGAGTCCGGCTTTCTGGCGGTGAACTCGTCGTAATAGGCCAGAATATACATGGCCGGGGCGTTGTCCATGGAGATATTCATGACCTCCATGGCGTAATGGCGGGCATCCTCCAGCTTTCCTTCCGAAAAAAAGCGGATCGCGTTGCGGCGGCTGAATACCACCTTGCCGTTGGCGTTCAGCGTCGCCCGGGAATAGTACTCCTCCTTGCCGCATTGATTGCAGATCAGGATCCTCCGTTTCGGGTTAAATACCACGTTGGTACTGCCGCAGCCGTGACACTGCATTCCCTCCATTTCCATCTGCGATTCCTCCCTTACCCCTTGAACGCAGCGGCGCTGCCTCGAGTCTTCCAGGTGAGCTCTGCTTCATGAATCTTGTCCTGGATCGCGGAGGGTTCTTCCTGGTGCGTCATCAGGTGCATCAACTCGTCCAACTGGCGCTCCATCTGTCGCTCACACTCAAAGGTGGCCCCTGTGGTGATGTTTGTGCTGTAATCCACCGCCTCCTTCAACTTCAAAAGCCGGGCCCTGATCTGACTGTCCTCCGCAATGCCAAGGAGCTCGCCCAGCTTCGCGGAAATGCAGACAGGGCCGGAGATCTTCTGCCGGGTACGATCCAACTGCTCTGAGAGGCGCTGGGCATCCTTTTCCGCATAAACGATCAGAAAGATATAGATAATGTTGACAATTGCGTTGCAGAGCAGCAGAGAGATGTTGAAGCCGCCGCGCCCGGACAAAACCAGCTTTGTGTTTAAGATCATAGACGATGCAACATAGCCAATGGTGAAGTATATGGAAAGCGCACCAACCTCTGTAGCCTGTCTCCCGGGGGAGTGTCGGAATACCGTCAGATATAAAATCGACAGCGCAACTGCGGAAAGCACAAAGATCACTGCACCGGTGCATCGAAAGGACAGGCCAAACCGCTCAGGGATGACAAAGATAAAAAGGCACCAGATAATCCCCAATACCCCAATAGCGGCGGCCAACAAGTTGCGATTTGATAATCTCATTCATATCACCCCTTTCCTCAGTTAAATTTTTGTTCCGCATTCAGCGCAAAATTTTGCACCTGGCATCAGCTCCGTTCCACAACTGGGACAGGTAAGGCTGAGTCTGTGGCCGCAGTTGGAACAGAATTTGGCGCCGGGAATCAGCTTCGCGCCGCAGTCGGGACAGACCGATTCCGCAGCCGGGAACATTTCGCCGCAGTTGGAGCAAAATTTCACACCCGCGGCGTTCTTCGTGCCGCAGTGGCTGCATATCTTCTGGTCGGCGGCCGGAGCCGGATGAGGAGCAACAGGTGTCCCTGCAATGGAATTTTGGGCGATAGAGCTCATATTTGCGCCGAAGGCCCCGCCGACGCCAAAGCCCATACCTAAGCCCATGCCGGCGCCCATAAAGCCGGAGGAGGTTCCCTCATTTTCAGCGGCGGCCTGCATGACATTGAAGGAGTGCTCCTGCTGGTAGGTATAGCCCTCCCGCTCCCGCATCCGGGCGCGAGCGGCAGACTCGATGTCCATTTTAGCAGCGACGCCCTCCGCCTCAATACGGTTCTTTTTGCGCTGGATCTTCGCCTCATTGATGATGCGGAGATCCTCGTCGGGGACGTTGATATTGTGGAAGGAGAAATTGTCCAGCGTCAAGCCGAAGGAGTCGAAGTGTTCAATCAGACTGGTATAGATGGCCTTGGAGAACTCAGAAAGATAGGCGCTTATCTTCAAAACGCTGATCTGTTCCCGAATAATCTGTTTACCCAACAGATCGGGGACATATTCGAGAATTCTGGCACGCATGAAAGAGATCAGCTCATCTCGGGTATAGTCCGCCCGGGTTCCCACCACCTTTTGCAAGAATTTCCTGGCCTGCATTTCCGCGCGGCTGGTATCAATCTGTTCGATGTGGACGCCGAACAGGCCAAACGCGCGGACGTGGACATTGACGTCCTCCTCGGGATCGGTTACCACAACGGGGGCTTGAGTTCCCCAGGAGAGTTCGTTCATATAAGTAGTATTTATAAAATAGACCGTGCTGTGGAAAGCTGACTCGCCACCAGTCAGGGCATGGGACAAATTTCGGAAAGGAGCAAAACGGCTGTCTCCGGTCTCCAGCTTGATTTTACAGGGTCCCATAAACGTGGTGAGCTGTGAGGCACCCGTTCCGTCATCACCCAGAGAATTGCCTGCGTTCATATTGTTGGTGAAAACAGCCATCTGTGATGGGCCAACAATCAGATAAGAACCGTTGGGAAAGTCTTCGTACTCGTATTTATGCGCGATGATAGAAGCTTCTTGGTCAAATTCGGGCTCCCATTTAATGACATCAACAGAAAATGCGCCTAAAATTCCAGAATGCTGTTTTTCTTTTGGATTATTGCTTGAGAACAAACCCACTTCAAATTCCTCCCATAGATTTTATTTGTGCTGCAATTTCTTGAATTTTTTGAGTAATGGGTTGCGTTTATCTTGGTTTAGCATATCACATAAATCGACATTTTTCAACATTAATCGAGCCAAATCTAAGGATCCTCAACGGGTGCCAGCAGCATGGTTCCTTTCATATGGCACCATTTCGCCGTCAAGCTCAGCCAAGGCCCCCAGCACACTGTCAGCAGCTGGATCAACTCTCCAGGCCATTTCCAGACCATCATCGACCCAAACTGCACCACATCGGCGTGGGCATCCCCCAGTACGACCTGCTGCTATCTGGTTCTCGAAATACTCAACAGCGTCAATTTCTATGCGCAGCAGGGCACTGCCCGGATGAGCAAATCTGAAGATCAATTCTCACTTCGGTTCCGCCGTGCCTAAGTCGAGCACCTGCATTGCTTCTGGGTAGTGCGTTTTAGGATCAAAGCTGAAATCCCCGGCTGCCAAACGCTGCCACATGGTCTCCTCTATCAGTGTTCACCGAGATGGAGGTCACCGAGTGCAAGTGGAAGAAGCATGGTGAATAAAAATGCGGGGTCAATTTTGACACCCCTGCAAAACAGAAGATCGTTTCCCCCAGTGGGTGGATTTTTTCACATGGTCATATAAAAGTTAAAAAACGGGCTGCACAGCGTCTGACTGTGCGGCCCGTTTGCAACTGATTCAGCCCTCCATAAAGGAGTGCATATTCCTATTTCTATCCAGCATAACCCAGAACTTCATGGCAGGGCAGCTGATGATGACCTGCATCAGAATATTTACGATATTGACCAGGGGGAAGCTCCCAGGCCCTTACGAAATTAGATAGGAACAACCTGCTGTGTATTAATCAAAAATGCTTCTCTGTTTTGCAACACCCCCAAGCGGTTATTGTTATACGAAAAAGTGTACCGTGTCTGTTCCTGGATATCTTCCTCAGATTCACTTTGTAGACTCATTCTCCACAATTGCATACCCCAGCTTGATTTCTTTGGCCGGTGCCTCCGGGTTTTCCAGCCGTTCCAGCAGCAGCGCGGCAGCATTGGCCCCGCTGTCCTCATAGAAATACCGGATGGTGGTAATAGTAGGAGTGGTCACCCCGCACAGGTCGGAGCCCCCCTGCCCGGTGAGCCGGATGTCCTCCGGCACCCGAATGCCTTGACTTTTCAGATATTGGAGCGCCCCCACCGCCATACTGTCGGTGGCGCAGATCAGCCCGTCCAGGGGGCCATATGCCTCCAACAGCTCCTGGGCCTTTTCCCGTCCGGCGGAAGCGGTGAAGCCGGCCACGGCGATGTGGCCCGCCTGATCCTCCAGCCCGGCGTCCCGCACCGCGTCGCAGTAAGCCCGGCTGCGCTCCTGGCCCACGGCCTTGTCCTGGGGCAGCGCGCCAATGTAGCCCAGCCTGCGGCAGCCCTTGTCCGCCATCAGGCGGGTCATGTCGTAGAAGGCATGGTAGTCGTCATGATAGACGCAGGACACGCCCGCCAGCTGCTGCCCCACCACCACCACCGGCACCCGGCTCTTTTTCAGCATCGTGATATGCCGGGCGGTGAATACGGTGCCGATGAGAATCACGCCGTCCACCCGCTGGTCGTCGAAGCTGTCCAGATACTCCAGCTCCCGGTTGGGGTCGTTGTGGGTGTCGGCCAGCAGGATCTGGAAGCCTTTTTCCTCCAAAACAGAGTCGATGCCCGCCATAATGCTGCTGATGGAAAAGGAGTCGATCTTGGGCAGGATCACCCCGATGGTCTTGGTCTTCCGGGTCCGCAGGGCCTGGGCCTGGGCCATGGGACGGTAGCCCGTTTCCTCAATCACCTTGCGGATTGCGTCCTTTTTCTCCTGCGACAGGTATCCATCATTCAAATAGCGGGAAACGGCGGAGGGGGATACCCCCGCCAGCTTGGCGATCTCCGCGATGTTCATAGGCGCCTCCTGTTTTGAAATCTATTTCACATCATAGCACAGGGCGCGATGGATTTCCAGTGGCGGACGGCACAAATCTTTCCGCAGTACTTGGCATATTTGCCAAATTCCCGCCGTAAAATTTGGCGAAGCCAACGGCCAATAGGCTCTTGCGCCGGGTTCCGCTTTCTGGTATGATTTCACATGAAATCAATTTCACTTTTGTGCTGCGACAACAGGAGGCCATTATGGAACACAAACTGATTTTTCTGGATATCGACGGAACCCTCACCGAGCCGGGGAAAAACGAGCCGCCCACTTCCGCCGTGGAGGCCGTGCGCATAGCCCGGGCCAACGGGCACCGCGTCGTGCTGTGCTCCGGGCGCAGCCGCGGGATGCTGTCCCCGCTGCTGGCATACGGCTTTGACGGTTTGGTGGGCAGCGCGGGAGGGTACATTGAATACGGCGGGCAGGTGATCTACGACTGTCCCATGACGCCCGAACAACAGGGGCAGGCCATGAGGGTGCTGGCGGACAACGGTATTTTCCGCACCGTGGAGGGAAAAGAGCACAGCTATACGGACGAGGGCTTCAAACAGTTCCTGCGGGAAAACGCTGGGGCAGGGGGCAACAGTGAGCTCTTGCGCTGGCGGGAGCAGATTGAGGGCGAGCTGGGTATCCGGCCTATGGCCGAGTACCAGGGGGAGCCCATCTATAAGATCGTGTTCATGTGCCGCCGGGCCGAGGATCTCCAGGGGCCTATGCGGGTACTTGGGGATAGCTTCGGCTTCTGCCTCCAGGGCACGGATCAGTACGGCGTCATCAACGGGGAACTCATCAACAAGGCATTCCACAAGGGCACAGCGGTTCAGCGGCTCAGCCAATACACCGGCGTCCCCATTGAGGACACCATCGCCTTTGGGGACAGCATGAACGACCTGGAGATGATCCAAACCGCCGGGCTGGGCATCTGCATGGGCAACGGAAGTGAGGCGCTAAAGAAGATTGCCGACGAGGTATGCCCCCCGGTGGGGGAGGACGGCCTGTTCAGAGCCTTCCAGTCCCACGGCCTCATTTGATGTGAAATCAGTTTTAGTATTATGCACAAAACACGCTGCAAAGATTTGGCAGGCTTATCAATTTACACCGGCCTTTCCATCTGTTATAATCCAACTATGATATGAAATTGATTTCATCCATGAGGTCAGTTTCAAAATGAACGGGAGGAATTTCTATGGCATTGGACTACAGGAAATGCGCACAGGAGATTTTCAGCCACCTGGGCGGGCGGGAAAACCTGGTAAGCGCGGCCCACTGCGCCACCCGCCTGCGGCTGGTCACGGTGGACAACAGTAAGATCGACATGAAGGCCCTGGAGAATGTGGACGGCGTGAAGGGCGTGTTCAGCTCCAACGGCCAGCTTCAGCTCATCCTGGGCACCGGCACCGTCAACAAAGTGTATGACGAGTTCCTGGCCGTCACCGGCATGACCGCCGCCACCAAGGACGAGGTCAAGGCCGCGGCCGCCGCCCGGCAGCCCCTGCCCCAGCGGATGGTGAAAGCCCTGGGCGACGTGTTCGTCCCCATCCTGCCCGCCATCGTGGCCTCCGGCCTGATGATGGGCCTGGTGGAGGCCCTGGGCCACGCCATCCCCTCCTTCGCCGGATCCGACTGGTACGGCTTCCTGGATCTGGTGTCCGCCACCGCCTTTGCCTACCTGCCGGTGCTGATCGCCGTCAGCGCGGCCCGGGTGTTCGGCGGCAATATCTTCCTGGGCGGCGTGGTCGGCCTGTGCATGATCCACTCCGGCCTCATCAACGCCTGGTCCGTGGCCGGGATGGAGACCATCCCCACCTGGCGCCTACTGTTCTTCAATGTCAAACAGGTGGGCTATCAGGGCCACGTTATCCCGGTGATCATCGCCGTGTGGCTCATGTGCTTCATCGAGAAGCGGCTGCATAAAGTGGTGCCCGAGACCATCGACCTGTTCGTCACCCCGCTGGTGACGGTGCTGTCCACCGTGTTCCTCACCTTCACCATCATCGGCCCGATCTTCTCCACCGCTGAGACCTATGTCCTCAACTTCGCCCAGTGGCTGATCACCGTGGGCTACGGCGTGGGCGCGCTGGTCATGGGCGCCATTTATCCCCTCACCGTGGTGTGCGGCCTGCATCATATGTACAACATCATCGAGGCGGGCCTTTTGTCCGAGGGCAGCCTGAACATCTGGATGCCCATCGCCTCCGCCGCCAACTTCGCCCAGTGCGGAGCCTGTCTGGCGGTGGCCCTCAAGAGCAAGAACGCCAAGAACAAGACCGTGGCCATCCCCTCCTCCATGTCGGCGGCCCTGGGCATCACCGAGCCCGCCATCTTCGGCGTGAACCTCCGCTTCATGAAGCCCCTGGTGTGCGGCATGATCGGCGGCGCCATCGGCGCCATGTTTGGCTCCATCATGGGCATCGGAGCCAACGCCTACGGCGTCACCGGCATCCCCGGCTTCCTGATCGTGGACAGCTCCAAGATCCTGCCCTACGCCATCCTGCTGGTCATCTCCGGCGGCATCGCCTTTGGCCTGACCTGGTTCGTGTGGAAAGAGGAGGCCCCCGAGACCGCTTCCGCTTCCGCCCCTGCCGCCCCCGAGGCTGAGACCGCCCTCCCCGC
Organism: Clostridiales bacterium; assembly: GCA_014799565.1. Taxonomy (GTDB): domain Bacteria; phylum Bacillota; class Clostridia; order Oscillospirales; family Oscillospiraceae; genus Enterenecus. The sequence goes on from JAAVHT010000040.1 coordinate 33,489, forward strand.
CGTTGACTGCCAGCCCGGCGCCGTGTACGCCCCTGTGTCCGGCACCGTCATCCCCTCTGAGGAGATCCCCGACGAGACCTTTGCCGCCGGCGTCCTGGGCCAGGGCGTAGGCATCAACCCCAGCGAGGGCGTTGTGGCCGCCCCCTTTGACGGTGAGATTTCCTCCGTCACTGAAACCCACCACGCCGTGGGCGTCACCTCCCCCGACGGCATGGAGCTGCTGATCCACGTGGGCGTGGATACGGTGGCCATGCAGGGCGACGGCTTCACCTGCTTCGTGCAGGAGGGTCAGCAGGTGAAGGCGGGCGACAAGCTCATCGCCTTCGACCGGGATAAAATCGCCGCCGCGGGCCATCCTGACGTGGTGGTGCTGCTGGTGACCAACTCCGATGATTACGGGGATGTGTCCATCCAGCCCGGGCCCTGCAAGGCCATGGATCAGGTGATCCAAGTCAAATAACCAAGCCGCATGGAGGTGCGATCCATGACCAAAAAAGAGGAAGCCCTGTTTCAGACCCGGCTGGGGCGCCATCTGGACGAGCTGCGCTGGCTGTACATGGAGCTGTACGGCAATGACTCCATGTTCGCCGAGTTGTGCGACGAAATGCGCCGCTACGCGGACGAGCGCCCCGCGGCACTGAAAAAGCGGGACGCGGCCCGGGAGGCCGACCGGTCATGGTACAAGTCCAACGACCTGACCGGCATGATGCTCTACATCGACAACTTTGCCGGGGATTTGAACGGTGTGCGCAAAAAGCTGCCCTACATCGAAAAAACCGGCGTGAACCTCATCCACCTGATGCCCTTCCTGGATACCGTCCCCGGGCGCAGCGACGGCGGCTACGCTGTGGCGGACTTCCGGGCGGTGCGGCCCGACCTGGGGACGATGGAGGATCTGGAAAAGCTCACCGCCGCCTGCCACAAAAAGGGCGTCAACGTGTGCATGGATTTCGTGATGAACCACACCAGTCAGGATCACGAGTGGGCGAAAAAGGCCCGGGCCGGGGACGGAGAGTACATGAGCCGCTACTTCTTCTTCGCCGACCCCTCCATCCCGCAGGAGTATGAAAAGACGGTACCCCAGGTGTTCCCAACCACGGCCCCCGGCAACTTCACCTGGCTGGACGACTGCCAGCACTATGTCATGACCTCCTTCTACCCCTACCAGTGGGATCTGAACTACCGCAATCCCCGGGTGTTCAATGAGATGATGTATAACTTCCTGTTCCTGGCCAACAAGGGTATGGACATGATCCGCATCGACGCGGTGCCCTACATCTGGAAGGAACTGGGCACCGACTGCCGCAACCTGCCCCAGGTCCACACCATCGTGCGGATGATGCGGATGATCGGCGAGATCGTCTGCCCCAGCGTGATTCTGCTGGGCGAGGTGGTCATGGAGCCGGTCAAAGTGGTGCCCTACTTCGGCACGGTGGAAAAGCCGGAGTGTCATCTGCTCTACAACGTGACCACCATGTGTACCACCTGGCACACCGTGGCCACGAAGGACACCCGGCTGCTGAGAAAGCAGCTGGATATTGTCAACGCCCTGCCCAAGGAGTATGTGTTCCTCAACTACCTGCGCTGCCACGACGACATCGGCTGGGGGCTGGATTACGAAACGCTGAAACAGTGGGGCATTTCGGAAGTCCCCCACAAGAAATTCCTCAGCGACTGGTTCCAGGGCCATGTGGAGGGCAGCGTCAGCCGGGGTGAGCTATACAACGACGACCCCGCCAGCGGCGACGCCCGCCAGTGCGGCACCACCGCCAGCCTGTGCGGCATTGAAAAGGCCGGGTTTGAGGGCGACGCGGACGCCATGGAGCGGGCGGTGCGCTTTGACCTCACCCTCCACGCCATGATGTTCATGCAGACGGGCATCCCCCTGCTGTACAGCGGGGACGAGATCGCCCAGGTGAACGACTACGGCTACAAGGACGACCCCACCAAGGCGGAGGACAGCCGCTACCTGCATCGGGGAAAAATGCGCTGGGATTTGGCGGAGCACACGGATGACCTGGCAACCCCGGAGGGACGGGTGTTCTGCGGGCTGAACGCCCTGGGGGCCCTGCGCAAGACAAATCCCGCCTTCGGCGCGGCGGCGGACGTGTGGACGCTGGACACCGGGGATGACGGCCTGCTGGCCATCGGTCGGTACTATGAGGGCCAGAAGATCATCGGCGTGTTCAACTTCACCGGGGAGGAGAAATCCGTCACCTTCCCCTATGACGGGGGCGAGTTCACCGACCTGCTCACCGGGGAGAAATACGTGCTGGAAAACCTGCCCGTCCCGGCCTATGGTTTCTATTATCTGGAGCAAACTCAGATATAATTGATAACGAAAGGATGCATCACCATGGAAGAATTCACCTATACCATCACCGATCCTGTTGGCATCCACGCCCGTCCCGCGGGCCTGCTGGTGAAAGCGGCAAAGGCTTTGGACAGCACCGTCACCATCGCCAAGGCCGACGGCAAGTCTGCCGCGGCCACCAAGCTCATGGCGCTCATGGGCCTGGGCATCAAGCAGGGCGACACCGTCACCGTCACCGTGGAAGGCGGCAGCGAGGAAGCCAACGCTGCCGCCATGGAGCAGTTCTTCAAGGATAACCTGTAAAGCACCGTATCAAACGCCGTGTCAGGGGCGTCTGCCTCACGGCAGACGTCCCTGAATTTATATTTGGGAGGAAACTTATATGATTTTGATGCAGGGAAAAGGCGTTTCCAAGGGCGTGGTAAAGGGGCCGATCTACTTCTACCAGCGGGCAGAAGGCATGACGGCGCAGACTGCCGCCGATGATATTGATGAGGAAAAGCGCCGCCTGGAAGAAGCCAAGGAAAAATCCATGGAGCAGCTCAACGCCCTGGCGGACAAGGCCCGGGAGGAGGCCGGCGACGAGGCCGCCATGCTCTTTGAGACCCACGCCATGTTCGTGGAGGACGAGGACTTTGTGGACTGCATGAACGCCGCTCTGGAGGAGGAACACTGCACCGCCGAGCGAGCGGTGGAAATTGCTGGGGAGCAGTTTTCCGCCATGCTGGCCGCCATGGATGACGCATATATGCAGGCCCGCGCCGCCGACATCAAGGATGTAGCCCGGCGCATCCTCAATAACCTGTTGGGGGTCACCGAGGGCGGCATCGACTCCGATGAGCCGGTGATTTTGGCTGCGGACGACCTGGCCCCCTCCGAGACCCTTCAGCTGGACAAGAGCAAGATCCTTGGCTTCATTACCCAGGGCGGCTCGGGCAACAGCCATACCGCCATTCTGGCCCGCACCATGGGCATCCCGGCCATCTGCGGCCTGGGTGATTCCCTCAAGCAGGAGCTGAATGGGCGGACCGCTTACATCGACGGCGAGACAGGTAAGGTGGCCGTTGAGCCGGACGAGATCACCCTCACCGCCTTCCAAGCCAAGCTGGAAAAGCAGCAGGAAATGAAAACCCTGATGGAGACTATGAAGGGGCAAGAGGACGTAACCCTGGATGGACGGCACATGATGGTGTACTGCAACATCGGCTCCCCGGAGAACGTAGCCGCAGTCCATAACAATGACGGCCAGGGCATCGGCCTGTTCCGCTCCGAATTTCTCTATCTGGCCGCTGACGACTACCCCACCGAGGAGGAGCAGTTCCAGGCGTATAAGGAAGTTGCCGCTGCCATGGACGGCAAACGGGTAGTCATCCGTACGCTGGATATCGGTGCCGATAAGCAGGTGGATTATTTCCAACTCCAGAAGGAGGAAAACCCTGCCCTGGGCGTGCGGGCCATTCGCATCTGCCTGAACCGGCCCGAAGTGTTCCGCACCCAGTTGAGGGCTCTGTACCGAGCCTCCGCTTACGGTAAGGTGGCCATCATGTTCCCCATGATTACCTCCGTGTGGGAGGTTCGTGAGTGCAAGCGGGCCTGCCAGAAGGTGATGGCTGAGCTGGACGCGGAGGGTGTCCCCTACCGCAAGGACACCGAGATCGGCATCATGATCGAGACCCCAGCCTCTGTCTTCGTGGCGGAGGAGCTGGCAAAAGAGGTTGACTTCTTCTCCGTTGGTACCAATGACCTTACCCAGTACACCCTGGCCTGCGACCGTCAGGCCAACGACCTGGGCAAGTTCTTTGATCCCCACCACCCGGCGGTGTTGCGGGCGCTGAAGGTGGCCACGGACGCCGCCCACAAGGCGGGTATCTGGATCGGCATCTGCGGCGAACTGGGCGCGGATCTATCCCTGCTGGAGACCTTCCTGGCCATCGGCATCGACGAGCTGTCTGTGTCGCCCTCCTCTGTTCTTCCCCTTCGGGCGGAAATTCGCAAGTCCATTGCCAAGACCTGCACCCTGGAAAAACTGGAGTGCTGAATAAAAGTCGGGAGCTATCCTACAAGCAGAGGGTAGCTCCCGTCTCATTTCTTTAAAAGTTTCCTGCTGTAGTCCCCGTCCCATCAGTTGGCAGCTACGAATTGCACCAGTGTCTGCAAAGAAAAACCCGCCACTGACGGAGCGGCTGACAAAAGTCCACGGCACACCGGGGCAATCCCGGTGTGCCGTCTTTTCTCTGTCTGTGGCCTGTTATGTGGTCAAACCCGAAATACAAAAATTCAAATACAAGAAAAAGTGCCAATACCAAAAAGTGATCCGCCGTTTTCAGCAGACAATAGCGGATTTTGTGGAGCTGCTACCCAGATTTGACCTGGGAACCTCATCCTTACCAACTGATTGCCAACCCTCAATGTGCCGCTTTCTGGCGCTTTGGGGGCCTTTTTGTTCCGGGTGGGTGTGGTCTTTGGCGCTTTCCTGTCCATTGATTCCGCCCGCTCGTTTCCCCGTGTGGGTCAGGAGGCAAACGCCGAGCTGACAGCAGCGAGCGGAAAGCCCATCCTGACTGCCCGCTCCCGCTCATAGGTGACCCTGGTAACTCCCTCAATGAAGCGCCGCTCTTTTCCCTCTGCGCTGGCCCATCTTACTCCATACTTCCGGCACATCTGGAAGAAGATTTCATAAAACCGCGCCTCCTCCAGGTTCCTGCGGCAATACCATTTCACATCGGAAGCAGGGATTTCTTTTCTGATTTCCACCAGGACACCTCCCCAATCAAGCAAGATGGATCCAGACAGGCGGAACGTTTGTTGACTCCGCATCAGCTTGCGCCATCGGCACAATAGAGGCGGGGATTTGTTGATTGGCAGTTAAGACACGGATAACACACCGATCCCTGAACCACTCAAGAAGCTCCGGGCCTTCGGCTTTATGGGGTCACAGCGTTTTGCAGTAGTCAAAAATCCGCTGCAGATTGTCATAGATAAACTGCTGCGCGGTCTCGGATAAGAGGAGCTGGCCCTCCGAAACTATCAGTCCGATCTTCTCGCCTTCCTCTGTGGGGAAGCTGCTCCATTCTTTTCGTCCTTCGCCCGAATCCGCTCTAAAGACGCTGTACTTCTCCTGATAAAGCCAAACCGCAAGAAATCTCTTGGGCAATATATCCGGGTACTCCTCTTCACCTCTCAGGTTGGCATTGATGACGGTCTCCAGATAAGCCGGCTGAATCGGCTTGGAAACAGGCCGCAGCTTGCTGCGAAGCTCCTCGGTAAGCACAGGCTCTCGCGGCCCCCACCTGTAAGCCTCTCCAGAGGCAAGATCCTGAACGATGCCATCCAAATTGTCGCAAAGAAACCGCTGAGCGGGCGCGGTCCACAGAACCGAGCGGTCCCTGTTCGGGTCGCAGCGGATTCCGATTTTTTCTCCGGCCTCGGTCGGATACCGCCTTTTACTCTTTCCTATCAAAATGGTTTCCATCAGGCCGTTTTTTACCAACCACACGCCGAGCTTCGCCGCGCTCAGCACACGAGGCAAGTCCCCGGGCAGACAGCTGTTGATCTGCTTTACCATAGCTGTGATGAGAAGCGGTTCCTCCGAAACGGGAACCCGGCTGTGCCATTTCGGGGTCAGGCAGGCCAACAGCGGCTCCCACTGCATTCGCTCCAAAGCGATAATTTGTCCTATACTGTCCCGCAAAAGCATCTGCCCCTGCTCCCCGCAAACAATCTCGGAATAGGCTTTCCCATCTGCGGCCGTGAACTGTGCAGACCGCAGCCCAAGACCGGCACCCTTTGGAGCAGGCTGATTATTCCAACACTGCCTGCTTTCTTTGTGCTGCGCCATGAGATAGCCCTCCTGAGTCAGCCACTCAAAGGCCGCATAATTCAAAAAGTGCGGATCCGCGGTAAATCCCAGCGATGTACACAGATCGTGCATGAAAGATTTCACCGGCACTTCCTTCGGGACGGCTTTGCTGATGTTGGGGCCCGCCCCCATCGGCAGCGGGTTCAGATGATTCTCCGTATGGCCGGCAAACTGTGATTCGCTCAAGCCTAATCCCTCCTATTACATTTAGTCCACATAAAATTTTGTTTATTATACCATCTTGCTGCAGAACTTGCAATGTTTTTGTTGAAAAGAAGGAATTCGGAGTGTATACTAAATCTATTCTGAGGGGATGCGAAAGGGAGATGCTTTTTGAAAAGAGACATGATAGAAAAGCAGTTGGAGTTGATGGATGCACTGATGCACAGCGTCAGCCAGAAAGCGCAGATCCCGGAAGCGTTTAAGCTGTTTTATGGGGTGTTTTTGAAGGATATGGTTCATACCACAGGGGGGCGGACCGGGCAGGATTGGGAGCCGCAGGTATACTTCTCCTATGTCCTGTGTCGGGATGACGAGGTGCTGGCCGTGGCGGCGCCCTACACCACTTTGAAAGAAGGCTGGAAGCGGCCGCTGCCCTCAGAGAGGCTGGAAGCCCTGCAGGCAGCGGGGCTCCCTCTGTTTTCCGATTTTTATACCATGCGGAGGGGGGAAGATGGGGAACTGACAATGAGCCTGAAATCCCGGGATTGTCCGAGCCCCTCCGGTTGGCGGCTTCCCACGGTTCGCGTCCCATCGGAGTTGAGCGACCTTCTATACAAAAAGGGAATGGCCCGTTCTCCCGATCTCATTCCCACTGACTACGGGAACCAGCTTGGGCTGTGCGAAACGCACTGGTACGGGGGGGAGTTTGCCGGGCAACCGCGCCCGGATGCCGGTTTGTACTGCTCCGCCGCCGGCTGGGTAAATCGGGTGAGGCTGGGGGAGCATCCCTGGGGGGGTGGCCCGGACTGGGTGCCCCTTCCCCTGGATACCCGGCTGGAACGGATGCGGGCCGGCCGGTGGTCCGGCAGCCCCGGCCACTGTATGTCCGCTTTTCTGCGCCTGGAGGCTATGCCGGTGGCACCCCTTTTGTCGGCTCGTCTGAGCAAAAAATACATTGAGGAACACCGGTCGGAACTACAGGCGCGTTACGGCTCCGGCGTCACCTACGGGCAGACTGCGCGGAACGTGGATCGGCTGCTGCGTTCCGATTCGGAATCGGAGCGGACGGAAGGGGAGTCCCGTCTCAATGATTTGACCGTTCTCTTTTTTTGTGACCACAAGCTGCGCAACTCCAAAACCAGGCTCCAGAAGGTCAAAAAAAGCGAAGTAATCAATGAAGCCAAACCGGCTGGCCGATCCCTTTCCGACCGTCTGGCCGGGGCGGGCATTTTGGAGAACGGCAGTTCCTACCTGCCCCTGGTGGGGGACTGTTTGGATGACGTGTTTCAAGGGCTGAGCCGCCTGATCGGCACCGGCGCTCCCGCGCAGGCGTTTTACTCAGAGACGCCGTCCTGGGTCTGGGAAGATCTGTACGGGGAATGGGACAAAAGCCTGGATGGTCTGATTTACAGAGTGTGGGGGATGGGCGCGCCCGAAACGGTGAACTCCTCCGTCGCCGAGGCGCAAATTACGGGGATCCTCCGGCGGCTGCTGATTGAGCCGTTCTGCCTTTTGGAGGAAATACGGCGTTTGGAGGAGAAACACAGCGCGCTTCTGGAAGAAATCCGGGAGCGGAACAAAACGTTGAAAAAAGAACTGAAAGGGATGAATTTTGATGGAAATGTCGGCTGAAACCCCCATGATCATTAGAGAAACCAGCCAAGGCGATTCGCGCCGCAGCATTTTGGATGAGATGCTTTTGCACCGGGAGGTGGAGTGCGTGGGAGAGATCAACGCGGACTCTGTCTACTCCCTGTGCCGCCAGCTGCGCCACCTCCAGCGGGAAGACCCTGACGGAGAGATCACCATGTATATCAACAGCCCCGGCGGCTCGGTCGCGGACGGGCTGGCGCTCTACGATGTGATGAAGGGCATTTCCTGCCCCATCCGCACCATCTGCCTGGGCACGGCGGCCAGCATGGGAGCCGTTCTGTTTGCCGCCGGGGATCAGCGGGACATCCTGCCCCACGGCAGGGTCATGATCCACGACCCCCTGATTGGACGGACGGGGGGCAGCGCCTTACAGCTCCATGAAATCAGCCAGAGCCTGATGCAGACCCGGGAGCAGATGGGACAGCTTTTGGCCCAATTTACCGGGCGGACGCTGGAAGAGATCTACGAAAAGACCCGCCGGGACAGCTATTTCAACGCGGAGGAAGCCGTGGCCTTTGGCTTGGCCGACCGGGTAATCCAGACCATCTGACGGGAGGAACGCCATGAAAATCGAAACAAGCCGTATTTTGGCTCAGGACTGTCTCATCCCAAACGACACCTGGGTCACCCATATCAACAACAATGATCTGATCATTGGCCCCAGCGGCGCCGGCAAGACCCGAAACTATGTCAAGCCAAACCTGCTCCAGTGCGCGCTCCAGGGCAAGGAGAGCCTGGTGGTCGCGGACACCAAAGGCAGCCTGATTCGGGAAGTGGGCCCGGTGCTGGCCGCCCACGGCTACAAGGTCATCAATTTGGATCTGACCGACCTTCTGAACAACACGGTGGGCTATAACCCCCTGGACCACGTCCGCTATGACCCCGTGAGCAAAAAATACAACGAACAGGATATTCTGACCTTGTGCACCTGCCTGATTCCGATGGAGACTCTCCAAGATCCGTTCTGGGAGCAGTCCGCCCAGCTCTACCTGTCTGCCCTGATCGGCTACGTGCTGGAGGCCCTTCCAGAGGAGGAGCACAGCCTGATGTCTGTGTGCCGGCTCTATCAGGCCATGGACGACAAGAATTTTGTCAAGCTGTTCCAGGAACTGGAAGAGGAGAACCCCGCCAGCTTTGCCGCGAGATCCTATCGGATGGTCTCCGGAAACGAGACTGCTGAAAAAGCCTACGCCAGCATCAAAATGTTCCTGGTCAAAAACCTTCTCCCCCTGTCCTTCGACGGCCCCATCCATCTGTACACCTTGAAGGAGCGCATCGATTTCCGTGCCCTGGGCCGGGAGCAGACAGCGGTGTTCCTCACCATCAGCGACACCGACCGCTCCATGGACAAGATCGCCAACGTGTTTTACACCCAGGCGCTCCATGCCCTGATCGAAAGTGCCGACAAAGACTACCGCCCAAACAGCTGTCTGCCTGTGCCCGTGCGCTTTATTTTGGATGACTTTGCAACCAATGTGGTTATCCCGAATTTCGACGGCATTATCTCCATCATCCGTTCCCGTGAGGTCTATGTCAGCCTGATTATTCAGAGCATCAACCAGTTGTACGCCCTCTACGGGGATAACAGGGGCAAAACCATCATCAACAACTGTGACAACTGCCTTTACCTGGGCGGGCAGGACATTGATACGGCTAATTTTATCAGTGTCAAGGCAAATAAACCCAAAGATGCCATCCTTCGTATGCCCCTGGATGATGTGTGGCTGTTTACCCGGGGACAGAAACCCCGGCAGGCACGAAAGTACAAGCTGGAGGGGCACCCCCTTTACCCGGAGCTCCCCGAAGCTGGAGGCACCCCCGTCCCGGCGGCAGTGCCGGGCGCCGCTCCCGTTTCGGCACAGATGCCGGCCGCCCCGTCCGCACCGGAGCCCGACCTCCTCCCCGGCAGCGAGATCCTGGCCGGCCCGGAATCGATCCGGCTGACGCAGTCCCAGTTCCAGTCCCTGGAGGACCGCAAGCGCCTGCTGCTGGAGAAGGCCGAACGGGTGGAATTCCTGCTCTCCGGCCGCAGCCGGCCTGTTTTGCCGGAGATGACGGATGAGAAGGGGCTGTACTCCGAGGAAAAAACCCAGATCCTGATCAACCGGCTTCTTGAGTGCGCACGGTTCTACTATCAGGTCCGGCGGCAGGCGGAGCTAAAGACCAAGGATCAGGCCTGCCTGCGCAGCTTCTTTTACTGTGCCTTGCGCCTGTCGGCCAGCCGGCCCGCCTGGCTTTCCGAGATCAGGGGGGCGTTTCAGGACCTGCTGACCTGCGCGCAGCGGATGTACTATCCGAACCGAATCAGCCTCTGCTATGAGGAGTTGTGTAATCCCGCGAGAAACAACGATTTTTTCAGTTGGATGGACGAGTGCTACGAGCAGCTTACCGGCCTGTCCATTACCTCGCGGATTTCCAGCGTAGACGAGCAGCTTGCTCGGGAAGCTTATTGGGAGGACATTGCCAAGCTGAACAAAGAGTTGGGTGACCTGCTTGTCTCTGACCCCAGCGACGCGGAGAGCTATTACCCGGGGGATTGGGACGAGCTGGAGGAGCAGGAGATGGAGGAGGAACAGGAGAGAGAATGGGCCCGGGAGAACCAGCGCCGACAGGACTGGGCCAGGGATTTCCCAGAGCCCCAGCGCTTCTGCCAGCACTATCTGCTGCTGCGGGAGCTGTATTTTGACACCAGGGCACAGGACACGCTGCCCCAGACCGTGGAACAGGCTCTGGACGCCCTCCTCCAGGAGTGGTCCGACAGCTACTTCCTGGACGACGCCGTGTTCTCCTCCGCCGGCAAGCTGCTGGATGACGCCGCGGCGCAACTGGACAAGCTGCTCCCGACGCATCCGCTGTCATAAGAGGAGGAAGAAAGATCAGATGGAAAATGTTATTTGGGCGAAAAGTTATATAGATTCCCTGCGTAGGATGTCCCCCACCATGCAGGGCAGGGCGACTCTGGCAATGATGCAGTTTGTGGAGAGTAAAAATAAAAATTCGAAAAGCCTGCATTACGAGAAGCTCCACGGCTGCAGAGAGGATAACATATACTCCATACGGATTGCCGACGGATTTCGGACCATCCTCTGCTGGGTTCCTCAACTGGAGGCCTATCTATTTCTCTATGCGGATCAGCACGACTCCGCCTACGACTGGGCGCACAAAGCAGTGATCTCGCTGGACAGCGAGGTTATGACAATTCAAATGTACGAGGCCCCCGGTGCGGAGACTGCGCCGGCACCGGCGGAACAGGGCCTGTTCCCGGCTGGTCAATACTCAGACAAGTCTTTGCGGCGCCTGGGCGTTCCGGAGGATCTGCTGCCTCTGGTGCGGTCCATTCAGAATGACGATCAGCTGTTGGAACAAATGGATGCCCTCCCCGCCGAGTTAGGGGAGCGGCTGTTCGGTTTGGCAACCGGAACTCCGCTGTCTGATATTTTGGAGGAAATCGAAGCCAATAAGGCGGCTGCCGGTGGCGACCCCATGAAAAATCCGGAGACTCTGCGCTCTTTCTTCGTTCTCCCCAGCGATCCGGACTTGCGCGAGGCTGTCTTGCAGGGCGGTCTGGAGCAGTGGCGCATCTTTCTCCACCCCACACAGCGCCGACTGGTGGAAGAGCGGTTTGACGGGCCAGCCCTGGTTTTGGGCGGCGCCGGCACGGGCAAGACCATCACCGCCCTGCACCGGGCCAAGGCCCTGGCGGCTCGCATGATTCAGGAAAAAACGGAGGGGAAAATTCTCTATACCTTCTATACGGCCAACCTCATCTACGACATAAGCGACAAACTGCGCAGTATCTGTACCGCCGAGGAATTTAAGCGCATTGATGTCCTGAATCTTGATAAGCTGCCCCGGCTCGACACCATTTCCGGCTACGAGCAGACAAGCATTCTGTATCCCAATGATAATATCCTCAAGCGGCTGTGGGAGGATGCCATCTCGATCGGAGATCCTCAGCGCACCCGTCCCGCCGGTTTTTACCAGAGGGAGTGGGAGCGCGTCATCGCCGAGCAGGAGGCGTTTACCCTGGAGGAGTATCTCGCAGTACGCCGGGTCGGAGGCAGAAAGCCCCTGTCCTCTGCACAGCGCAGAGAAGTCTGGCGCGTCTTTGACGCCTATCAGAGCCTGATGCACGAACGCCGTATGTTTGATTATAAAACCGCCATGTACTTGTACCGCCAGTATGTCTCTAACCAGGCGGATCCGCAGTATTGCCATATCATTGTGGATGAGGCCCAGGACTTCGATACCGGCAGCCTGCGTCTGCTGCGCACTCTGGCAGGGCCGGAGCGGAAAGACGACATCTTTCTGGTGGGCGATCCCCGCCAGCGGATCTATGACCGCCGCGCCTCCTTGTCGGCCTGCGGCATTCAGGTCCAGGGTCGGATTCGCCAGCTATGGATGAACTACCGCACCACCTATCAGTTACAAGAATCCGCTACCCGTCTGCTGGATGAGGAATCCTTTGACGATTTGAATGGCGGTATGTATCAAAACCCTCGTTATTTTTCCTGCACCTCCGGGGAGCTGCCGCAGGTGAAATTCTTTGGCAGTGAGACAGAGGAAATCCAGTGGATCTATGAAGAGTTGGAGCAACTGAAACGCAGCGGCGTACCCGCGCGGGATATTTGTCTGACTGCCTCCAGCAAAAGTCTGACAAGCAGCTATATCAAACAGCTGAACAGTATGGGTATACAAACCTATGAGCTGAAAAATAAGGCGGATGACCGGAGTTTGGAAGGGATCCGTGTGGGTACCATGCACCGCATTAAAGGACTGGAATTCCAGTATGTATTTATTGCCGGGATGAATCGGGGCGTATTTCCATCCAAGGCCGCCATCCAATCCGAAGAGAATTTGAAACGGGCTAAATGCCTGCTGTATGTCGCTTTGACCCGCGCGCAAAAGGGCGCGTATGTCTGCGGCTATGGAAAGACTCAGTCAGAATTTCTGGCCGAATTGAACGCCTTGATAGGGGCCATGGTGGAGAGGCAGGCCGCTGTGACACGGTAAGAATAGCAATAACAACTCCATGGCTCTGCGGATGCAGGATCGTGGAGTTGTTAGCATTTTCGAGGCAGGATCCCCATGCTGCAATCTGGCAGTATAGGAACCCAACGCCTCAAAAATGGAGGGGCAACGGTGCATAGTTCCTACACGCACCCCTCTATAGTCCGGTCATCTCCCTGCTTCAGCTCATAGGGCCGTATGCCGTTGTCGTTCAGCTATTTGATATAGCCTTAAAATACTCGTGAGTCAGTCTGCGCTGGCTGGGGTAAAGAAAGACGCGCACTGTTCCAGACTGTCCAGAGCATCCTGCATTTCTGCGCCAACATACCGGGCGTTAAAGAAGCTCCGTGTGTCCGGGTTTTGCATGATATCTCCATTCGCCGCCTTTTTATTGAATCAAACGCTTTTTCCTTCAAGACGGGGTTCAGTTTGCTCCAAGATTCCAAAAACCAGTTCACTACTTGCAGAAAGTGAGCATCTATAGTAAAATGACCATATTATTACAGCCGTACCGGCTTGGAGGGGAAAAATGATGGAGATGGCAAAGACCTGGAGAGATATACCAATTGAGAACATCGGACCGATGCTGCTTGGCTGCAGAGAGCAGCAGAGTTGGAAGAAATGGTGGGGAAATTTACCTTTATACCCCACGTATAGCCTGCCGGGAGCACGTGCGTTGATGGTTTATTGTGTGGCAGTATGTGTAGCGGCCGGTGAACAGGATAATAGTAACCACTTGGGTTGGATGAATGCCGATTATGATGAGATTTTCAAGGATGACGCGCACCCCTCTTACAACTGCAACACGTACTTACAATTTATTGGACCCGAAGAATCCACCACCCGCGCTTATGATTGCCGTGACCAGATCGTAAATTTTATCGGGGAATTGCGGGATCGAAAAATTGTGACACTGGGACAGCTGATGGAGTGGCTGATGGATAAAAACGGTTCTTTGCAAGGCCAGCAGCAGGATTTGAGTCCCGCAAAAGAACAACTGGTAAACAGTCTGAACAACGGCGATTTTTATCAAATTTGGTATAGGTGGCAGCTCCGCAAAAAAATTAAAGCCATCTCTGTTGGCGAGGAGGCCCTGGATCATCTGGAACATGGCGCCAAGCAGATCATCTTCAATGGCGCGCCCGGCACAGGCAAGTCCCATGTATCCGAGCTGCTGGCCCGGTACCTTGGCGCAATACTGCCCGGAGAGGCCAATCCCTACGTCCGTGTCCAGTTTCACCCGTCCTATGATTACACGGACTTTGTGGAGGGCCTGCGGCCTGTTCAGATAAATGGCGAAAGCAAGTTTGTCAAGCTGGACGGCCACTTCAAGGCATTTTGCCGTCAAGCAGCGGAACAAAACAGGGCAGAAAAGAAGAAAATAGGCGAAGATGCAGAGAAAGAGGAAAAATATCGCAAGTATCTCGATGACAACAAGTATTTCTTCCTGATTGACGAGATCAACCGGGCCGACCTGTCCAAGGTATTCGGCGAGCTGATGTACTGTCTGGAGGCGGACAAGCGGGGACCGAAACATACCGTCAAGACACAGTATCAAAATTTGTCTACCTATGGTTTTAACGCTCCGGACGGGTCTAAAGAGCCCCAAAAGCCTAAGATTGCAGCCCCAATCACTGATGATGTATTTGAGGATGGTTTCTACATCCCCGAAAACGTCTACATTCTCGGCACGATGAACGATATCGACCGCTCGGTGGAGAGTATGGACTTCGCCCTGCGGCGGCGCTTTGAGTTTATGGAGCTTAAAGTAGATGGGCGCTCGTTGCAGCGGGCATTTGAGACGATGGGATTGGGAGAAATCGCAGAGGATCTGGCCAAAAGTGTGAACGCGTTAAATGAAACGATCGAGGAAGACGGGGAAAAATATGGTTTGAACCGGGACTATTTTATCTCCCAGGGACAATTTGCCCACCTGCCTTCCGAACTTCCTAAGCGCGATGACGAGAAGACGGAGTTAGTTGGAGATCTGGCAAAAATTAAATACTATGTTTGGAAATACCGCATCGAACCGCTGCTGCGGGAGTACCTGCGGGGTGAGAGTGGTGTCGACGATTTTGTTGGAACCTGCAAAGAAAAATTTTTCTCTCCAGAGGGTTAAACGGGGTGATGCTCAATGAGTCCCATTCTGAAGGACAATACTTTGGTCTCTGAAACTGTTGTAGAAACAAAATTCAGGGAACTAGAGAATCTGGACGACTCAAAGAGATTAGAGAAGTTTAAGGAGCTGAAAGTCTCAAAGGGACTGGAGGAATTTAACAGCTTAAAGAGATTAAAAAAGCAAATAGAGAAAGCCCAGCAATTAAAAAAGTTCACGGAAGTCAAGAAATTTGAGGCAGAATTTAAGAATGCTTCAAAAGATTTTTTCAAGGAATATTTAGAAGAATTTGAGGAGCGCTGCCGCGCCATACAAGGCTTGGCCGATGAAGGCCGGTGCAGCCTGATTGATCTGCTGAATAAAACAGAAAGAGATGACCGGGAACGTCCCCAAATATTCAAATATGGCGCCGACGGGAAACTGTGCACCGAAAACCTGATCGGCGTGTTTGAGTACAGGACAGAGGCCGGCATAGAAACCGTCATCATCGGCGACCGTTTCGGCCCAAAAAAGGTGGCAAACGACGGCGTTGAGGGTGAGTTCCTGTCTTTCTTTGCCTGGGCCATGCTGGAGAAGTGCTGGGACGACACCCCACTGTGGATCCTGAAAGAGTCCAGGATTAGCGGAGAAACCAATATTTTTGACCGGATTCTGCTGCTCAAGCTGGCGGTTCAGATGGAACAGGCATGGAAAAAAGGGCGGTTTCGGATCTACCGCGCCTTTTCCTGCTATGACAGCCGAATCCGGGGACAGCTCGACCTGCCCCGGAAGATTCGGATGAGCATGGGCCTGGATGACGGCAAGATGGCCTACCGGGTTCGGGAGTATAGTGAAGACAATATTTACAACCATCTGTTTTTCCAGGCTTGTCTGGAGGCGGAAAAGCGGCATCCGGAGTGGATGCGGCGTCTGAGGCAGAGAATACCTGGCTTCCGCCTGGCCCGCCAGGCGTTGGAGCGGCAGAACGCCGGCTGGAGCCGCGGCGATACCCGCTCTTTGCTCGACGGCACAAAGAAAAAAATCACAAATCCCGTCTATCGGGACTATGAGACGCTGCGGGTCGTTGCCCGGGCAGTCCTGAAGCGGACAAGCCACAGGAGTTATCCCTATGCGGAGAACGGCGCATCCTTCGTGACCGGTGTTTTCCTGGACGTCAGCAAGCTGTGGGAGGACTATCTATACAAGGCGGTCATCCATAACTCCTCCTGCCTGGCCCAAAATAACGCGGACATCCTGGGCGGGATGCTGAATGTCAGGCCAGACTTCTGGTGGGAAAACAAAAGGCGGGTCCTGGACGCCAAGTACCGTCCGGTCTGGGGCAGGATCCTGGAAAAAGCTCAGAAGAAAGAGCAGGCCAGTGAGCAAGACCGCAAAAGAATCCGGGACGACGTATATCAGGTCCTCACCTATATGCTGACCTTGGACTGCACCCACGGGGGCGTAATCTTCCCGGTAAAGCGCAAACGCCCGACGGCGGAACCCTCGGCCGACAAAAAGAACTTCCAGCATAAGGGATTCCGGGCAGTCAGAAAGGGATCTCCGTCGGTCAGCGGGAATCCAAACCAAAGCTTTGGACTGATCCCTTTCTTCGTTCCCCAGGATGAAAAAATGACCTATAGAGAATTTTTCAAGGCGATGGAGCTCGAGGCCAATAAGACACATGAAGAGCTGGAAGCATTTTTCGGGACAAATTAAAGTCCCGCTGCACGAACAAGAGCCCAGGATCGGATCCATAGGATCGATCCTGGGTCTTTTTGGCGCCGCTTCAGCCGAGATCAGGGCATCTGGGGTGGTTTTCCGGGCGGCATTTCTGCACCTGCACGGGCTTCCTTCCCCGGGTGAGCAGCCACGCCTCGTTGTCCGGAAGAAAATTGACTTAAACGTCCAAACGTGGCCCAGCGGCCCAAGCGGCAGACTATCTCACCGCCAGACCCAGCACCCAAACATTCTACATCAACGGCCAGCAAGCACCTCTCACCGCCTATCTCATCGGCGGGAGCAACTACGTTCGGCTTCGGGACATCGGCCAAGCGGTGGACTTCGGTGTGACCTACGATGCCGCCACCAATAGCGTCTACATCGACGGTACCCAGGAAAGGAGTTAACCTTCATGGCTTTCATGGCTAAGAAACGTGCCAACGGCAAAGGAAATATTCGCAAACGAAAGGACGGCCGTTGGGAAGGCCGCTATACCGCCGGCTATAACCCAGATACCGGCAAGCGCATCATCAAAAATGTCTTGGGCAAAACCCAGGCTGAAGTCAAACAGAAGCTGGCCGCCGCCCAGCAGGAATCCGAAGTGCTGGACGTCAGCCGCACTGAGGAATACACAGTGGCCACTTGGCTGAAAAGCTGGTATGAACTCTACGCCAAACCCAATGTCTGACTGGCCACGGCAGACCGATACCGCCTGATGATTGAACCCTACACCATCCCCCGCATTGGGAAGATCAAGCTGAAAAAGCCGACCTCCCGTGATTTGCAAAAGCTCTGCAAGGATCTGATGGAGCATGGCCGTGTCAACCAGCGAAGCGGCCACGGCACCCCCCGGTCTCAGCAGCACCACGGTGCGCAGTGTCCACCTCATGCTCCACAGCGCATTTGAACGGGCAGGAAGGTCAAACTTCCTGCCAATGCTCTTTAACCCTTTCCGCACATTTCGCCGTGTGGGTCGCGGTGTGGGTCAAGTGCTACACATAGCTTTCCATAGAGGGCAGTGAACTACAAGCGGCCCCGCCCAGAATTTGCGCCGCTGTAAACAATAAAAAGCTCCCTGCCGCCCATTATTTCGCCAATTCAGCTTCTTCAAAAATACACACTTGTTATAAAATCGCAAGAGCAAGGCCCTCCAGTTTTGGAGGGCCTTGCTCTTATGATGCCGCGTCTGCAATATTCTTTTCTCTTGGCATGATCCAGAACTTCATGGCCGGGTAGCTCATCGCCACCTGGATCAGGATATTGAGGATGTTTGCCAAAGTAGGCGCGAAGCTGCGGGGTATGCCCCAGCCCACAAACAACGCCTGACTATAGGCGGGCAGGGCGGCGGAGATGACTACAACCACCACCGCCAGCAGGATGTATTTAGGCGCCGCCTTGGAAAATTGGACGTTAGACTTGAACACCAGATTTTTCTGTACAAAGAAATTCACAGTCTGGGCTATGGCCGTAGCCACCAAAAAGCTGAGGAACCCGCACAGCCCCAGATCGCTTCCCACATCGGTATAGTTGAAGATAAAAAAGCGAAAGGGCCGATCACTGAAGGACGCAAAAACAAAACCGGTACACAGCCACATGACAGCGAAGTTCGTGATGGTGGCGCAGTTGGACAGGACGTTGAACAGGATGAATTCCCACAGCTCAGGGTGCTCCCGTCTCCAACGCTTGACGGCATTCATGGGCACTCCTCCTCTTGCGGTTTATCCTGTCCCGCCCTGGAAAGCGCGGCGGCAACAGCCTTTTCTGCCTTGTTCTTGCGGAAAAAGGCAGCGGTCAAATGGCCCAAACCCCGGAAAAAGTGGCCGTTGAATACCTCCAGCAGGGCCTCCGCCATGGCCATATCCACCATGCCGCCCATCATTTTAGCCACCCCGCGAAAGGGCATATTATAGCGAAACAGGGCATCCAGGTCTGGCTTTCCGCTGGTCATAGAGCGGTCTACCTGTCCCTTCATCATCCGGTAGACCAGCCGTCCCACCCAGCCTCTGGCGTATTGGAGTTGGGCAAAGGTGTCATTCAGCCCCAGTGGGGCGGAGCGATCCCATTTCGCGGCGGGGATGGCCCGACCCAGTAAAGTCTCAAATTCACTGTCCGGTACGTCTGCCACTCTGCCGCTGTCATAGCTGGGCAGGGCGTCATAGGGAGCCGGGGCTTTGATCCCAGCCACTTCCATCTGAGCCGTAAGCCGGATATCCCGGCAGGAAGCCCCCACGAAAAGCTGATAGCTTCCGCCCTCAACCTCCCAACGATGGATCTTTGCATCGAAATACCGAAACGCCTTGTCATCCAATGGGATGGTCACCCGCCGGCTCTCCCCCGGCTCCAAATACACCTTGGCAAAGCCCTTCAGCTCTCGAACCGGCCGGAACACCACGCTATCCTCCCGCCCCACGTAGAGCTGGGCCACCTCCGCCCCTGCCACCGAACCGGTGTTGGACAATGTAAAACTCACCGACCGATCCGTGGCCGTGATATCTGAATAGGAAAAACTGGTGTAGCTCAGCCCGAAGCCAAAGGGGAAGCGGACGGGAATCTGGGCGGTCTCATAATAGCGGTAGCCCACGAAAAGGCCCTCCCGGTACTCCGCCGTGCGCTCCTTCCCCGGGAAATACCGGGCACAGGGTGCGTCTCCGCCCGTCAGCGGCCAGCTCTGGGCCAATTTCCCGGATGGGGTGAATTTGCCCGTCAGGGCATCGGCTATCGCTCCAGCCCCGGCCTGTCCTCCCAAAGAACCGTAGAGCAGGCCCTTGCAAAGGCTGATCCAGGGTGTTTCCATGGGCGCACCCCCAGCCAGCACCACCACCACGTTGGGATTGACCGCCGCCACCGCCTCCAGCAGCGCCGTCTGGCTGGGGCGCATGGTCATATCCATACGATCCAGACCCTCGGTCTCCGCCAACTCGTCCAGCCCCAGGTACACCAACGCCACATCGGCTTGGCCCGCCAGTTCCACCGCCTGCTGCCGCAAGGCGGCATCCTCTCCTCCGTGGCGGCGGAAACCGGGAGCGTATCCAATCACGTCCAGTCCGCTCTCCCGCAGGCAATCCAGCGGCGTATCCACCTGGGTGGGGTTCACGCTGCTGGATCCGCCGCCCTGAAAACGGGGCGTCTGGGCAAAGTCCCCGATGACCGCCACCCGTGTACCGGGGGCAAGGGGCAGGACTCGATCCTCGTTTTTCAGCAGCACGATGGTCTCTCTCGCCGCCCTTCGGGCAAAGGCGTGGTGGGCCTCCCGGTCAAACCCGGCAGTCTCTTTGGCGGGAGAAAGCTCCGTCAAAACGGACAAAAGCTCGCCCACCCGCCGATCCACCAGCTCCTCCGAGATGCGTCCGGCCCGGACGGCGGCAGCCACCTCCCGGTCGCTGTCCCCGCCAGTGGCGGGCATCTCCAGATGATTCCCGGCGATGACCCCGGCCACCCGATCGCTGCTCCCGCCCCAGTCGGTGACCACAAAGCCGTCAAAGCCCCATTCGTCCCGCAGGACGTCCTGAAGTAACGACTTATTCTCGCTGGCATAGACGCCGTTTACCCGGTTATAGGAGGACATGAGGCACTTTGGCCCACTCTCTTTGACGGCGATCTCAAATCCGGTTAGGTAAAGCTCCCGCAATGTGCGCTCGTCCACCACGCTGTCTGAGTGCATCCGCAGGGTCTCCTGGCTGTTGGCGGCAAAGTGCTTAGGGCAAGCGGCCACCCCCCGGGACTGGATGCCCCGTATGTATGCCGCGGCCAGCTTGCCGGACAGATAGGGATCCTCAGAAAAGTACTCAAAATTCCGCCCGCACAGAGGGGATCGCTGGATATTCAACCCCGGAGCCAGCAACACATCCACCCCCAGGGCGGCAGCCTCCGCCCCCAGGTGTTTCCCCACCTCCTCTGCCAGCGCCGTGTCCCAGGAATTGGCTACAGCGGCGGGGGCGGGGTAGCAGGTGGCGGGAACGCTGGGATTCAGCCCCAGATGATCTGCCGCCCCCTCCTGCCGGCGGATCCCAAGGGGGCCGTCGGAGAAGAAGCGAGCGGGGATGCCCAGCCGAGGGATGGCCTTGCTGGTGAACTGGGTGCCGCCGCTGAGGAGGGAACACTTTTCTTCCAAGGTCATCCGTCCGATCAGTGTTTGCAGCTCCAAGGTCTGATCCTCCTTTTGCAGCCGCGGCCCCCTCCCCTTGGGAGAAGAGGCCGCGGCGCGCTCGTATGGTGCGGGCACTCAGCCCACAGAGGTCGTCAGGGTAGAATGATCGTAGCTCATGGTCACAGTGCCGTCGCCGTTGTCCGTCCAGATGCCCCGCATGGAAGAGGGGCCCTGAGGCGGCATTTCACTGTACTGGTTGAACTGGAAGGTGCCGTCTGGGTACAGCTCCAGCTCAGCATCATCAAAGGACATAAAACCGTTCCACGTCACATTGAAAGTATAGCTCGATCCGGGATTTGCTGCTATGGGGGTGGTCGTAAAGGTATACGTCGCCGGGGTGCCGAAGGCCAAGACGTGCTGGTCATATTCACAGGACTCCGTCAGGCTCACGTTCTTCATCACCTGAGGATAGTTAAAGCTGTCTCTGGCAATGCCATCCGTATAATTATAGTCCACAGACATTACATTATGGCCCGCAAAAGTAACCGACTCAGCCACGACCGTAACATCAGAATCGGCATTGGTCACATAGCTGCTTGCGTTGTGGCTCACCGCGGAGATGCGATAGGAGGTTCCCGGGGTCAACGCATCGCTTTTAACGCTGTTATTGTTCGGAGAAAGTGCCTCCAATGCCACCACAACAGAATCGCTGTTGTCTTCTACGTTAGTAAAGGTTACCTCCACCGTATCTGGGTAAGCCTGATACGTGTAGTCGTTGATGTTTGTCAGCTGAATGTCCACCGTCTGCTCAAACGTGTTCCACAGGTAGTCGATGACCGGGGCATCCTGAGCACCGGAACAGGAGAAGTCCGCGGTGGCGGCGGTGGACATGGAGTGCTGCGTGTCGTTCATATTGGGGAAGGCAAACACTTTTACCAGATATTCACCATAGCCATACTGCACCAGATCGTCCACATTGCCGCTGTATGTCTCGCTTCCTGTCCCGACAGCGGGGATAGAGTTGCTGGAGAATAGGAAGGCGTCCTTATCGTCGGTGGCATCGGTGGCACAGAAATACAGCAGATAGTAGTCCGCGTCCGCCACGCCGGTGAAGCAGTAATCCCCGTTTTCACTCAGTGTGAAGTCGCCGGGGGCAGCCAGGCGGGTGATGTCGCTCTCCTCGCCGGAGTTGGAGCCAGAGGGACGACTGGGGCTGGAAAGCCAGGTGCGCAGCACCCCGCCCACTTCCCGNCGGTAGGACTCCGCATTGTCAAAGGCGGAGGTGGAGCAGGCNGTACACAGCAGGCACAGCGCCCCCATCACGAGCAGCAGGGACAGAATCGTCCGTTTCTTCATGTTAGGCCGCCTCCTTTCTGGTGAAGCAAGAGCCAATCCCGCACACAGCAGTGAGCAGGAACAGCAGGATGATGAACACCACCGGCACCAGCGAACCCCGGGCGCCGTACATNTCGATGTTGTTGAGCCGGTCGGCCCACACGGGATGGCTGTTNAGGAAAAACAGCCCCAGGGAGTAGGCGGTGAGTACNACCTGGATCAGGTTGAGAAACTCNGCNGCTTTGTGGCTTACCANTGCATAGCCCNCGGCNCACGCCACACCCAGGGCCAGGGTGNCGGCCACCATGTAATCCAGATAGTCATACACCGCGCCGTAGATGATGAATACCACCAGCGTGATCAGGCCCNCAGCGGCGGCGATCAGGCTGAGCTTTGCGCTCATGCTCTTTCCTTTCATGCGCTCTCCTCCTTGTTGCTCGGTTTTTTTGTCACAACCNTCTGCACCACGCTGGCCGCGGTGAAGCCCACGAAGGCCACGCCCAGCACGGCGGTGGCNCTCAACAGCGCTTTCTGCCACCANGGCACGATGGTCTCTACGANGCTCCCGCTGGTCAGNCCGTTGATGGCAGCGCTCCGGCTAAGAACNTAGAGATNGTTCTTGGCCGCCTGACGCAGNTAGGCAATAATAGTGGTGTCGCCGTCATCGATGAGTTTGCCGATGGCGGANCGGTAGGCGTTGGCATCCAGACAGTAGTAATCCTGCCCGGTNATCAGGAATTCAGCAAAGTGGTTCTTATACAGAGAAGAGGAATATCCGTCNGAGGTGACATGACCCTTGAAGCCCCACTCGCCCCGCAGCACTGCGCCAAGCAGNGACGGGTTNGCNTTGTTGGGCANNCAGCCGATGCGGTTGAAGGCGGTCATAACNGANGCCGCGCCGCCTTCGCAGAACGCGCCNTCGAANGCCCGCAGGTAGATCTCCCGGAGGGCCTGTTCATTGGTAAAGGTGGCNACACCGCCCCGGGCAGTCTCCTGGTCGTTGAGCGCAAAGTGCTTAATGCAGTAGTTCACGCCCACGGCCTGCATGGCCTCGGCCTCGTAGGCACCGATGATGTAGCCCAGGTTTCCATCCTCGGAGAAATACTGGTTATTGCGTCCGCCGAAGGGAGTGCGGTGGAGGTCGCCGCCNCCGTACCAGATCTCGTTGGCGTTACAGAACACGGCCTCCACGCCCAGCAGCCGGCCCCGGGCGGTGAACCGCTGAGTATTCCAGGTACGAGAGGTAGTGGCCTCGGACACCCAGCCAANNCAGNTGTTGCCGTTGCAGATCAGCGGGCCGATGCCGCTGTTATCGTCGGTACGGGTGGCACCGGGCATCCCCACNCTGTCGATGGGGTTGTAGCCGTCGTTGTCCGAGATGAGGCTGAGCATCTCATCCACGGAGAGCTGATCCAGGAACCGGTTCCAGGTCTCATCGTCGTCGTAGTCCACGTGGTACAAATCGGCAAAACTCAGGCCGTTGTCCGCCCCGAAGGTATACTGTGCGCCGGTGTCGTATTCAGCGGGGTCGTACCAGTTGGCGACCATGTCCCGAAGCATCTCCTCCGTCATGGACAGGGAGATGGGGGTGGTGGGATAGGTTCCCGCCCAGTCCTTGCGAGACAGGTAGGTGAAGTCGGTGCCATAGTAGTTCANATCCGCCTTGTCAAACTGGTTGACTACCTCCGCGTCGGTGAAGCGGGAGGTGCTGTAGCTGCTGTCGTCCAGGGCAGTCTGGTTCCAGGTGTGCACCTTGTCCGCATCGCCGTCAGCGGTCATGCCATCGGCGGTTGTGTAGCCTTTGGCGGCCAGAATGTTGTTCAGCGCATCGTGGGCATCGTCGCCGATGGCCAGGTAGTAGTCGCCAGCGCTGAGGATATAGGTGCCGGCGGCATTGCTGTCATAGCTGGCAAGGAAGTACCGCTCCGCCTTGATCGTGACTGTCTCACTACCGCCGGGNGCAATCACACCAGTTTTAGAAAATCCTACCAGCTGCACCGCCGCTTTCTCCACNTTGTTNTGCTTCTCATAGTCCCCGTAGGGGGTCTGGGCATAAGCCTGTACCACGTCCATACCCGCCGCGCTGCCGGTGTTGGTCACAGTGACGGTGAGGATATACGCGTCCTCATTGGCATCGTANTCCACCTTNTCCAGNNTCTGGCTGAAGGTAGTATAGCTCAGGCCGTGGCCGAAGGGGAAGGTCACCTCGTCGGTGTACCGCCAGCCTCCGCCAGTGGTGGAGCCCACGGCACTCTCAGCGCCGCCGACGCCCATCACCGTGTCCTCATAGCGGGTCTCATAATATTTGTAGCCCACGTAAATGCCCTCGGCGTAAACAATCCAGTTGTTCTCAGATCCTTCGCTGGTGAAGTCCACGTCGTTAGCCTCTACCCAGCTTAGGTTTGCCCATTGCTGGGTATTGCCTGCAGCGTAGGTGATGGCGGGAGCGGACAAAGAGTTGGCGGCATATGTGTCCACAACATGGCCGGAGGGATTTGCCGCCCCGGTCAGAACGTTGACCACACCAGTGTAACCTGTGGTGCCCGGCCGACCGATGATGAGGCAGGCATCCACGTCGTAATCGTTCAGCCAGCCCAACTCCATGGCTTGCTCGGAGTTGACCAGTACAATGATGCTGCCGAACATCCCGGCGGCCTTCTGATTCCGCAGATAGGCCATCAGATCCTCCTCATTGCGGGACAGGCCCAGGTAATGCCGGCCCTCCTCCGTCACCATAACAGGGTCATTGCCCTCGCCGCCAGCTCGTGACAGCACCACGATGGCTGCGTCGTTACAGCCGCTGCTCCAGGTACCTTCCTGGGCGCGCACATCCGCAATCTCTCCCTCCGCCACCTGGCTGGCGCTGGTGGTTCCAAGGCTGGCATAGGCCGTCTCCCCCAGGACAGCGTTCACGTTCTCCTCGCCCAGGGCCTCCTGGAGCGCGGACGTCAGGGTCGAGGAAGCAATGGACTCAAAAGGCGTGCGGGTGGAGGTGCCCACCGAGTGGAAGGCGCCGTTGCCGAAAATGGTGACCCCCGCCCCGGTGGCCAAAGGCAGCGCACCGTTGTGGTTGGTCAGCAGTGTGGTGCCCTCCTGTGCCTGGATGATATTCTCGCTGGCCACATCCACCTCCAGCAAGAGGGCCGCCTGATTATTGTTGTAGTCTGTGCCGTAGTCGTTATCGTAGACGATCGCGTTGGCCGACGCCTCATCGTCTGTATGAATGATCCGGCTGGTGGTAAGATTCAGCGCCTGATTGATGACCCCAGCATAGCGGAACGTCAGGGTAGTGGCAGCGGTACAGATAAACATCAGAAACGCCATCACTGCCGCGATTCCACGAAAAATCGCTGTTTTTCTTTTCATAGCAACCTCCCAAATTGTTGTTTTTGATCTTGCGCTTTGCCGTGCCCTCTTGATCCTCCTCTCCATTTCACACCGTTTTAACCAGCCGTCGCTCTTTAGCCAGCCAGTTTTCACGACATGACTATACCAAAGAGGGAACCATTTGGGGCGGTGTCTGCACAAACAGTCATTTTTCTGCCTGAATTGCACTTTGGGATGGTCGTTTTACACAAAACAGCCCTGGACTGTTTGACACATTTATCAAAACACTCCAGGGCAGGATGTCTATTGGGGCGCTGCCGGCAGGGGAAGCAGGATCTTGAGTTCAAACCAGTTCTCTCTTTTCTGGACGGTGAGGGTGCCTCCGCATTTTTGCGCCACATGGCGCATACTTTTCAGCCCATAGCCGTGGTAGGCCGCATCCCCCTTGGTGGTAACGGGCAGGCCGCCGTCGAAATCCGGGACTGCCTCGCAGTAGTTTTCAAAGCTCAGCAGAACGAAGCCCTTCTGGGCCGACACCGTCACATGAATCAGCCGTTTCTCCGTCTCCACCAGGGTCTCTACGTACTCGATGGCATTATCCAGAGCATTCCCGAAAATGGTGCAGATATCCATCACGTCCATAAAGTCCAACAAGGCCCCGTCCACAACACAGGTGAGGGTGATGTCATGGCTTGCGCAGTAAAGCCCTTTGCTGGTAAGCATGGTGTCCACCACCGGATTGCCCGTTTTGTTCTGCGCCTCGTAGTTTCGAATCTCACTCTCCATCGCGTCCAGGAAAGCCGAACGCTTTTCCGGATCGTTTTCCTCCCGGAGCCAGGCGATCTGGTGCTTCAGGTCATGGTATTTCCGGTTCACAAGGTCAATGCTTTCCTTGGACTGCTGGTATTGGAGGTACTGGTTTTGCAGCACATTCTGCACCGATTCCAGCTCCCGGCGCAGCCGCAGCTCGCTGCGCTGGATATGGTACGCAAACAAGATCGCCGTGCCGCCCAGGTCTACCAGTGTACGGATGTTGAGGATCTCTCCGCTGTACTGGCCAGTGAAGGGTGTACGGATAGACAGAAAGCTCAGGTTGCTAATGGTGAACACCGCCACACCGATGACGGCAGAGGAGCCAAATTCCCGCCAGGTCACCGCCACTCCTTGTCCGGCGGCGCAGTACCGCCGCTCCAGGGCATACATGGCGGCAAACACTGCCCCATACACCACCGCCAAAAGCAGGAGGCTCCTCCAGCCCCGCTCATCCGGCCCCAGGAAAAAGCAGTGGATCTGCCACTCCAGAGAGGCGGCCAGCTCCGCCAGCACAAAGGCCCGGACACAGCAGTAGCCCGCCCCGGCGGGGCTGCCGCCTCCGAACAGGAGCAGGAACAGAAACATGAAGCCCACAGCCAACGCCATACAGGGGATCCAGAATCCGATGGGAAGGCCTCCGGTCAGCACCAGAAACGCAGCCTGGATCACCAGGGCAACGGTGCAAGCCGCCCAAAGCCGCGGGCCGCGGAGCCGAGTCCCCATGGTTTTCAGATACAGTACGCACGCGCACCACTCAGCCAATGCGGTATACAGGCGAGGTATATCTGTCATCACCGCGTCACCTCGCCCACGTAGTTGGCCAGCGCTTCCAGAAATGCGTTTTTCCTGGCCCGACTCAAGGGCAGCAGCTCCCCCTGAACCACAGCGCAGCCGTCCCGGATCCCATCCACATGGGCCAGGTTGATCAAATAGCCCTTGTTCCCCCGGCAGAAATGGTACTGCTCCATCCGCTCTTCCACCTCTCCGATGGCCCCTGCGGAAGCAAATACGCCGCCTGTCGTATGGTAAAGGAGCTTGTGGCCCTGGCTCTCAATGTAGTGGATGTGGGACACGTCCAGCTTCTGCGCTCCACCGGACACCGGAATGGTGATATACCGCGCCGCCCGCTTCCCCATCCGGGCAATGGCCCGCTCCAGCCGCTGGGAAAAGGCAAAGTAGCTCACCGGCTTGAGTACATAGTCCAGCGCATCCACGGCGTAACCCCGGATGGCATACTGGGCCATGTTGGTGATGAAGATGATGACCACCTCGGGATCCTGCTTCCGAATCTCCGCGGCGGCGGTCATGCCATCCATAAAAGGCATCTCCACGTCCATGAGGATCAGGTCGAACCCAGCCTTATAACCGATAGCGATCTCGTCTCCGTCACCAAAAGATGTAATCTCCAGCTTGTGGCCGCTCTCCTCCTCATAGCGTCTGAGGTATCCAGCAAGCAGCTGTGCGGTGGCAGCATCGTCCTCCACAATGGCAACCCTGAGCATGACGAAATACCCTCCTCTCCACAGCAATATCCGCCGCAGCCTCTAAGAACCTGCGGTATGTTGCGCGTTCAGCATACCAGACGGACGGATAAAAATCAATTCTATGTGACCGCTTTATTATGTTGATTTTTTTGCTGGTGGTATTCGCTTCTTGATGCAAATGGCTTCACTCATTATGTGGTCAAACCCAAAATGCAAAAAACCAAGCGCCAAAAAATGTGCGGAAAGCAAAACAAATCCGCCGTTTTCAGCAGAAAACGGCGGATTTTGTGGAGCTGCTATCCAGATTTGAACTGGAGACCTCATCCTTACCAATTCTTCCCAAGTTATTCTCTCCTGTCGCCCTTTGTTTTGTGTTAGCGCCCGGAGCTGTTGCGTTGCAACGACTCCGGGCATTTTCGTCTCTTGCCCTTGTGTCTCTTGTCGTATGCTCTTGTTGCCGCATTTTTGGTGCCCGTATGGGTTTTGTATGGGTTTCTACCCAAACCTCTATACTGAACTTCTCGCTCCTTTGACCGCCAAATCGGCGCATCTCTATACTTGATTCAGTCTCCCTGCACACATCCTCCAGCGTAACCATCCACAGGAAGAACATCAAACAAGAACTTCACCATATCTACCCGATTCCGAGTTGGATGAAAAAACTTCAACACCACCGCTCCATCGCAAACTATTATAGACCTCTTCATCAGCAGAGAGCCGCAAATAATGCTCCAAATTTTCCTTCAGCTCAGTCACAGTAACAAACATATCATCTCCCCCTATCATAAGGAACTTTATTTGCCACAACAAACAACCTTAGAAATTTGCTTGCCAGCATTTAGAATTGGCAGTATAATTGGAACACAAATCGTAGTTTTTCAAAATTTTCAATAAGGTCTTCTTTTCAAAGCCAGGATTTCATAAAGCAGGTGATACAATGGAGAATTTAGAGCGGCTGGTCAATGAATTACGCAAAATACCAAACGAGATACCGTGGGTCGAGTTTAAGCATAACAACTATAATCCTGAAATGATCGGTCAAGATGTCAGCGCACTCGCAAACAGCGCGGCCCTCCATGAAAAAAGCTGCGCCTATATGCTTTGGGGCATTGATGACACGACCCATGAAATCGCGGGAACAGACTACAACCTGCAAACACTGAAAAAGGGAAATCAGGAACTTGAAAACTGGCTACGTTCTTTGCTCTCTCAAAATGCCGATTTTGAATTTCACAGCGTCCCGATGAATGATAAAAGTGTAGGCATACTCATAATATATAGAGCGGTCAATCAAACGGTAACATTTGCAAAGACCGACTATATCAGAGTTGGGAGCTACACGAAAAAATTGAATGAACATCCGGCATTGCAGGCACAGCTGTGGGATCGGCTGAGAAACTCAAAATTTGAAGAGCGTTATGCCAAACAAGATTTAGGCCTGGAGGCTGCCTTGCGTCTGTTGGACTATTCCATCTATTTTGATATCGCCGGGATCCCTCAGCCATCAGACATCAATTGCGTAGGGCATTATATGCTAGAAGAAGAGATCCTTGTAAAGCAGGATAACGGACTTTATGCCATCACAAACCTCGGTGCCATCCTTTTTGCGAAACGTCTTTCTGCTTTTCCCAGACTTTCTCGGAAAGCGATCCGCGTCGTACAATACCGCGGCAATAATCGATTGGAACTGCTGAAAGAAGACATCGGCGGAAAGGGATATGTAATTGGTTTTGAAGGGCTGATTAAGTTTATTGAAGCCTTGATTCCCACACAAGAGGTCATCAGAGGCGCGCTGCGTGAGAAGATATCCGCGTACCCTCTTGTCGCAATCAGAGAGGCTGTGGCCAACGCCCTGATTCATCAAGATTTTTCGATAACGGGAACCGGCCCGGTGGTGGAAATCTTTGAAAAGCGCATAGAGATCACAAATCCTGGAACTCCGCTCGTAGATGTGCGGCGCATCATCGACAACCCTCCAAAATCCAGGAATGAAAAGCTGGCGGCCCTCATGCGTCGGCTCAGGATGTGCGAAGAATTGGGCACTGGCTGGGACAAAATCGTCATTAGTGCCGAGCTTCAACAGCTTCCAGCTCCAAGGATCAATCTATATGAGGAGAGCACTCGTGTCACTCTTTTCGCAGAAATCCCATTCTCCGGCATCTCACCGGAAGAAAAACTCTGGGCCTGTTATCTTCACGCCTGCATCAAGCAGGTTCAAGGCGAGCAACTTACAAACCGATCCCTGCGAGAGCGGTTTGGGCTGAAAGACTCCGCATCCAGCAGTATCTCCAGGCTGATCAAAGAAGCGGTTGAAGAAAGGCTCATCAAGCCCCTTGATCCAGCGACTGCCCCGAAGCACATGAAGTATACCCCCATTTGGGCGTGATTTAACTTGCTGGTAACTTGCTCGTTTAAGCCATCCGCAATTAGGCCGACGGCTTAACGCTCAAAATATTGTAACTAATCAAATCTATATCACTATATATTGTGAAAATCTAACTTGCTGGTAACTTGCTTCTATAGCACAACAACCGCATACAGCAGATTCTAATAACCTTTGTCACACGGCCAAATGCCTCCCTGTTGCAGTCAATCATTTTTATAGGTAAAATGATTTCGCACCACTGTACAAAAAATCATTTTCAAAGCTCCTGCAATGCTTCAAGATTTTCCGCAATGAGTTGGTCTTTGACGGCCCCCCTCTGCTTCCAGGCCGCTTTAGCCGCTTGGATTTCATCATATTCCGCAAAATCCACCTATATTTTGCGCTCTTCCTGCCAATGCGCTTCTGTCTCAAATTCTCATACGTATTATCGCCGTATAGACACCGTATTGCACCAGTATAAACAACTACTTTTATACGCCAAAAAACCACTATACATATAAGAGCGGTATTAGCGCCGTATAAGTTTCAAGGTTATACGTATTAAGCGCACATTAACCGAATCTGTTCTCCAATACGTATTAGCAGAGTATTATCGCTGTATAAACGCTGCCCGTATACGTCTAAGCCATCCCCAGTTTAGCGCCCCATCCTTGTCTCCTGAAGCACATCGTTTCTCGCTGTTGTTACCACACTCCTCATAACAGGCAACTTCTTTGAAAACCACCAGCATCTTTGGATGGCAAAACAGGCCGGAGCAATTCGCACGCAGGCCGATCAGCCACCGCTCCTGAGCGTTCAATTACCACCTATGCAAGCCCCACTGTACTCACAAACGTCACAGCAGCAAATTATAGCAGCGGTCATCCAAGGTTTTCTGAACCTCAAACTCATTCTACCAACATACGCCACCGAGGGAGGGGCGGGTGTGTCAGTGCTGACACACCCGCCCCTCCCTCGGCTACTGCTGGTTCTGTTCGTCATGGCTGCTGTCACTGAACCTCCTTACAGAACCCCTCTGGATCAGCCTTTCCCTATGGCGGATTTGTTCATCGTTTCAGCGCATACCACAACGCACCGGAACTCCCCGTAGCACTGCCTTATTCAACACCCCCTACTCTCCATGGTCTTTTTTAAAGCTCATGGTGCTGCCACCTACCTATTAAGGGTAATTTTCATATTCAGCTATAAATTTTGATCGTCCTGCCTATTTTATTGCAAAACCCAATTTTGACTTTCTGTTTGAAGTTTTACCATTCGGGTAAATGTTCCGTTTTTCTTCATCAATTCCTCCGGGGTTCCCATTTCAGCCACCGTGCCATCAGACAGTACCACGATCTTGTTGGCGTTTTCCACAGTCCTCATACGGTGGGCAATAATTAGCACAGTCTTTCGCTCCACCAGCCGGGAAATTGCTTGTTGGATTTCCGTCTCATTCTCTGCGTCCAGGGAAGCGGTGGCCTCGTCCAGAAGAATGATAGGTGCATCCTTCAGAAGTGCGCGGGCGATGGAAATTCGCTGCCGCTCACCGCCAGAGAGGGTGGAGCCATTCTCACCAATCATTGTCTGATACCCCTGGGGGAGCTTGGCGATAAATTCATCGCACATGGCCGCTTTTGCCGCTTGGATGACCTCTGCATCTGTGGCGTCCTTTCTGCCGATGCGAATATTCTCCATAACCGTGTTGTTGAACAGTGTTACATCCTGGAACACAATGGAGTAGGCTGTCAAAAGCTGCTCCGGGTCTACGCTGGCAACATCCACACCGCCAACGGTGATTCGGCCATGCTCCACATCCCAAAACCGTGCCGCCAGTTTTGCGGCGGTGGATTTGCCGCCTCCGCTGGGGCCGATCAGAGCGGTCACTTCCCCCTGTTTGGCGGTGAAGGACACATTTTTTAGAACCGTTTCGCCATTGTCATAGGCAAAGCCAACCCCCTCAAAGGTAATATCATAGCCCTTGGGTGCAAAGGTTTTCTCTCCACTCTGCGACTTGCTTTCGTTGATCTCGTTCATACGGTCAATGTTCACTTGCAGGGAGTTCATTGCCGCCAGATTTTGTAAAGAGAAGTTCATTGGCTCATAAATGCGAGAAACTACCAGCAGGAACAGGAAGAAGGTCACAAGAGGAAGTTCACCGCTTATCAGGCGCATACTGCCCACAAGGGCAACCGAGGCAATCCCAAGTTTCAGGATCATCTGAGCGGGAACAACGAACATGGCTACGCCAAGTTCCGTCTTGATATGCCGTCCCTCTTGTTCTTCTATTTTGCGATTCAGTTTCTCTAAATAA